>NZ_ATUP01000001.1:1638359-1966031 GCF_000420265.1 Oceanicaulis alexandrii DSM 11625
ACCGGTGGTCACGCCTTCTTTGGCCATGATCCGGGCGAGCGCGGCCGGAGATGCGCGATCAACCAGCACCAGGCGCGCGCCAGCGGCGAGGGCGGGCAGGATGAAGTGCGAAGAGCCATGGGTGAGCGGCGCGCTGGCCAGGACAACGTCATCAGAGGCGAGCGGGAACCGGTCAGCCATGTTGATTCGGTTGGCCATGACCGAGCGACACGACTGGACGACGGCTTTGGGACGGCCGGTCGAGCCGCCCGTGAACTTGATCGCCATGGTTTGCGCGCCGCTGGCGTACAGCGCTTCGAAGCGCGCCGTGTCCGCGCCCAGCGCGTCAAGCGCGAGCGGGTTCTCTGCGCCCGCCGTTTCAAGAAGGCGCGCTCCGGCCGGGTCGGCGCAGACAAGGTCTGGGCGCGCGAGCGACAGGGCGTGCGCCGTGGCTTCAGGCCCGTTCGACAGCCCAAGAGGGACCCAGATTCGGCCAGAGATCTGCACGCCAAGCCAGACGCAGAGATGGTCGATCGAGTTGCCCGCTGCGATCGCGACGCGGCCACCTTTGGGCGTGCGCTGGTCGATAATGGCTGCAGCGGAACGCGCAGCAATCAACAGGTCTCCCGCGGTGATCTCGGAGATCTTGCGCGCATCAGCATCATAGCAGGTCGTCGAGATGCGGTCGGGATTGCGGCCGAGCCGGTCGATGGCGTCGGCGACGGGAGCGGAATTGAGGTCCAGACTCATCGCGTCAGCACCGTTACGAGCGTTGCGGCCTCCTCGACGCCGAGAAAGCCCCCGCCATTCTCGGCGACGGCGACGCGCGCGCCTTCGACCTGAAGGGCGCCGGCCTCCCCGCGCAATTGCTCGACCAGCTCGCAGATCTGGACCACGCCTGTGGCGCCGACCGGATGGCCTTTGGCGACGAGACCGCCGGAGACGTTGACGGGAATCCGTCCGTTGCGAGCGGTGGCGCCGGAAGCGGTGAACGCCCCGCCTTCACCGCGCGGACACAGCCCCAGGTTTTCAATCTGAAGAAGTTCGGCGAAGCTTGTAGCGTCGTGCACTTCGGCGAGATCGATCTCTTCGGGTCCAATGCCCGCCGCCTCATAGGCCTTGAGCGCGGCGCGGCGGCCCAGATGATTGTCGTAATCCTCCAGCGTCCGGTCCGAAGCGCTGGTCCAGCCCGTCCCGGCCAGTGTGACGCCGCGTTGACCAGCTTCACGCGCCGGGCGCAGGACAAGCGCCGCTGCGCCATCAGATATGGGCGCGCACATCAGACGGGTCAGCGGCCAGACAACCGGTTTGTCGGCCAGCACCTGGGCGGGGCTGGTCTCGCCCCCATACTGGGCGCGCGGATTGCGCACGGCGTTGGTATGGTTTTTCGCGGCGGCGTAAGCGATTTGCTCAGGCGTTGTGCCGAAGCGTTCCATGTGGAGCCGCGCCAGCCCGGCGTAAATATCCATGAAGAAGCTGCGCCGGGTCGCGGGCGTATAATCCGCAGGCAGGAGCGTTGCGCCGCAAGCCGCCATGCGTGCGGCGGTCTCCTCAATGCGCTCCACATCGGTTCCGCCGCGGAACGCCTTCATCACCAGCTCGTCGCGGTCGCGATAGACCATCTTCTCGGCGCCCACGACCAGAACGGTCTGTGCGCGTCCGGCCCGGATCATGTCCGCGCCCATCGCCACGGCCGAGGAGCCCGAGGCGCACGCGTTCTCTACATTGACGATCGGGATCGTATCGAGCCCGAGCGGGGCGAGCGCGATTTGTCCGCGAACAGCGTTCTGTCCCTCAAGGATGGGCTGTCGCGTGTTTGAGAACAGCGCCGCCTCGATCTGGCCCGTCGCGACCCCCGCATCGGTCAGCGCCGCTAGGACCGCTTCGCGCACCAGGTCCTTGATTGACCGGGCTTCATGTTTGCCAAGCGCCGTCATGCCCACGCCCGCCACTGCGATCTTCATGTCGTCTCCCGATCTGGTTAAGCGCGCGGAGTCACCCTTGCGCAAGTAACTTTGATAACGATACTCTATTGGCTTACAAGTGCAAACGCCGTGACTTGCGGCGCCTTCAGCCTGACCGGAGAGACCTTAAATGACCGCACCCGCCACTCAGACGCGCTCAGATCGCCGCAAGGTCCTCGAAGCTGCTCTGGAGGCGGTCCGGCTTCGAGACCAGTTCAGCCCCTTCAAGGAAAGCCCATCGAAAAAGTTGCACGGCGAGGCGGCGCCGCGACTTGGCGAGGAGCGGTTTCAGGCGCGGCTGGGGAAACCCTTTGAACTCGACCAGCCTGGCGAGATTGGCCGGGTGGGTGAGGCGGAGATATCACCTTACACGCGCAAACCGCTGGGCATTGACTATCTGCGTTGTGATCCGGATGCGCTGATCAAGGCGGCGCGCGCCGCCATGGGGAGCTGGGCCGCAACGAGCCCGGATACACGTGCGGATGTGCTGATTGAAATGCTGTTCGAGCTAGAGAAGGACACGTTCGAGACCGCACACGCCACCATGCACACAGCCGGGCAGGGGTTCGTCATGGCGTTCTCCGGGTCGGGCGCCAACGCACTGGACCGCGGGCTCGAGGCGCTGGTCTATGGCTATAAGGCCCAGATGGACGTGCCCGATACGGCGCGCTGGACCAAGCGCTTTCTGGATCCGGAGCCGGTCACGCTGGACAAGCGGTATCACCGGGTCCCGCTTGGCCCCGCCGCCATCGTGTGCTGCGCGACCTTTCCGTTGTGGAACGCCTATCCGGCTCTGACGGCCAATTTGATGACCGGCAACGCGGCGATCCTCAAACCTCACCCCAGCTCCATCCTGCCCACTGCAATGGCGGTCGCGACTTGCCGCCGGGTGCTGGAGCGCGCAGGTTTTGATCCCAATCTTGTCCTGCTCGCGACGGACAGCCCGGATCATCCGGTGACCAAGGAGCTGATCTCACATCCCGATTGCCGGATCATCGACTATACCGGCTCTCAGCGATTCGGGACCTGGATCGAACAGAACGCCGGGGACCGTCTGGTCTTCACCGAGACGGCAGGCTGCAATTCTGTGGTGTTTCACTCGGCGCAGGATTTTGAAAAGGCCGCAGGCGCGGTGGTGCGCGCCATGAGTTCGTTCTCAAGTCAGATGTGCACCGCCCCGCAGAACTATTTCATACCCCGCTCCGGCGTGCGATCCGGCGACCGGGTCATCGCCTATGAGGAGGCAGTGCAGATCCTTGTCTCGGCCATTGACCGGATTGCCGGCGACAACGCCACCGGTTCGGCTGTTTGCGCCACGGTTCAGGCTGAAAGCACGCTTGGCAATGTCGAGGAGATGACCGCACGCGGTGAACGCGAGGGGCGGATTCTGCGCCGCGCCTCTCCGGTCGCCAATCCCGATTACCCTGATGCGCGCACGTGCAGCCCGGTCCTCATCGAAAGCGAGCCTGACAACGAGGATTTCTACGGGGAGGAGCGTTTTGGCCCGATCGGTTTCGTCATCCCGGTCGAGACCGCCGAGGAGGGTGTGGAACGCGCCACTCGCCAGGCCCGGAGCCGCGGCGCGATCTCTTCGTATCTTTACTCGACCGATGAGGACTTCATTGAGAAGGCTCTGCCCGCTTACATCGCGGCCGGCGCCTCGGTCAGCGTGAACATAGACGGCGGCATGCCGGTCAATTTCATGGCGGCCTATTCAGACTATCACGTCACCGGACTGAACCCGGCCGGCAACGCCAGCCTGACCGATCTCGCCTTCGTCGCGCCGCGTTTCCGGGTGGTGCAAACGCGCCGAAAGGCAGGGTGAATCGACCACCCAAGTCAGTATCACTATAAAAGTCGCCTTGAGTCAGTTTGTTTATTGAAGTTATCATCCTCCCTGCATGTCCGCCGGACAAAGAAAAACAGGCGGGTCAGCAGGGGAGGAAACACAATGGCTCATCGCAGCAACGCCTTAATGGGCGCGTCCGCGCTCGTTCTCTCGCTTTTGGCCGGAGAGGTCGCTCTGGCCCAGGTCGAAAGCTCAGACATCATCACCATTACGGCCCAGCGTCGGGCCCAATCCATTCAGGACGTGCCGATTGCGGTCAGCGCGTTCGACGAAGAGGCGCTGCGCGGCAGCGCGATCGAGGGGATTGGGGGCATAGCCGACCGTACGCCCGGCTTCACCATGAGCGAATTCAATATCGGCGAGCCCCAGCTTTATATCCGCGGCGTGGGCTCGACGTCTGACAGCGCTGCGGGCGACCCTTCTGTCGCGGTCTCCATCGATGAAGTCTATATCGGACGCGCCGGCGGCGGGGCGATCAGCTTCTTTGATCTGGAGCGCGTCGAGGTTCTGCGCGGACCGCAAGGCACGCTCTATGGTCGGAATGCAGCGGGCGGTGCGGTCAACATCATCACCGCCAAGCCCGACGGCGACGATCCTTTCACCGAAGTGACCGTCGGATATGGCGAGTACGAGGACATCCAGCTCACAGGTGTGGCCAATGGCGCAATCGGTGAGGGCGTGGCGGGACGTATCGCTCTGCTCTACCACGACCATGCCGGCTATGCAGAAAACGCAGTGACCGGCCAGGACCTGCAAGGCGCCAGAACGATCGGTGGACGTGGCGCGATCAGTTTCGAGAATGGTCCGGTGAGCGGATTGTTCCAGATCGACGTCTCTCGCGACGAGACGGATGGTCAGGCGCGCATTCCGGTCGCCGGTCCAAACACCGCTCCGCCGCTTGTGGCCCTGATCGGCGCCTTGCGCAGCGGTCTTGACGAACGCGAGAGCTTCTCCAGTCCAAACACGTTCCAGGAGCGCAACACTTACGGCGCCCAGGCCCGGTTCGATGTCGAACGTGACGCGTTCACGTTCACCTCTCTGTCGAGCTGGCGGGCGACAGATTTCTCCTGGTTCGACGATCTCGGCGGTCTGCCCACGCCGCCTTATGTTCTGCTGGTCGAAGACCGGGCCGACGAGGATTCAGACCAGTTCACTCAGGAGTTCCGCTTTACGTCGAATAACGATTCCGGCGTGTCATGGGTGGCGGGACTGTTCCTCTTCCACGAGGACGTGAACCGCTCCGAGAACTTCGTGGTGGACGCTCTGCCGCCCTTCCCGTCTTTTGTCGGCGGAGACGTGACGTTCACCCAGAACGCAACCAATCAGAGTGTCGCAGGTTTCGCCCAGATGACCTGGCCCGTAACCGAAACCGTCAATCTGACGGGCGGTGTGCGCTTGACCTGGGATTCCAAGGAAATCCTTGCGCGGGGCATCGACAATGACACGCCGGGCGGTCCCTTTCCGGGGATTCCGCTCGGCCCGCCCCCGCTCGGGGTGGCCTTTCCGGGCGGCGTGACCGGCGAAGAGAGCTGGACCGAGCCGACCTGGCGTCTTGCTGCGGATTGGCGTCCGAATGACAACATACTCGCCTATGCCAGCTATGACCGGGGTTATAAGTCGGGCCTGTATCCCAGCCAGGCTCAGAACGCGGTCCAGGCAAGCACGCCGCTAGATCCGGAGATCCTCGATAATTTCGAGATCGGGTTGAAGACCAACTGGAACAATGGCCGGTTCATCCTGAACGGCTCCGCCTTCTTCACCGATTACCAGGATCTGCAGGTCTACGAGCTGCTTGGCTTGGCGCTGGTGACCTCGAACGCAGATGCCGAGATTTTCGGTGTCGAGATCGAGACCCAGGCGCGCCTGACCGATAACTTCATGGTCGGGGGCACCTATGCCTATCTGGATGCGGAGTATGTGTCCGACGCCCAGTCTGCAATCGGTGTTCTGCCCTATAACGGCAATCAGCTCACCCGGGCGCCGGAGAACAAGTACACCGTGTTCGCTCAGCTCGATGCGCCGATCGGACCCGGCTATGCACGTCTGCGGACGGACTATCAGCATACGGGCGAGTACTTCTTCGATCCGTCGAATAATCCCGAAGTGCTGGTGGATTCTTACTCGACCGTCGACGCGCGGCTGTCCTGGCAGCCCAATGACGAGCGATGGGAAGTCGCGCTGTGGGCGAAGAATCTCGGCGACGAGACCTACCCGCTTCATATCATCAAGAACAACGGGATCGGCTTTAATGTGTTCGCGCCGCCGCGCACATGGGGCGCGAGCTTGCGTGTTCGCTTCGGCGGCTGACCCGCGGAGCGTGTAGGGATGAGGCGGGCGCGAATCAGAAATGGTTCGCGCCCGTTTCGTTTGGACTAGCCGCTTGCCGCCCGGGTGCGGTCTGCATGCGTGCGCGCGGGGGCGGCTCTGACCCTGCGGGGATCGATCACCTCGCCGGTAACCGCATCGGTCAGGCGTGGCAGGACCGGCGCTCCGCTCACGCGGTCGACCAGAATCACCGGCGCTGTTTCTTCCGGGCATAGCCAGCGCTGGCCCCAGGCGAAGAAAGCGAGCACGAGCGGGTAAAGCGCCAGGCCGCGTTCGGTCAGCACATACTCAAAGCGCTCGGGCCGGGTGCGATAGCGTCGCTTTTCCAAAATGCCGTGGCCAACCATGGCGTTTAATCTGTCCGCCAGAACGCTGGTGGATATGTCCAGATTGGAGAGGAACTCGTCATAGCGCCGGATACGGTAGAAAGCCGCAGCGAGGACCAGATTGGTCCAATAATCCCCGAACAATTCTACACCAAGCTCGATCGGCCCGGACGCGCCGCGCTGGGCGGGCTGGACGCGACGGCGGCGCATCGTCTTCATGCGGGGGGCGAAGTCAGGGTTCGGTCCGGGCGTGGGCATGACGTCATGGGGCGAGAGCGCCCGGGTCGGGTCGGCGCCGGACATGATGGGACGCACTTCGTCATCGCTGGAGCGGCGCACGAAACGGACCGCGCGCGCTGGATCGGCGCGCGGTGACCAGTCCTGTTCCCACAACGTCAGCATGACCGCGACGCCGAACAGGTCTCGGCCCATTTCCGTGAGTAGATATTCGTAACGCTCCGGCCGGGTCTGATAGAGCCTGGCTTCGAGCAGTCCGGCCTCCGTCATGGTCTTCAGGCGGCGCGCCAGCACCGAGCGGGCGATGGTGAGGCGCGAGAGCCAGTCTTCGAACTGGCGCACGCCGCGAAACGCCTCTCGCAGGATGAGCATGGTCCAGGCTTCCCCGACCACGTCGATGGCGTGCGAGACCGGATTGTTCTGGATCATCCTTTTCAGTGTCACTGGCATGGTTGGGAATAGACCCGATCACGCCAGAGCCGACAAGTGGCGCTCTACGCCTCTTGTCAGCAAGGGTCTCGGTCTATAGGGTGAGTTTCACTAACAAAGTGACACACGGTTTGGCCCGTTCGGGACCGGATGCGGAGAGGACGATGACGCGGCTATCTGAAACGCTCACGCGCAATCTGCGCCTGCCTGCGGTGTGCGCGCCGATGTTCCTGATTTCCGGGCCGGCGCTTGTGATCAACGCCTGCAGGGCCGGGATGATCGGCGCCTTTCCCGGTCCAAATTGCCGCACCATCGAGGATCTTGACGCCTGGATGAGCGAGATTTCCGGCGCCCTTGGCCCGGACGATGCGCCCTGGGCGTTCAACATGATCACCCATTCGAGCTATCCGCGCTTCGAGGCGGAGCTGGAGCTCGTGAAAACCTATCGCCCGCCGCTCGTGATCACTGCGCTGGGCGGGCCTCAGCGCGTGGTCGAGGCTGTCCACGGGTATGGCGGCACGGTGTTCGCTGACGTCAACTCGGTCGCGTTCGCCCGCAAGGCCGCGCTGGCGGGCGCGGACGGGCTTGTCCTCGTCTCGTCCGGTGCTGGCGGCCATACCGGATTTCTCGCGGCCAATGCATTTGTGGAAGCGGTGCGCGGATTTTTCGAAGGCCCGATCGCGGTCGGCGGGGCGATATCAACCGGGCGCGGCGTCGCTTCGGTCGAGGCGCTGGGCGCCGACCTCGCCTATATGGGCACGGCTTTTATCCCGGCTGAGGAGAGCCTGGCGGCTGACGCGTACAAGGCGATGGTGGTCGCTGCGGACGCGACCGACCTGGTGGTCTCAGACTGCATGACGGGCGTGCCGGCCAGCTGGCTGAAAGAGAGCCTGCGCAGGGCCGGACTCGATCCGGACGACCTGCCCAAGAAAGGCCGTGTCCAGTTCGATGACCCCTCCAAAATCCTGAAGGGCTGGAAGGATGTGTGGTCCGCCGGCCAGGGGGTTGGCGCGGTCAACGCGATCGAGCCGGTCAAAGACATTATCGCGCGCCTCGTACACGAATACGCCGCCGACGTTCCTGCGTTTGGTGGTTTGCTTCAAGACAGGAGACAAGCTCATGAACGCCCCAAGCCGTAAAGATTTTCCGCGCCTCGAGCGTGACGCTCCGGCCTGGCTGGTCGATGTGGACAATCCCTATTTGCGGGGGCTCTATGCGCCTGTGAAGAGCGAAACCACGGCTGAAGACCTGGATGTGATCGGCGAAATACCGGCTGATCTGTGCGGCGCCTATATGCGCAACGGACCCAACCAGGCCTACCCTCCGGCGTCCAAGCATCACTGGTTTGACGGCGACGGCATGGTGCACACCGTCGCTTTCAAGGACGGCAAGGCGAGCTATCGGTCGCGCTATGTGCAAACCGACCATTTCAAGCTGAACGCAGAGGCCGGGCGCGAGCAATGGCCCGGTTACATGGGCCACCCTGATCCGAACGCGCCTCCCGGCGCGGGCTCTGACGGTTGGCTGAAGGACAGCTCAAACACCGATCTCATCGTTCATAATGGCGAGGTGCTCGCGCTTTGGTATCAGGCGGGGGTTCCGGTGCGTATCGATCCGGCCACCGGCGAGACGCTTGGACCGCAGACCTTCGGCGGTCAGCTCCAGCGTCAGGTTTCGGCGCACGCCAAGACCGACCCGGAAACGGGTGAGATGTTCTTCTTCGACTACAACACCAAGCCGCCTTACATGACCTATCACGTGGTCAGCCCGGACGGGCGGATGAGCACGGTGGAAATCGACGTGCCGGGCCCGCGCCTGCCCCACGACATGGCACTGTCGAAGAATTACGCCATCTTGCACGACCTGCCGCTGTTCTGGGACCCTGAACTTCTCAAGACCCGCGGGCTGCACAAGGTGACGTTCTACGAGGACATTCCTTCGCGCTTCGCGGTGATCCCGCGCTATGGCTCGGCTGAGGATGTTCGCTGGTTCGAGGCTGAACCGGGATACATCTATCACGTCACCAACGCCTATGAGGACGGCGACTGGCTGATCATGGAAGGGTGCCGGGTCACCGATCCGTGTCCGGACAGTCAGCCCGGCCGCGGCCAGTATGCGCGGATGATGGCCTTCTTGCTGCTCAAGGCGCGTTTCCATCGCTGGAAGTTTAATCTGAAGACCGGCGAGACCAAGGAAGAATGGCTCGACGACCGCAATGCGGAATTTCCGACCATCAATATGGACGTTCAGGGCGTGCCCTCGCGGTATTCCTACCATGTCTCGATCCCGACGGATCGCGAGACCATGGTGTTTGACGGCCTGATCAAATACGACACCCGCACCGGGCGATCGCAGAGCCTGCGCTTTGAAGACGGCTGGTACGGTTCGGAGAGTCCCTTCGCTCCACGCCTGAACGGAACGGGCGAGGAAGATGACGGCTATCTCGTCAGCTTCGTGTCAAACGAAGCCGAGGGCCGCTCGGAAATCCATGTCATCGACGCCGCCGATATCGAGGCCGGCCCCATCGCGCGGGTCAAGCTGCCTGTGCGCGTGCCGGCGGGCTTTCACTCCACCTGGGTGCCGGGATCGGAGATGGGCTGGGTCTGACAACCCGCCAAGACGGCCGCGCGGCTGGCGAGAGACCAAAAAAAGACCGCGCGCGCTTTTGTGTGAACAGGGGAGGAGACGACAGCGATGAAGCTCGCGTCGGCCAAGAAGATCGCCGCCTATACCCGGAAGGGATGGTGGGGGCGGGAAACGTTCTACGACCTTTTTACGCGGGTGGCGAAGGCGCGTCCCGGCGCCCCGGCGACCGTGGATCCGCCTGATCGCGAGACCTTTCTCGGCGATAGCCCCAAACGGTTTGATTGGCGGCAGCTGTCCGACCTGACCGAACGCTACGCCGCTGTCTTCACGCAGGCGGGGCTGCGGCGTTCCGACGTCGTGGTCATGCAATGCCCTAACATTGTCGAGGCGGTCGCAGTGTATCTCGCTGCGGCGAAAATCGGCGTCGTCGTCTCGCCGCTGCCGGTGCAATACGCGGGCTATGAGCTGGGATACGTGATCAAGGCGGTCAATCCCAAGGCCGTGATCGCCGCGAGCCGGTTCAAGGACCGCCATCTCGCCAAAGCTTGCCGTGACGTTGCAGGCGCCGGCGTGATCGTGTTCGCCATCGGGCCGGATGCAGGGGTGGACGGTCTTGTGGACCTGAACGCCGAAGCTGCGTCCGTCTCTCTGCGAAAGGGGCCGCTGGGCGTGTTCGGCGCCGCCTCAAAGCAAGAGGGAGAGGCCAACGACGCCTTCACCATCGCCTGGACTTCAGGCACGACCGGAACGCCCAAGGGCGTGCCGCGGTCTCATAACCACTGGCTCGCCATTGCGCCGGCGACCTTTGACGCGATGGCGGTGCAGCCTGGCGAGCGTCTGCTCAACCCGTTCCCGCTGACCAATATGGCCGCTATTGGGGGCATGTTCGCCAGCTGGCTTCTGAGCGGGGGGGTGCTGGTGCTTCACCACCCCTTCGAGCTGCCCGTGTTTTTAGCCCAGCTTGCCGAGGAAGAAATCACCGCCACCATTGCGCCCCCGGCCGTGCTGACCCTCCTGCTCAAGCAAGGCGATCTCTTGGACCAGTTCGACCTGTCCAAGCTGCGCGTGATCGGGTCGGGTTCGGCCCCGCTATCGGAGTTTATGGTTGCGGGCTGGAAAGATCGCGGTGTGGAGATCGTCAACCTGTTCGGTTCGAACGAGGGCGTGTCGCTGGCGTCAGGCCCCCGGGAGGCTCCAGAGCCGGCCAAACGGGCCAGCTGGTTCCCGCGCTTCGGCCATCCCGGCGCTGATTTCTCGAACCGCATGCATGAGCGTTTGCAGACCAAGCTGGTCTCTCTGGAGACAGGCAAACCGGTCGATCAGCCCGGCGAGGAGGGCGAGTTGCTGGTCAAAGGGCCGGCGGTGTTTGAGGGCTATTACGGCGATACGGGTGAGGCGCGCGACGAGGTCTTTGATTCCGAGGGCTATTTCCGTACCGGAGACTTGTTCATGATCGCACCGGAAGACGAGAATTTTCTGGTCTTCAAAGGTCGCGCCAAGGACATCATCATCCGGGGCGGGGTCAACGTATCAGCCGCCGAACTTGATACCTTGCTCGATGGCCATCCCAAGATCGTCGAGGCCGCGGTGTTCGGCATGCCTGACGAAGTCATGGGCGAGCGCATCTGGGTGGCGGTGGTCGTCAAGGATGGTGAGACAGCAAGCCTTGAAGAGGTGATCGACTGGCTCACCGCCAAGGACATCGCCAAATACAAGCTTCCCGAGAAACTCGTGCTCGTCGAGGCTCTGCCGCGCAACGCCATGAACAAGATTCTGCGCTGGAAACTCCGGGAGATGGCGGAGGCGGAACCAGCATGAGCGTCTATATTCTCGGCGGCGCGCAGAGCGATTTTGCGAAGAACTGGACCCGCGACAACAAGGGCCTGTTCGAGCTGATGAGCGAGACCACTTTGCGGGCGCTCGATGACGCGCGTCTCGACGCTGAAGCGGTCGAGGTCATTCATATCGGCAATTTCGCTGCTGAGCTGTTCTGCGGGCAGGGGCTGCTGGGCGGAATGGCGGCGCATATCCATCCGGCCTTCTCCGGCCTGCCGACCAGCCGGCACGAAGCAGCCTGCGCGTCGGGATCAATGGCGATCTTTGCCGCCAGCGCCGATATCGAGGCGGGGCGGTACGGCCTGGCCGCGGTGATTGGTGTTGAACTGATGCGCAATGTGCCAGGTCAGGTCGCGGCGGAGAATCTGGGCGCGGCGGCCTGGGCCGGGCGCGAAGCCCAGGGCGCGCGCTATCTATGGCCGTCCATGTTCTCTGACCTCGCCGAAGAATACGACCGGCGCTACGGGCTCGACCCCGCGCATCTCGCCGAGATCTCGCGGATCAATTTCGACAACGCCAGGAAGAACCCCAACGCCCAGACTCGAGACTGGACCTTCGGGCCGGACAGCTTCTCCCAGGATGATGAGGCCAATCCCGTCATCGAAGGCCGCATGCGCAAGTCCGATTGCGGCCAGGTTACCGACGGGGCGGCGGTGATCTTTCTCGCCTCCGAAGACGTCGCGCGCGAGTATGCGTCTGAACGGGGGCTCTCGCTTGAGGATCTGCCGCGGATCAGGGGCTGGGGCCACACCACCGCGCCGCTCCTGTTAGCGTCCAAACTCGAAGAGAGCGCCGGGGGAGAGGGCTATATGTTCCCCTGGGTCCGGAAGGCGATTACCGACGCCTATGGGCGGGCGGGCTTGTCAGGCCCGTCCGAGCTTGACGCGGTCGAGACCCATGACTGTTTTTCGGTCACCGAATACATGGCGATCGAGCATTTCGGATTGGCCGCGCCCGGCGAGGCCTGGAAAGCGATCGAAGACGGCGCCGTCGCACACGGCGGGACGCTGCCTTTCAATCCCTCCGGCGGGCTGATCGGACTCGGTCATCCGGTCGGGGCGACCGGCGTGCGCATGGCGTTGGATGCGGCGCTTCAGACGCGCGGCGCTGCCGGGGATATGCAGGTGGATGGCGCGCGCACGGTGGCGACCTTCAATGTCGGCGGTTCGACCACCGCAAGCGCCTGTCTCATCATCGGAACTTAACGGAGCGCCAAGCTTGGACATCTATCTTTACGACGCAGTGCGTACGCCGCGTGGCAAGGCGAAGAGCTCAGGAGCCCTGGCCAGCCACACGCCCCATGCGCTTGTGGGAAAACTGATCGACGCTCTGGGCGCTCGCAACGGGCGTGATGAAGTTGCGCGCGCGGCCTCGCTCATACTTGGAAGCGTCGGACAGGTCGGCGCCCAGGGCGGTCATCTCGCTCTTGTTTCCCGCTTGCATGCTGATTTGCCGGCCAGCATGCGCGCTCTGACGATCAACAATTTCTGCGTCTCTGGTCTGACCGCAATACGGATCGCGGCCGACGAGGCGCGGAGTGCGGGCGATGACCGGCTGCGCCTTGCCGGCGGGGTCGAGATGATGAGCCGGGTGCCGTTTATGGGCGATCAGGCTTTTTACTACGCCGACCCCGAGACTGCGCGCGCTCTGCGCTATGTCCCCGTGGCGCTCTCGGCCGATCTGATGGCGACGCGGGAAGGCTTTCAGAAGGCCGATCTCGACACAGTCACGGCCCGTTCTCATCAGCGCGCCGCCGCCGCGTTCGAGCGCGGCCGACTCGAAGAGATTGTGCCCGTGGCAAGTGCAGAAGTCGTGCTTGATCATGACGAGCCGGTGCGACCGGACACGACTGTTGAAACGCTCGCGAAGATGGAGCCAGCCTTCACAGGTCTTGGCGCGACAGGCTTTGACGCCCTGATGCTGGAGAACCGGCCTGAAGTGTCGGAGATCCGCCATGTCCACTCGGCCGCCAACTGTCCGCCGCCCTGCGACGGCGCGGCGCTCGCACTGATAGGGTCGAAGGCGGCCGGAGAGGCTGCGGGTCTGAAGCCCAAGGCGCGTATTCTTGCGATCAGCGAGGTGACCGGTGATCCAGTGCTGCAGCTGACGTCGGGTTTTGACGCCATGGACGCTTTGCTCAGCCAGTCCGGTCTGTCGCTCTCTGATTTCGACCGGATCGAGTTCATGGAGGCGTTCGCCGCCCCGCCGCTCAAATTCGAACGCGATTACGCGCCTGACATGGATCGGGTCAATCCGGAGGGCGGACATCTGGCCATGGGCCATCCCATGGGCGCGTCCGGAGCGATTCTCGCTGCAACCGCGCTCTCTGGACTCGCTCGTCAGGATGGCGCGCTGGGTCTGGTCGTCACCCATGGAGGGTCCGGCGTCGGCGCGGCGATGGCGATAGAACGGCTTTAGTCGTCTGGTTCGTATCCAGTCATTTCCAGATAGCCGCGGCCGCCATGACTGCCCCGGATCGTCACCGGTCCTTCCCAATAGGGAAACTGGGTCGGCATCCAGCTCGATGGATTGACGGCTGTGACCTCCACATCCAGTGCGCGTGACGGCAGCTGCACGCGCCAGCGCACGGGTATGTCGCGTCCGCGAATGCGCGCCGTTTCAAGTGCGGTGAGGGTCAGGGCGCCGTCCTCGAACGCGGTGAGCGCGCCGTCGGGCGAAATCCAGCTGGCCGAGGTGTAGACGGCGCCATCAGATTGACGCAACTGGAAGCCCATGAGCTTCTCACCCGTGTCCAGGTGCAGAGAGACCCAGTCCCAGCCTGTCTGGGTTTCGGCCAGGGGCTGGGACGCGTATTCGCGGTCCAGCCAGGCCTGACCGGTGACTGTGACCTCGCCGTGCGGCAGCTGCAGCGTTCCGCGGACGTCGTAAAAGGGCTGGGAGTAATAGTAACTCGCCTGACCACTGGCGGATTTGACCGAAAAGCCCGCCTCGCCGTGAAACACAAGCGGGCCATTTGCATCCAGCTCCAGCGCATAGGCGAAGTCCTCGCCGCGTGCGCTCAGATCGAGCGCGGACAGCGCATCCGCTCCGGGCGCCAGTCTTTGAGGAGCGCTCTGCATGGCCCATTCATCGATATGGGCGCGGAAAGGGGCGATCTCGACGCCGGCGACGCCCAAGCCGCCGCGCGCCAGGCGTTCGGCATGGTGATGCGCGTCAGGGGTGGTGATGGCGGCATGGCCCATCCACAGCTGTGGCGACTCCCAGCCTTCGCCTTCAAGCGGCGACAGCGCGGTGCGAAACAGCGTCCATTGCGCGCCGTATTGCGCGCCGTCCTCATCTTCGAGCACGGCTGTCAGATACCACCACTCGATCCGGTAGTCGGGGTGCGGTCCGTGATCGGCTGGAAAGTCAAACGCTCGGCCGGGTTCCGGCGCTGCGAACGCGTCTGAGGCGGCGCCCAGACCGGCGAAACCCTGGCCGGACGCGATGCTGGTCAGCGTGGCTGTCAGGGCGGCGATGAGAGTCAGGGCGATGGCGAGGGGGCGCATCATGGCTCAGCGCTCCTGGGTGAAGGTTTGCAAAAAGGCGCGTGGCGACCGCGTCGCCAGCGCGCGCGCGGGCCAGGCGGCGGCCAGAAGGGCGGCCAGCGCCGCCAGACCCGCCAGCCGCAGCCAATCGCCTGCGAACAGATGCATGGGAAGCCGCCAGCCGAACGCTTCCACATTCACCACCGCCAACAGCGCCCAGGCCAGAACCAGCCCGGTAGGCAGGGCGATCAGGAAGGTCAGCAGCGCCAGCACCAGCGCCCGCAACAGCTCTAGCTGGGCGAGCCGGGTGCGCGTCAGGCCCAACGCCCAGAGCGGAGCCAGCTGGGGCAGGCGCATGGCGGCCAGCGTGGTCAGGCTGGCGAACATGGCGAACGCGGCGACCGACAGCGTCAAAACATTGAGCGCGGCTGTGATGGCGAAGGTGCGCTCGAACACCGACAATGAGAAGCGTTTCACGCTCGCCTGGTCGATGACGCCATTGGCGGGCAGGTCAAACCTGGCCAAGAGATCCTCGCTCAGCGCACTGGCCTGATCGGGGGCGATCCGGACGCCGTAACGCAGGCGCGAAACCGTATCGCCATAGCGCGCCGTCAACCGGTCCAGAGCGATGATCGCTTGCGCGTTGGGATTGCCGTAATCGGTGTACACACCGGCCAGCGGCAGAGCCGGTCCGGCGCCAACGCGCACTGGCTCTCCCAACTCAAGGCCCGACCGCCGCCAGCTTTGCTCGTTGAGCAACACCCCCTCGCCCGCCATCACTACATCCCAGGCGTTCGGCGCTGACAGCAAGAGCGGCCAGTGATCCCGATACGTGGCGTGATCGACCACCCCGAACACCTCGCCGTGCTGGTTCTCTATATTGGCGTCGGCGCTCCAGATCGGCAGCACCGCATCGCTGCACGTCTCCAGAAACGCGCGAACCGCCTCGGACTGGGCGTCGTCGCGTGTGGTGACATAGAGCTCGGCCGCCAAGCGCTGGTCGAGCCAGCCCTCGAACGTCAGACGAAAGCTCGACACCATCGTGCCGACGCCGATATTCGCCGCCAGCGCCAGCATGAGCGCCATCAACGCCATTGAAAGTCCCGGCAGTTGCTGGCGTGTGTCGGCGATGAACCACTCCGCCACAGGACCGCGGACCAGCCGCTGGGCGCCGCTGAGCGCCAGCGCCAGGGCCGGAGGCAGCAAGAGCGCCGCTCCAAACAGCAAGCCCGCCATCAATGCGAACCCCGCCACCACCCCTGACGCGAGGGTCGACAGGATCGCGGCCGCGATGAAACATGCCCCTGCGCTAAGAGCCTGGACCTGGTAGGACCGGGCGGAAGCGAGAGCCCAGGCGCGCGGTTGTCCAGACGCCAGCAAGGGCAGGCGCGCGGCTTTGACAAGCGATTGCGCCGTCGCTGCCAAAGCGCCGATCACAGCGATGGCGAAACCCGACAGCCACCATGCGGGCCGGATCGTCAGCACTCCGGGCACGCTGGCGCCATACAGGCCGCGCAGCGTGGCGGCCACGTCGGGCAAGAGCGCGCTCGCCACCCCATAGCCCAGCGCCACGCCGGCGGCGCCGGCGATCAGCGCGAAGACCATAACCTCGATCAAAAGGGCGACGACCAGGGTGGAGACCGGCGCGCCGAGCGCGCGCAGCGTTCTCAGCATGGCGCGCCGTTGCTCGAAACTCAGCCCGATCGCCGCGTAGACTATGAACAATCCCACGGCGAAGGATAACAGGCCGAAAGCGGTGAGGTTGAGGTGAAAACTCCCGGTCAGGCGCGAGACCTCTCCGGTCGGGGCTTGGGTAGCGCTGTTCAGCTCGGGCGCCAGCACGGCCAAGGGCGTCTGTCCGGGACGCGCGGCCGGATCAATCAGCACGGCGTCGATCTGATCGCCGCGCCCCAGCAATCGCGCCGCCACGGCGATGTCGGTGATGATCTCCCCGCGTGCGATTTCGGCGCGCGCGGCCACAGGCGGCAAATCCAGCCCGGACGCATCAAGCTGGCGGGCGGTTTCCGGAGCGGCCAGTAAAACGCCCGGCCTTGTCAGAAACTCAAGCCCGATCCCGCCCCCGCCCATGGGGGCGTCTTGCCGACCCACAGCGCTTAGGGGCTCCACGCCCCGAAGCGTCAGCGCCGCTTCTCCAACGGTCAGAACCCCTTCGATGACCGGGGTGGCGGCCCAGCCGTCCCGGCGCAGCCGAACCCAGATGTCGAGCGGAAGAGGGCCGGTCTCGGCGGTGAGCACGATCAGCGCGCCGCCGCCCAATGTCGCGCTGGCCTGGTCATAGCTGGCGCGCGCTTCGGCGTTGATCGCCTGAACGCTGGTCCAGAGCGCGGTGGCGAGGCTCAGCCCGATCAGCAAGGTCGCCAGCTGGCCGGGCTTGCGCCGCCAGTGCGACACAAGCGTCAGCAGAACCGTGCGGATCACGACAGCCGCCCCCGCGACAGGTGAACGCGGCGCGACGCCTGATCGGCCGCTTGCAGGGAGTGCGTGGCCATGATCAACGCCGTGCCGGCGTCCGCGCAGAGCTCAAGCATCAAGGTCAGCACGCGGGCGCTGGTCTCTTCATCGAGATTGCCGGTGGGTTCGTCCGCCAGGACGAGCATCGGTTTGGCCGCCAGGGCGCGCGCGACGGCGACGCGTTGTTGCTGGCCGCCCGATAGCTGTTCGGGATATCGCGCCTGGAAGTCTGACAAGCCCAGACGTTCGACAAGATTGGCGGTCCAGGCGGGGTCGAAACGCCGGGCGAGCCGGGCCTGCAGCGCGATATTGCTGGCGACGGTCAGGGAGGGCGCCAGATTGAATTGCTGAAAGACGAGACCGATCTGTTCACGGCGGCGCTGGGCGCGACCCGTGTCGTTCAGGGTCGAGACGATGTCTCCGTCAAGGATGATCTGGCCGGCGTCCGGCGCATCCAGCAGGCCGATCAGGTGCAGCAGCGTGCTTTTGCCCGAGCCGGACTCGCCCGTGATCGCCAGGCTCTCGCCGCGATCAAGGTCCAGGCTGACGCCGCGCAGCACGCGCTGGCGATCTGCGCCATCGCCATAGGCTTTTTCCAGATTTTCAAGCTGAACCAGCATGGACGCTCCAAATCTTGTTTAGCACTGACATAGACCAGACTGCGCCCGGATACAGCGGGACGCGATTCCGGCATCCGTCCGGCTAAGGATCAGGGCGTGATCCAGCGTCCTCACCAGGTTTAGCGGCGATGGTGTGAATCCGTTTCCGGCTCCCTTTGGCCATTGTCTTGAATTGTTTGAGAAACACACATGACTGAGCCGGCGCAATTTGGCGCCGTTGCCCAATAGATTCGATTGTCTCGGAATATTCGTCTCCCAGGCGCTGCAATTCCGGTCTGGAAAGCCTAAGCTCCCATCCAAGACGGGAAAGGGTTTTCCATGACATTTCGGCGCGCACTTACCGCAATGGGGCTGGCCGCCAGCCTTCTGTTCGCCTGTTCTCCGGGCAGCGAGGATGAGACCGGGCCGGCGTTTGAAACCCGGCCGGTTGATGCGCCCCGCGCCCAGCCCGAGCAGGCCAGTCAGTTCGCCTTCCTGCGCTATCGCGTTGAAGTCGGGGGCGAGGCTCCGGGCGTATGCCTTGGCTTCACCCATCCGCTCGACCCTGAAGCGGACTACCAGTCCTATATCGCGCTGGAGAGCGGCGAGAGCCTCGCACTGTCGGCCGAGGGGCAGACCCTGTGTCTGGGCGGGATGAGTTTCGGGGAAAGTGTTCAGCTGACGATGCGCGCCGGCTTGCCGGCGGCCGATGGCCAGGCTTTGCCCCAGGACGAGACCATCGAGATCGATTTCGGTGACAGGCCCGCCTATGTCGGCATTGTCGGCGACGGGGTCATCTTGCCGCGTCTTGAGGCTGACGGGTTGGCGATTGAAACCGTCAATGTGGATCAAGTCAGCATTCGTCTCTGGCGGATCACCGACCGTGCGCTTGCCTTTCGCTCCATCACCTCCGGCTTCAATGCGAGCGAGGGCGAGTATGAGTGGCTGGGCGGCGACGAGAACCCGTTCGAGGTGGCCGAGCGCATCTGGAATGGTCAGATGGACACGGCCGGTGATCTCAATACGCCTGTGACCACGGTCTTCCCGATCGCCGAAGCCATTGGCGCTTTGCAGCCCGGCGCCTATTTTATCGAGGTCGACGACGCCGCAAGCGCGCAGGATGATAACCGTACGCCTGCACGGGCGCGCCGCTGGCTGGTCATCACAGACCTGGCGCTGACGGCCTATCGCGGCGAGGACGGCATTGATTACGTCGTGCGCTCCCTGCAGACCGCCCAGCCCGTAAGCGGGGTGGAGGTCGAGCTCGTCGCACGCAATAACGAGATCCTGGGGCGAGCAAGGACGGATGCGGGCGGTCGTGCTCGTTTCGACGGCCCGCTGATCCGAGGTGAGGGCGCCATGGCGCCGCGCCTGTTGACCGCCTACGGCCCGGACAATGATTTCGCCGTGCTCGATCTGCAAAGATCACCGGTCGACTTGTCCGGCCAGAATGTGGGGGGGCGCCAGCGTCCCGATGGCGCCGATGGCTATCTCTATCTGGACCGCGGCATCTACAGGCCCGGCGAGCACGTCTACGCCAATGCGCTCTTTCGCAATGCGGAGGCCCTGGCCGTCACCGAACGGCCGGGCACGCTGATCCTGTTCGGCCCGAACGGGCTGGAAGCGGATCGCCAGCGCTTTGAGTCCGCCGAGGCGGCCGGGGCTGTGTTCTGGGAGTTCGACTTGCCGGCCCAGGCCGCACGCGGGCAATGGCGCATCGACGCCGAGCTTGATGGTCATGGCCGTGTCGCGCAGGCGCGGTTCTCGGTCGAGGATTTCGTGCCCCAGCGCATTGCGCTGGACCTTGAGGCTGATACGCAGACCCCGATCCTGGCCGGCGAGAGCCGTGATGTGACCGCTGATGTCCGCTTTCTCTATGGAGCGGCTGGCGCCGGGTTGACTGTGGAGACCCGGATCCGCGTCGAGGCTGATCCCAATCCTTTCCCCGCTTACAGCGGTTACCAGTTCGGCCGACACGACCAGCCCTTCCGCGAGACCAGCCGTGATCTGCCCGATACTGTGGCTGACGGCGCCGGTCGCGCCAGCATTGTGGTCGCCGCCCCCAATGCCGGGGTCGACGCGTCCATGCCGTTGCGCATTCGCACCGTGGTCAGCGCGATCGAACCCGGTGGCCGGGCGGTGGCTGATGATGTGCGTCTGCCTTACCGGCCTCAACCGGTCTATCTGGGGATCGATCCCCAGTTTGAAGGCCGGGCCCAACGCCAGGCGGAAATCGGCTTCAACCTGGTCGCGCTGAACCCGCAAGGCGAACTCCAGGCGACATCGGCGAGCTGGCGATTGCTGCGGATCGATTGGGAGTATGACTGGTACCGGACGTCTGGCGGCAGCTGGCAATGGCGCCGGTCGCGCAATGTGGTTCTGGTTGAGGAAGGCGTGGTCGGGTTGACGGCGGATGCGCCGACGCAATTGCAATTGCCGCCCATGGACTGGGGTGACTACCAGCTGGTCCTGACCCATGACGGAACTGAAGCAAGCGCTTCGACGGGCTTTTGGGTGGGCTGGGGCGCACGTGCATCGTCCGGGACCGAGGCCCCGGATCGGGTGCGTCTCGCCGGCCCCGATGAGCCGCTGGGCGTGGGCGAAGACGCCGTGATCAATATTCTGCCGCCCTATGCCGGTGAGGCGGAAATCGTGATCGCGACGGATCGCGTATTGGAAACGCGTTCTGTCAGCGTGCCCGAAGAGGGCGCGGAGATCCGTGTCCGGGTCGACGAGGACTGGGGGGCTGGCGCCTATGTCATGGTTTCTGTGCTGACGCCGCGTGATCCGGTGGCCGAGCCACGACCGCGCCGGGCTGTCGGTGCGATGCATCTGCCGGTCGATGTCTCTGATCGTACCTTCGAGATTGCGTTGAATGCGCCGGAGCTGGTGAGACCGCGACAGACGTTGACCCTCGACGTTGAAGTTGATGGGCCTGCGCGCGACGGGGCCTGGCTAACCGTGGCGGCTGTGGATGAAGGCATTCTGGCTCTGACCCGTTTCCAGTCGCCTGATCCGGTGGGCTGGTATTTCGGCAAGGCCGCTCTGGATGTGGATCTGCTGGATGATTATGGCCGTCTGCTCGACCCGAACCAGGGCGCGGCGGCGGCGATCCGCTCCGGGGGCGACCAGATTGGCGGGGCCGGGCTGAGCGTGGTGCCGACCCGGACCGTGGCGCTTTATTCCGGTCCGGTCCGGCTGGATCGTGACGGCCGGGCGACGGTGGAGTTCGATGTTCCGGACTTCAATGGTGAACTGCGCCTTATGGCGGTGGCTTGGTCTGATACGGGTGTTGGTGCGACAGCCCAGCCTTTGACGGTGCGCGATGAGGTGACGGCCGAGCTCGTGCTGCCGCGGTTCCTGGCGCCGGGCGATACGTCCATGACGACGCTGACGCTGGACAATGTCGAGGGCGCTGCGGGTGAGTACGCCGCCCGTATCAGCGGTCAGGCGCCCGTCCTTGCCGATATCCAGGCGACCTATCCGCTGGCTTCGGGCGAGCGGGTCGACCCGCGCCACCCGATCGCCGCCAGCGACACCGGGATTGGCGGGCTGTCGCTCAGCGTCTCGGGGCCGGAAGGGTTTGCCGTCGAACGGTCCTACCCGATCGAAGTGCGCTCGGCTTGGCTGCCCTATTCCGACATTGAGCGAGGCCGACTGAGCCCGGGAGACAGCTGGACGGTGCCTGCGGATGTGTTCGCCGATTTCATGCCAGGCACAGGCGGGGTGAGCGTCAGCTTTTCGCCGACGCCGCTGGATGAGGCGGCCCTGTTACGCTCGCTCAGCCGCTATCCCTATGGCTGCTCGGAACAAGTCACCAGCCGCGCCATGCCGCTGCTTTACGCCGATCAACTCGCAGACTTGTCCGGCTCTGACAGGGTGGATGAAGCCCGCTCTCGCGTTCAGGACTCCATCGGCGCCCTGCTGTCTCGGCAGGGTGCGGACGGGACATTCGGCCTCTGGCGGGTCGGGGATCGTGGCGCTTCGCCCTGGCTAGGGGTTTATGCGGTGGACTTCCTCGCGCGCGCCTCGGCTGCCGGTTATACGGTGCCAGATGCGGCGCTGGAACGCGCCTATCAAACCCTCGTCCAAATCGGCGACCAGGAACTCTGGCGGGTGAATGGCTATGACAGGACGGTCAGTCCTTGGAATGGTCAGACGGATACCGAACAAAGGCTGTCTGACAGGAGCGCCGCGTATGCGCTCTATGTATTGGCCCGTGCTGGCCGCGTCGACCGCTCCCGCTTGCGCTACATGCATGATGAACGCCTGGATGACATCGCCAGCCCTTTGGCGCGCGCTCAGCTGGGAACGGCTCTGTACCTGATCGGTGACCGGGCCCGCTCGCGAAGCGCTTTTGCGGCGGCCGAAGAGGCTCTGGGGTATTCCAATCAGGGCGATTGGTACCAGACGCCCCGCCGCGATCTGGCAGGTTTGCTGGCGCTGGCGGCCGAAGCTGACGATTTTGAGCTGGTCGAGCGCCTGGCTGAACGTGTGGCTGAGGAATTGCCGGAGCCTGATCGTCTGACGACGCAGGAAAAGGCCTTTCTTCTGCTGGCGGCGCGGGCGATGGGCGGCGATGCCGACTCGCTGGATATCTCAGCAGGTGAGCGGGCCTCTCAGCCGGGCCAGGCCGTTTTCGAACTTACGGCTGCTGATCTGGATGCGCCTGCCGGTTTCGAGAATGCAGGGTCCGGCCCTGTCTGGGTGACCCAGATCGCCCATGGCGACCCGGTCAACGCACCGCCGGCAGCGATGGAAGGCGTGGTCGTGCAGAAACGTCTTAGCACAATGGATGGGCGGCCTGTGACTCTCAACGCCATCACCCAGGGCGACCGGATGATCATCGATATCAGCCTGACGCCCCGCGAAGCGCGCACCATCCCGGCCATCCTGGTCGATCTGCTGCCGGCCGGTTTCGAGATCGAGGCGGTGCTCGACCGAACCGATGCGGGGGGGCAGGGGCCCTATGCCTGGCTCGGCGAACTGAGTGAGCCACGGATCGCCGAGGCCCGGGATGATCGTTTCCTGGCGGCTATTGACTTGCGACAGCGGCGCTCGGTGCGGCTTGCCTATATCGTGCGCGCCGTCACGCCAGGAGAGTACACCTTCCCGGGCGCGGTGATGGAGGACATGTATCGTCCGGATGTGTTCGGACGTTCAGGCTCCAATACCGTCACCATCGCACCGCGCGGAGACTAGGCCGGGCCCATGCGCAAAATGGGACGGCCATACTGGGTTCTGCTGGGCGTTCTCAGCCTGGTTGCGAGCGTGGCGGCGCTGGACCAGCTCTTCCCGCCGCCGCTGGCGCGGACGGCCGAGGTCTCTCATGTGGTGCGAGACCGCAATGGCGTTGTGCTGCGCGCGTTCCCGGTGGAGGAGGGGCGATGGCGTTTGCCGGCTCATCTTGACTCCATCGATCCCGATTTCGTTCAAGCGCTCCTGGCCTATGAGGATGAGCGCTTCTACAGCCATGCCGGG
The DNA here is from genome assembly GCF_000420265.1 of Oceanicaulis alexandrii DSM 11625. NCBI lineage: Bacteria > Pseudomonadati > Pseudomonadota > Alphaproteobacteria > Maricaulales > Maricaulaceae > Oceanicaulis > Oceanicaulis alexandrii. The sequence goes on from NZ_ATUP01000001.1 coordinate 1,661,931, forward strand.
GTGGATATGCTCGCGATGCTGCGCGCCGCCCGTGACAACCTCGCCTCGGGCCGCATCGTTTCCGGCGCCTCGACCCTGACCATGCAGCTGGCCCGACTTATGGAGCCGCGCGAGCGCACACTCGCCGCCAAACTCCTTCAGATGATCCGCGCCGTGCAGATCGAGCGGCGCCTGTCCAAGGATGAGATCCTTGAAGCCTACCTGACCCTGGCGCCCTATGGCGGCAATCTGGAAGGCGTGCGGTCGGCCAGCTGGGCCTATTTCGGACGCGAGCCGGATGAGCTGACCATTGATCAGATCGCGCTCCTGATCGCCTTGCCGCAATCGCCTGAATCCCGCCGGCCGGATCGCCGACCGCAACAGGCTGTCGCCGCGCGTGGCCGTGTGCTTGATCGACTGGCGTCCATCGGACTGGCGTCTTCCCAAGCGGCCCGCGATGCGGCCCTTGACCCGGCGCCCGACCGGCGCGCCTTCCCTGCCCTTGCCTGGCATGCGAGCGAGGGGCTGGTGCGAGAGCAGGGCGGTCATGCCGGGGGTCTGGATCTGGTCTCCACACTGGACTTCAGCCTTCAGACCGCTCTTGAAACGGCGATTGTTGAAGAATTGCCCGGCGGGGACGAAGACAGCCAGCTGGCTGTGCTTGTGGTGGAGAACGAGACCCGCGCCGTGCGTGCCGCGCTGGGTTCTGCTTCGCGCTCCCGAGCGGGCGGTTGGATCGATTTGACAGACCGCGCGCGCTCGCCGGGCTCGACACTGAAGCCCTTCATCTATGGCATGGCTTTTGATGACGGACTGGCGGCGGCCCAAACGCGTATCGCTGACTTGCCGACGCGCTTCGCCGGGTATCAGCCGGACAATTTCGACCGCACGTTCCGGGGCGACGTGACAATCGCCGAGGCTTTGCAGCATTCGCTCAATGTCCCGGCTGTGGCGACGCTGGACGGGGTCGGGGCGCGTCGTTTCAGCGCCGTGCTGGGCTTTGCCGGGGCCGCCCCCTCGCGTCGCCGAACCGCCGGACATGATGACGGTCTGGCGGTGGCGCTGGGCGGGGCCGGGTTGAGCGTGCGTGAGCTGGCCGTTCTCTACTCGGCGCTCGCCGATGAAGGCGTCGCGCAACCCTTGCGCTGGCTCGAAGACATGCCGACCGCCGAGGGCGGGTTTTCTGTGCTGAGTGCTGAATCGGCCGTCGAGATCGTCGACATCTTGCGCCGGGCGCCGCATCCAGGCGGACGGATGCCGGCCAGCCTGACCCGCGCCGCCCCGGATATCGCCTTCAAGACAGGCACGTCCTACGGGTTCCGCGACGCCTGGGCGGCGGGCGTTTCCGGGCGTTACACCATCATTGTCTGGAGCGGCCGGGCCGACGGTGCGCCGCGCAGCGGGCTGACCGGGCGCGCGGCGGCCTTGCCTGTGCTCTTTCGCATGTTCGACCTGGTCGAACAATTTGATCCGTCTCCGGCTTCTCTCCGACTGGCCGAACGGGAGACCGTCGATGCGCCGCCGACGCTGGAACGTTTCGCCGCCGACGCAGCGCCGCACATCCTGTTCCCGCCGGACGGGGCGGAGGTCTGGGCCGACCGCGCCGGACGCGGCTTCGTGCTCGCCGCCCAGTCAAGCCAGGCGGTGACCTGGTACGCCGATGGTCAGCCGGTGGAACGCAATGCGGTCGGTGACGCCGTCTGGGTTCCGGGCGCACGCGGCTTTTACCAAATCGAGGCGGTGGATATCCAGGGGCGGGCGACGCGGTCCAGGGTCCGCATTCGCGGCGCTGGCGAGGCGGCGCCTCGAGGATAGGGCGGGTTGATCGCGAAGGCGAAGGCCTGCCGCCTACCGTCGCGAAACGCCAGCGCGCCATGACCTGGTTTCGGCAAATGCGACGTTTGCAGATGTTCGCAGCCGCTCACGCCTCAGTTCATAATCACTGCAATCAAAGCGTTGTCTGGACCGTACTGATTGTGCCCGCGCTCAGTGAAGCTGAGCGCGGGCACGGTTCGGCATTGCGACAGGCTGTCTGTACCAGATGGCCAGACTCTAGTCGGCGACTGGAGGGGAGGTTTTCAGTCTTTGAGTGTTGACGCCAGCAAAGATGAGCCAGAACGCGAGGACCCATTCAAACAGGGCGCCGGGCAGGAAAAAGAGCATGACATGCTGTTCCAGGGACGGATACAGCACGATTGAGGCGGCCAGCGTTCCGACGATGAAATAGGTGAACATGCCCCAGCCTGACAGCCATCGCGGGATATAGCGGGACCGGAAAAACAGGGCGAAAAAGATGACCCCGCCGAACGCCATCGGAATGAGCAGGAAATAGAGCGCGGAACTGGTGACGTCCCGCAGGAGCAGCATCAGTGAAACCCGTTCCTCGCCTGAGAAGGCCGGGGTCAGTTCCGGGTTCATCACCGCTGCGAAAGCGGCGTATTTGAAGATGATGAAGGTTGCGCCCATCGCGCCTTCGATGAGGCGGCAGAATGCGGCGATCAAAGCGCCGCCATGGCTTACAGATCTCAGCAAGACATACATGGCGGCCGCTGAAACGATGACGAAGGTGTAGAGCAGAACCTCGGCCAGAAGTCCTGTGCGGAACAGGAAGCCGAGCGTCTCTGTCTCCGCCCCCTGATCGGCCAGGCGACTAAAGGACGGGATCGGCCCGAAGGTGATATAGAGCCCTGCTGCTGTGTAGAGGGCGTAGGACAAGCCGGCCAATCGGGCCATGCGGCTGGCGGATTTTTCGGCTGGGTTTATGGCGGACATGGCGTGAGCGGCCCCTTAGAACGAAGAATGATCCAGGCCGGCAACGCGCACCGGCGAGACGAGACTGGCGCCGATCCAGTCGTCCGTCGTCCGGATGGGGCTATTCGGACGTCGTCACGCTCACTCTGTCGGGTTTCGCAGCGTCATTTGGAGGGGCGTTGCGTATGTGCGTGCGATATGTGCTCGGGGGTGAGCCCACATGCTTTTTGAACGCCGCGTTGAAGGTTGAGCGGGAGTTGAATCCCACCTCCAGTCCGACCTCAAGAATACTGAGGTCCGTCTCCGCCAGCAGCCGTTTGGCCTCAGCGGTCCGGTGGCTGTTCACAAAGTCAAAGAAGTTGACGCCCAGATGTTGGGAGAGCGTCTCCGAGATGTGGTTTTTGGTGACGCACGTGATGTCGGAAACCTTGCGAAGCGACAAGTCGCTGTCGGCATAGAGCCTGTTGGTGTTGAGCGCGTCCACCAGCTTGGCGGCGGTTCGATCCATCCTCTGCGCGGACAGGATCGGGCGTCGGGTCGGTGTCATGGCTTTGGGCGCCGGGTCAGACGTCAGGTCAGGCTGGCGCATGCCCAGATAGGCGAGGGCCGCGATCGCCAGGGATTCTGTAAACGCCAGAGTGATGGTGAAGGCTGGTATCGTGACGCCGCTCAACCACAGAGCTTGCTTGACGGCGAAAAACAGCCAGGCCGCGGCGAATACGAACAGCAAGTTGCGAAGCCAATCCAGGGATCGACGCTCGATATTGGCGAACTGCGCCATCATTTCCCGCCTGTGCTTCAGTTGCAGCCTCAAGGCGGCGACGAGGTAGAGCGCGGTCGAGGCGAGGAAAATGGCTAGCGACGCGGTGCAGGTGAAAATGGCGATCCTGTAGTGGTCGGGATTTCGGGTCGCCGGATCCGCAAGCGCGAGTTTCTGCTCTGCGCTCAAACCCGCAAAGGGCAGACTTGCGAGAATGACCAGCGCCGGACCGATAAGCGCCATCCAGTCGAGACCGCCGAATCCGGGTTTGTCAGAAGAAACCAAGGCGCGAGTATAGAAGAAGACGGCTGGTCCAAGCAGCGCCTTGATCGCAAGGTCAGCGCCGACAAGATGCGGCGCGAGCCGATAGAGGCCTGACACAATGAGCAGCTGACCGAGCACATGCGCCAATAGCGCCGTCAGAAGCATGCAGAAGAACAAGACTCGGTCGCTGCGCTGACCTGAGTGGGTCAGCGCCATGGCGAGCGCAAAGCCGATGGACCCGGTTGCGATAGCGTAGGCGATTGTCGAAAACGTGTCGAACATTGCTCGTGTTCTCCAACGTATCGAAATTTAGGGCAACCGCTGAATGGTAACGGCTCCGGGCTTCGCCTTCATTCCGATCCGATCCGGGCTCTTATGAAGGGCGGTCAGTCAGACGATCCCGCTTGAAAGGCGGCCAGTGCGTTGGTCAGGGCCGTGAGAGAATGATCCGTTCGTTCGGTGACGGCCTCTACATACAGCGCCAACATCACTGTATTATTGGCTATGTTGTTCAGGAATTCGCCGTCCGTACGCATTGCGGCTAGATCGCATTCTATCTGCCGGATTTCTGAGAGGCGCGCCGCACGGAGGTTCTCGGGAGACAGGCCGTTCTGCGGAATAAAGATTCTTTGTCGGATAAGGTCGGAGTGCCGCAAGCTGAGATCGACGGTTTTGCTGCTGAGCTCCCGGGCGATCTCAGACCTTGCCTGTCGACCTTGCACAAAAGTCGATATTGCAGCGTTCAGTTCCGGGTCGCGGATGAACTGCCGGTCGCCTGAGGAGCTTAGTTCTTCCAGAGCGGGCAAGTCTGCGGGGTCGTAATTGATCAGGTTCGACACGATCATGAAGGCGCATTCGTCTGGATCGAATCCGGTGGCGCTAGATTCCGGACTAAGTTTTTCCAAAACTCCGGCGTTTAGCGTGCGGTTCCTCTCGGCCATGCGCGCGATATTGGCGCGCTCCAGCCGAAGCGTGTCCAGGTCGGCCTGCAGCCGGTCCACAAACGCGCGCTCTTCAACACGAAGCTGCTGGTCGACTGCCCAGGCATTGATCTGGAAACCCATCACGATACCGGCGATGACGATTACGAGTTCCAGAACCACCGCTAACCAGTTTTGCTGGCGCAAGGCGTTGGAGAGATTTTGAAGGATCATTGGCCGAGCCCCAGGATGCCAGTATCACCATCAAGGCGCTGAGATATGATCGCAAGCATATTCTGGGGCTGGGCGCCTGCATCTGGAGGCGCGCGGAGGCGCGATGGGTGTTTGATGCAGATTTCTTTGACGGCATGAAATTTTCCAAGAATGACGGGGCGATACGTGAGTCTAAGCGCGCAGCCTCGGTAGATCAGGGCGCCCAGATTTCGGGTAATTTGATCGGGAACTCTTGAGGCGCGAGCGCCGAATTCTCAGCGCTATTTTTATTCAATCGCTATCAAGCTTGCCGTGAGTGAGCAGTATTGGTCTGACCGTGCGATTTGACTTTAAGCGCACAGATTGCGACCACAGCAGGCCGTAGGCGTGCATGCAGCTGCCGATCGCGCAGTTCGCTGATGCGTCTGTCCTGTTCACCCTCAAAAAGGGTTCTACCATGCAGACAGCAAAGAAGGGCGACACCGTCCTGGTGAATTACGTCGTTCGCACCACTGACGGCCGGGTCGTCGGAAAAACCGAAGACAATGATCCCGCCGCCCTGACCATTGGCGGCGCCGAGATCTTCCCGGCCGTGGAAGCCGTTCTCGACGGCATGGAAGTCGGCCACGAAGAATCCGTCACCGTCGGCGTCGCTGACGCGTTCGGTCCGCGTCGCGAAGACCTGATCGTCGAAATTCCGCGCGCGCAACTCTCTGGCGACAACACGCCCGAGCCGGGCATGACCCTCACCGCGGCGCAGCCCGATGGTTCGACGGTCAACCTCACGATCACCGATGTGGGCGCCGAGACGGTCACCGCTGACGGCAATCATCCGCTGTCTGGCGAAGACCTGCATTTCGATCTGAAACTGGTCGAGATCAAGTCCGCGGCCTGAGGCCGGGATTGCGGTGATGGCGGCCATGGTCGCCAACACCGTCATGGCTGTGCGTTGATGCGCCAGCCTGTTTATTGTCTACAGTTCAAAGACCTGGTCTTGCCGCGGCGCCCGGGCGTCCCAGCCGAATTCACGCTTGATGCGTATGCGAAGCGCGTCAGAGGATTCCGGCTCTCCGTGCACGACGAACACTTCTTTGGGCGCGGTCTTGAAGCCGGACAGCCAGCGTATCAGCTCATCGCTATCGGCATGGGCGGAGAGCTGTGACAGGTCGGCGATCTCCGCCTCGATCGCGATCCACTCGCCATGAATCTTCACCTCGCGCTTGCCGTTGAGCAGGGCGCGTCCGCGCGTGCCGGCGGCCTGGTAACCGGCGAACAGAATCGTATTGCGATGATCCCCGCCCAGGGCCTTGAGGTGATGCAGGACGCGCCCGCCGGTCACCATGCCGCTCGCAGAGATCACGACCTTGGGGTAGGGGCTCGCCGTGACGGCCTTCGACTGATCGACGCTGCGCGTGTACTCGGCGATGGCGCACATCTTCCGGCAACTGTCGCGGTCCAGGCGGTGATCGTCGATATGGGCGTGCAGCAGTCCAGTCGCGTCAATCGCCATCGGACTGTCGAGATAGATCGGAACCGATTTCAGACGCCCCGCCTGCTTCAGTCGCCATAGATAATACAGCAACAACTGAGCCCGCCCCACGGCGAAAGAGGGAATCAGTACGTTGCCGCCACGCTTTAGGGTGCGTTCGATGATCTCGCCCAGCTGCTCGATCGGGTCCCCCGGCGCGTGCAGGCGATCGCCATAGGTGGATTCAATCACGACATAGTCCGCGCGTTCCACGGGTTCTGGGTCGACCATCATGCCGTCGCCATAGCGCCCGAGATCCCCTGAGAACACGATGCGCCGACCGCCCCACTCAATGTCGGCCGTCGCGGCTCCGAGAATATGGCCCGCGCGGCGAAACCGCAGCTTTGCGCCGCCCGGCAGGGGCGTGACCTGGCCAAACTCTGTCGGGGTGAAGTGATCCAGCGATTGCTCGGCCTGCTCAAGATCATACAGCGGCAAGGCGCGCGAGTGTCGCGAGAAGCCTTTGCGGTTTGCGTATTCGGCGTCCTTCTCCTGAAGATAACCGGAATCACGCAAGATCAGTTCGGGGACGTCGCACGTGGCAGGTGTGGCGAAGACAGGCCCTTCAAAGCCGTCTGCGATCAGGCGCGGCAGATACCCGCAATGGTCCAGATGGGCGTGAGTGAGAACGACGGCGTCAATACTGGACGGATCAACGGGCAACGGGCCCCAGTTCAGCTCGCGCAAGTTCTTCAAGCCCTGAAACAGGCCGCAATCAATCAGGATCCGCCGCCCCTCATGGGTCAGCAAATGTTTGGAGCCGGTGACGGTTCCAGCGCCGCCAAGACAAGTCAGTGTCAGCATGCATCCTCTATAAGCTGTTTGAAATGCGGCTGGTAGGTGCTGAATTTCGCGGTGAGGCTTGAGGCGTCACCTGTCGCGGAAGCGCGGCCTATCCCACTCCTGTCCACGGCGGCGTCGGGTTTGCGCGTGATTTCCTTCAGGCGCTCTTGCGCGTGGGTGATCAGAAACTACGGTATGGCCATGAACCAAATAAGCGCCACTCGAAAACGAGCGCATACAGGGGGTATACATGGCGAATGATGCAAGCGGTGAAGCCGTTGGCGGCAGTGTAGGCGAAGCGGGTCGAAACTACGGTACGCCGCGGTATCGCTTTTATGTCCTGAACGCCTTGCTAGTGGTTTACATCCTGAACTTTGTGGACCGGGGCTTGCTGGCGGTCGCGGCGGCGCCGATCAAGGCGGACCTTGGGATTGACGACACCGGCTTCGGGCTGCTCACGGGCTTTGGCTTCGCCATGCTCTACACGCTGGCGGGCATCCCTATCGCCCGGCTGGCGGAGCGCAAGAACCGGGTGATCATCATTGCAGTCTCGGTGGCGTTCTGGTCGCTGATGACAGCGGTGTGCGGCCTGGCCATGGATGTGACGATTTTCGGTTTCGTCATCGGCGGGTTCTGGCTGCTCTTGCTGTTCCGCATCGGCGTCGGGCTGGGCGAGGCGGGCTGCACGCCGCCCGCCAACTCCTTGCTCGCCGATTATTACGCCCCTCAAAACCGCTCCTCGGCGCTGGGTTATTACGCCATGGGCGTGACGCTGGGGTCCATGCTGGCCAGCTTGATCGGCGGACCGGTCACAGATGCGTTCGGCTGGCGCGCCGCGTTCTTCATCCTCGGTGTGCCCGGCATCGCCATCGGCGCAGTGTTGTGGCTCACCATCAAGGAACCGCCGCGCGGCTATACCGATCCGCCCAACGCGCCGCGTCCTGAGAAAGCCGATTTCGGCGCGGCGATGAAAGAGCTATTGGCCAAGCCGTCCTACTGGACGATGACGGCCGGAGCGACGGTCGCTGCTTTCTGCGGCTATGGCATTTCAAGCTTTCTGACGCTGTACGTGGTGCGCAGCTTCGAGCTGACCACCGGGCAGGCGGCGGTGTATTTCAATACGCCCGCCGCGCTGGCCAGCGCCATTGGCACCTTCGCGCTGGGTTGGCTGGCGACGCGCCTTCAGAAGAAGAACGCCGCGGCCATCGCCTGGCTCGCTGCAGGCGGGCTGGCCTTGTCCGTGCCCTTCTATGTGGTCGCCTTCACGACGGAGATCGCCTGGCTGTGCGTGCTGACCCTGTCTCTGGGCGGCTTCATCAAATACGGCTATCTCGCCGCGCAATACACCATCGGTCAGGGCGTGGTGAGCACGCGGGTGCGCGCGACGGCCACGGCCATCTTGTTGTTCGTGGTGAATTTGCTGGGCTACGGCCTTGGCCCGCTGTTCGCCGGCGTGGTGAGTGACTTCTGGTTCGCCCGCATGCGCGTAGCGGCGGATCTGGGCTTTGCGGTGGATCGGGCGGCGTGCGACGCCGCGCAAACGGCCGCAAACGCCGCCCGGCTGGCCGGGGAGGCCGCCACGGGATCGTCAGACGCGCTTTATGCGTTCTGTGTCGAGGCGAACGCGGCGAGCACGGAGTATTCCATGGTCACCATCGCCCTGATCTATGTGGTCGCGGCCGGGTTCTTCGTGCTCTGCGCCCGCAAGCTCAAGCAGGATCTGGTGGCGTAAGGCGCGCGGGCGGCGCTAGTTGAATGCGCCGCCCGTTTCCGCGGTCTGACGCAGACGCGCGCTGATCTCAAAGCCCTCGGCCAGGCGATCGGCATGCCGCTCCAGGCCCTCGAGCACCGTCTTGGCCCCGATCTGGTCGGCCCAGAACATCGGACCGCCGCGATAGCTGGGCCAGCCATAGCCATACACCCAGACCACGTCGATGTCGGAGGCGCGCTGGGCGATCCCTTCTTCCAGGATTTTCGCGCCTTCATTCACCATCGGGTAAAGCAGGCGCTCAAGGATTTCCTGGTCTTCGACCTCGCGGCGGACATAACCCGCTTTTTCGGCGAGCTGCGCGATCACCTCTTCCACATGGGCGGAGGGAACGCCGCGGCGATTGGCGTCGTAATCATAGAAACCGGCCTGGGTTTTCTGTCCGCGCCGCCCTTCCTCGCATAGGATCTCGCGTACGGTGGAGGACGCAGTTGTTTCCGGATCCCAACCAATGTCGAGACCGGCCAGGTCCGCCATCTGGAAGGGGCCCATGGGCAGGCCGAACTCCACCAACACCCGGTCCACATCCCAGGGCTTGGCGCCTTCCAGGATCAGGCTGTTGGCCTCGGCCTGGCGCTGGGCGAGCATGCGATTCCCGATGAAGCCGTCACACACCCCTGAGACGACCGCGACCTTGCCGATCTTGCGCGACAGGTCCATGGCGGTCGCAAGCACGGAGTCAGAGGTTTTCGCGCCCCGGACAATTTCCAGCAGCTTCATGATGTTGGCGGGCGAGAAGAAATGCAGCCCCACCACCGACTCCGGGCGTTTGGTCGTGGCCGCAATGTCGTCCACATTGAGATAGCTCGTATTGGTGGCGAGGATCGCGCCCGGCTTCACGATGGAATCAAGGCGGCTGAAGACCTCTTTCTTGATCTTCATCAGCTCGAACACCGCCTCTATGACGAGATCGCAGTCCGATAGCGCCTCCATCTCCAGCGTCGGCGTCAGCAGGGCCATGGCCTGTTCGACCTGTTCACTGGACAGACGGCCTTTGGCGGCGCTCGCCTCATAATTTTTACGGATGGTCGCCACGCCGCGATCGAGCGCGTCCTGTTCGCGTTCCACCAGGGTCACCGGTATGCCGGCGGACAGGAAGTTCATGGTGATGCCGCCGCCCATGGTGCCGGCGCCGATGACGCCGACTGTTTTCACCGGGATGCGCGGGGTGTCTTTGGGCACGTCGTCGATCTTGGCGGCGGCGCGTTCGGCGAAGAACAGATGGCGCAGGGCGGCGGACTGGTCCCCGGTCATCAGCCGGGTGAACAGGGCGCGCTCTGTCTTCAGCCCTTCGTCCAGGGATGTTTCTGTCGCGGCCTTTACGGCCTCGATACAGGCCTGCGGCGCTTCAAGCCCCCGAAAGCGCCGGGCATTGGCTTTGGCGAACGCGTCAAATGCTTCCCGGTCAGTCGAAAGCTTGTCTGTGCGGGCGCCCGTCCGCGGGATCGGCTGGCCGACTTTCTCTTGCGCAAAGGCGATGGCGCTCTCGCGCAAGTCTTCCGGCGCGACCAGTCTGTCGACGAGCCCCAAGCCTTGGGCTTTTTCAGCGCTGATCGGATCGCCCTTGGCGATCATGCCGAGCGCCGCTTCGACGCCCACAAGGCGCGGCAGGCGCTGGGTGCCGCCAGCGCCGGGCAGAAGTCCCAGTTTCACTTCCGGCAGGCCGAGTTTCGATCCCGCAGCGGCGATGCGGTAGTGAGCGCCAAGCGCCACCTCCAGCCCGCCGCCAAGGGTCGTGCCGTGAAGCGCGGCGACCACGGGTTTGTCCAGCGCTTCGATCTGTTCGATCAGATCGGGCAGCGAGGGCGCTTGCGGCGGTTTGCCGAACTCTGTGATGTCCGCGCCGGCGTGGAAGGTGCGGCCGTCGCAGGCGATCACCACGGCTTTGATCGCCGGGTCGGTTCGCGCGGTCTCGATGGCGGTCATCAGGCCAGAGCGCACGGCGTGCGACAGGGCGTTCACGGGCGGGTTGTCGGAGACCACCACAAGGACGCCATGTGTGATGTGTGTGGTCACGCTCATCGTCGCTCTTCCTTCTGTCGGGCGCAGTGTCATACCCGATTTTCTATTGTCTTGTGTCGTGGGGTCAAGGCTTGCTCGCCACGAGGGCTTGATTGCCGGGCCTGCTGGGTTCGGATAACGTGGCAAAAAACAATACATACAATAAAACGGGAGGTGGATGATGGGCGGAAGCGCTTGGCCGGTTCTGTCGGTGAGTGAAGCGCGGAAGCGCTTGTGCGAGCCGGGGTCTCTTTTCGAATTTGAAGTGCGCGAGATCAATGGCGCGCCGGTGCGCGTGTGGAAGAACGGCCCGCAAACTCTGCCTGACCTGGTGCGTGCGGCCGTCAGTCATGGCGACCGCGAATTTCTGGTTCTGGGTGATGAGCGAGTGAGTTTCCGCGCGTTTTGCAATGCTGCGGCCCTGCTGGCTCAGACGTTGCGCGCGCGAGGCGTGACCAAGGGCGACCGCGTCGCGATCGCCATGCGCAATCTGCCCGAGTTTCCGGTCGCGTTTTTCGCCGCCGCCGCGGTCGGCGCCATTATCGTGCCCTTGAACGCCTGGTGGACGGCGGACGAGCTGGCCTATGCGCTAGATGATAGCGGCGCGCGAAGCTTGATCTGCGATGCGGAGCGTTGGGCAGTGCTCTCAGGCGCAAGCCTGTCTCTGGATGTTCTGGTGTGCAGCGCGGACGCCCCTGTCGATGCTGAGCGCCTTGAGGACGTGATCGGCGCGCCGAACGACTGGGCGGCGTTAGCTGATCAATCCCTGCCGGATGTGGACATCGCGGCGGATGATCCGGCGACCCTATTTTACACCTCAGGCACCACAGGCCGTCCGAAAGGCGCTCTGGGAACGCACCGCAGTTCCATGAGCAATGTGCTGGCCACCGCCTATGCCGGGGCGTTCGCGGCGCTGCGGCGGGGTGAGCCGGTTCCAGAGCCGCAACCGCGCGCCTCGCTCTTGCCGATCCCGCTCTTTCATGTGACCGCCTGCAATGCGCGCATGCTGTCGAGCCTTCATGTGGGCCACACAATGGTGCTGATGAACAAATGGGACCCGCTTGAGGCGCTTCAGATCATCGAGCGCGAAAAGATCGCTTACACAGGGGGCGTGCCCGCCATCGCCTGGAGCCTTCTTGAGCATCCTCAGCGGGGTGAATTTGACCTCTCCTCGCTTGAAGGCGTGGCCTATGGCGGCGCGCCGGCGGCGCCCGAGCTGGTGCGTCGGCTTCATGAGGATCTGGGCTGCGAGCCTGGCACGGGCTGGGGCATGACGGAGACCAGCGGCACCGTCACTCGGCATGACGGAGAAGATTATCTCAATCGTCCCGGCAGTTGTGGTCCGCCCGTAGCGGTCGCCGAGCTGAAGATCATGAGCCTGGACGGTGCGAATGAACTCGAGACCGGAGAGGTCGGCGAGCTCTGGGCGCGCGGGCCAATGGTGGTGACAGGGTATTGGAACAAGCCTGACGCCACGGCTGACACCTTTATCGACGGCTGGGTGCGGACGGGGGATGTCGCGCGTCTGGATGAGGACGGGTTCTGCTACATCGTCGACCGGTCCAAGGATGTGATCATCCGCGGCGGCGAGAATATTTACCCGGTCGAGGTGGAGAACCGCCTGTATGAGCATCCTGCCGTTGTGGATGCGGCGGTGGCGGCTATCCCGCACCAGATCTTGGGAGAGGAGCCAGCAGCGCTCATCACGCTGTCGTATGGCGCGTCAGTAGACGAGCCAACGCTTCAGGCTTTCGTGCGAGAGCGGCTCGCAGGGTTTAAAACGCCGGTGCTTATCCAGGTTCATGACGCGCCCTTGCCGCGCAACGCCAGCGGTAAAATCCTCAAGGCCGAGGTGCGCAAAATTTTGGCGGCTGAATCGGCCCGGCGAAGCCCCGCCTGAATGTGTTGGGGGCTTGGGCGGTGACGTTCAGCATGACGCGCTATAAGCTGGCGAAATGAACGAGATCGCTCCCCCAGCCGCCGCCAGCCGCTTTGATCGCAAGCGCGACCAGATTGTCTCGGCCGCGACCGAGCTGATGAACGAACTGGGCTTCAAGGGCATGACCCTGACCAAGGTGGCCCACGCCATCGATCTCAACACCACCAGCATCACCTATTACTTCAAGCGCAAGGATTTGCTGGCCGAGGCGATCCTGTCGGACGCAATCCAGCGCTATTCCGACATCGTTGAGCGCGCTGCGCTTGAGCGCGACCCTTATGACAAGCTGCATTGCATGGTCTGGTCGGTGTTGGAGTTGTTCGCGGCGATCCGCTCCGGCGATGCGCCGCCGGTGGCGAACCTCTCTCACATCCGCAGCCTGGAAGAGCCTCTACGTTCGCAACTGAGCGACAAATACATCGCCCTGTTTCGCCGGGTGCGCACTTTCTTTGATCGGGATGAACCCGCGCGCAAGACGCTCGCCACGGCGCAAACGCATGTGTTGCTGGAAAACCTGTTCTGGGCCCAGGCCTGGCTGCGGCGCTATTCGCTGGGGGATTTCGAACGCGTCGCCCATCGTTTCAGCGAAGTCCTCGCTTATGGGGTGTCAGCCAAGGGGCGTCGCTGGGATCCGGTTGCGCTGACGGTGGACCGCCCAGAGACCCTTGAAGGGCTGGGCGAGATGAATATCGCCTTTCTCAAATCCGCCGCCATCACCATAAATGAATGGGGGTATCGCGGCGCATCGGTGGACAAGATCGCCGCCGAGCTTTCCGTCACCAAGGGCAGCTTTTACCACCATCTGCAGAGCAAGGATGACCTGGTGCTGGCCTGTTTTGATCTGAGCTATGCGCGGGTGTCGCTGGCGCAGCGCGCGGCGGAGCGCGTCGAGGGCGACCACCACGCCAGGCTCTGCTCATCAGTGGCGTCCTTGCTCGACCTGCAGCTTTATGGCGAGTCTCCGTTGTTGCGCACCACGGCGCTATACGCCCTGCCGCCTGATGTGCGCGCAGGCGTCATCGAGCGATCCAACCGCATGGCCCGCCGGTATGCCGGGGTTTTGATCGACGGCATCACTGAAGGCTCCATCAAGGCGATAGATCCTTTGATCGCCGCCCAGATGGTCATGGCGACGCTCAACACCGCGTTTGAGATGCGCCGTTGGGCCGCCGACCAATCCCCGGATGTCGCCATCGAGACCTACGCCTCGATCATCACGCGCGGGATCGTCCAGGACCTCTGAAAATCAGACTGTTTGAGAGCCTGACGTGCGCTCACAGCCAAGCTGTGCGCGCCTCATGTTATATGGATATGGCAAACTCGTAGTTCAAACAGTATCGGCATAAACGCTGATTGCGGCGCCCTGTATGGGAATTTTGAACATACCGGTCATTCTATTTTTTTCTTGAACGCAATCATGGAAGCTGTAGCGTTTCCGTCATGAAGGCTTTTGGGGGAGCAATGCAGCCGGATCGCCGCACAGGGGCCGCCCTTCTCGATTGCTGGAGAAGGGGCCCAACCGGCGCGCGAAAGCGCTCAGCGGCCAGATAATCACGATAAAGCGCCGAAAAGGCGTGCGACGCCGTCAACAAGACGGCGAACAAGACCTCAACGAGGGTCGGGAGGAGAGATCATCATGCAGACCAAGGCGAAGCTTATGCTCAGCGCCATGTGGGCCCCGTTGGCTCTGACGGCGGCCGCAGCCGCGCAGGAGAACACGGACGCCGCACAGGCCGAAACTCGCAACGCAGACCGTATTGTCGTGACCGGGAGTTATATCCGCGGCCGCGGCGAGGACGGCGCGCTGCCGGTGGATGTGTTCGGGGCCCAGGAACTGGATAATCGCGGCATCGACAGTCCGCTTGAATTCATGAAGACATTGCCGTCCGTGGGACCGGTGATGGGCGATTCCAACCAGTATGCCGCCGGCACGGAGCAGGGGGTGGGCTCGATCAATCTTCGAAGCCTGGGACGCGAGCGCACGCTGGTCCTGTTCAATGGTCGCCGTACCATTTCAAGCCCCGGCACAGGGTCGACCGACACCAACCTCATTCCGTTCTTTGCGATCCAGCGCATTGAGGTGCTCAAGGACGGCGCGGCCTCCACCTATGGCTCTGACGCCATCGCGGGCGTGGCCAATTTCGTCACCTATGACGGGTTTGAGGGCGTCGAGGTGTCCGGCAGCTATAACTTCGTCGACGGCTCAGACGGTAACTATCAGGCGAGCGTGCTCGCGGGAGACCGCTTCGGCGCCGTAGACGTGATGGTGGGCGCAGGCTGGCAGCGCCGCAACGAATTGCCCAACACAGAGCCTGATTTCACGCAAGCCGACTACGCCGTGAACCCAACGGGATATTCCTTTCTGTCCAATCCGGGCACGTATTTGCCGATCATTCCGGGCTTCGGCGTGGTCGGGCTGGGCGTGGACGGCGCGCAACTGGACACATGCAACGCGATGGGCGGGTTTGACGGGGTGTTCCCGGTCTCGCCGACCACCGCCTATCCGGTGTGCCGGTATTCCTATGTCGACTTCACCAATCTGGTGGAGAAAGAGGACCGCTATCAGATCTATGGCCAGATCGACGTGGAGCTGGGGACGGCCACTTCTTTCCATGCCGAGGCGATCTATGCCGGCATGGAAATGATCAACTATGCCGGCTCGCCAAGTTATCCGCCTGTGCAAGGGCCTTTGGGGCCGGGCAGCGCCAACGCGTTCAGAGTTCCGGCCACGAATCCGGGCTATGCGACTTTCCTGTCGCAAACCTTCCCCGCGGGATCGCCCGCCTATCTGTCCTCGCTCTCCAACATCTTGTTCTTCCGGCCCTTTGCGCTGGGCGGCAATCCGCTGGATGAGCGTGGGGCTGGTCTGGGCTCGGCGGAAAACGAAGCCTGGCGTATTTCGGCTGGATTCGAGCATGATTTCTCGGAGAGCCTGAGGGCCGAGCTCTACGCCACCGCCATTCACTCCAACCGCAAGAACGCCGTGCGAGATTTCGTCGGCGATCGGTTGCAGCGGGCGCTCAACGGCTTGGGCGGGCCAGACTGCTCCGGGACGACGCCGGGCGCCAATGGCTGCCTGTACTTCAATCCCTTCATCAATTCCGCGCCGGGCCACCCCACGCTCGGCCTTGATAATCCCGCCTATGTGGCAGGCAATGAGAACGATCTCGATCTGATCAATTGGATGTATCAACCCAGCGGCACCGACCAGACCGAGGATCAGTTCATTCTGGATCTGATCTTCAGCGGGTATGACACGGTGTTCGGCCAGCAGGTGGACTACGCGTTCGGGGCCCAGTATCGCCGGACCGAATACGAATCCCTGCCGGCAAACGTCTTTAGCGATCCGGATGGTTATCCGTGCGCCGTCGAGGGCGTGAGGACCTGCCTGGATGATCCCAATGACAATGATCTGCCGATCGGTCCGTTCATCTTCCTGGGGCAGTACTCCACCGTGAATGTGGAGCAGGACGTCTACGCCCTGTTCGCCGAAGCCCTGATCGAGCCCTTTGACGGGTTCGAAGTGACCGGCGCCGTTCGGTACGAGGACTATGGCGATCCGGTAGGCTCCACCTTCAATCCCAAGCTCTCCGCACGCTGGCAGGTGACCGACCGCGTGGCGCTGCGCGCCTCTGTCGGCGACACCTTCCGCGCTCCGTTGCCGAGCGATCTTGAAGGCGACGGCCTGACTCTTGTGGAAGGCATTGACGCGGCGGGCGGCGCCTTCAAGGCCAACCAGATCGCGGGTAACCGCAATCTTTCACCTGAAACGGCGCTGACCTATAATTTCGGCGTTCTGTTTCAGGCGGGCGGCTTCAGCGCCAGCGTCGATTACTGGAATTATGATTTTGAGGGACGCTTCACGGAACTGCCGGTTCAGGCGATCGCCAGCGCAGTCGCGCCCGGCCCGGTGACGGACGGCACCCAGGCGGTCAATTGCGCCAGCCCGTTCGTCGAGTTCGTGGTGTTCGCCGGCGGAGTTTGCGACGCCAGCACCACCGCCAACGACATCTCCCGCATTCTCGTGCAGGTGGTGAACGGCCCGGACGTGACCACGAACGGGTTCGATTTCTCGCTGAACTATGACGGCGATTTCGGTCCGTACGCCTTTTCCGGCGGGCTGAACGCCACCTACACCGCAGAGTACGAGTTTGGCGAATTCGTCTATGAGGGCCTGACCTTTGACGGGGCGTATGATGCGGCCGGCTTTGCGAACTACAACCGCGCGCCGGGTACGGTCTCGCCCTGGCGGGCGAGCGGTTTCGCCAGCCTCAGCCGGGGTCGGTACAATGCGACCTACAGCGTGACCTATATCGACGGCGTGGAGGATAACCGCTGCCCGTCGAACGCGGCCTGTACGCAAACGCCGGAGTTTGGCGACACCAATTTCGCGCGGACAGTGGAGTCCTATACCCAGCACGACCTGACCGGATCGGTGGATCTGTCGGCGCTCGGGACGGATCTTCAATTGCAGGTCGGAGTGGAGAACATGTTCGACACCGATCCGCCTGCTGCGCGGCTGGAGTTGAGCTATGATCCCTATATCGGCAACCCGCTGGGACGGGTCTACCGGCTCGGCCTGACCGCGCGTTTCTAGCGCAAATCTGTAATCTCCCCTTGAGGCCGGGCGAGTCCCGGCCTCTTTTTTATTGACCCGACGCAACAGAAAGGCTCGCCATGGATCTCTTCGACCTCACAGGAAGGACCGCCATCATCACGGGGTCTTCTCGCGGCATTGGACGCGCGATCGCTGAACAGCTGGCCGCCCGGGGCGCGCGCGTGGTCATCTCAAGCCGCACTCAGGCAGACTGTGACGTGGTGGCGGACGCCATCAATGACGCCCATGGCGAGCAGCGCGCCATGGCGATGGCGGCGAGCATCTCATCCAAATCCGACCTTGAGGCCCTGTTCGCGCAGACCCGCAGCACATTCGGGCCGGTGGATATCCTGGTGTGTAACGCGGCGAGCAATCCGCATTACGGCTCCATGGATACGATCAGCGACGAGCAGTTTCGCAAGGTGCTGAACAACAACATTATTTCGAACCATTGGCTGATCCAGCTGGCTTTGCCCGACATGCGCGCGAAACAGGATGGGTCGATCATCGTCGTCTCGTCCATCGGCGGATTGCGCGGCTCTGAAACCATCGGCGCCTATAACATTTCCAAGGCGGCGGATTTCCAGCTGGTGCGCAATTACGCACTGGAGGCCGGACCTCATAATATCCGGGTGAACGCGATTGCTCCGGGGGTCGTGAAGACGGAGTTCGCCCGCGCGCTCTGGGAAGATCCTAAAGCCGAAGCGGCCGTGTCAAAGCGTACGCCCTTGCGGCGGCTTGGCGAGCCGGACGATATCGCCGGCGCTGCGGTCTATCTCGCAGGGCGCGCCGGGGGCTGGATGACCGGGCAGATGATGGTGATTGACGGCGGGGTGACCGCCGGCGTGCTCGTCTGAGCCGCCGACGGTCGTGCCGTCAGGAGGCGGCGAGCTTGAGGTAGCGCGCCATGTGCGCGTCTTCATCGCCGAGCACATGGTCGAGCATGATCAGACGCTTGGCGAAATGCGAAAGCGGCATTTCCCACGACATGCCAATGCCGCCATGCATCTGGATCGCTTCTTCCGCGGTGAGCGCGCCCACCTTGCCGATGGTGTATTTCGCCGCCGAGCCGAAGCGGTCACGCACCGCCGGCTCTTTGGCGAAGTATGCGGCCGCGTTGATGGCGGACGAACGCGCCTGCTCGATCTCAAGCGCGACGGTTGTCATGCGGTGCTTGAGCGCCTGAAACGCGCCGATCGGCACGCCGAACTGCTTGCGGGTGCCCAGATAGTCGATCGTGGCGTCGCGCAGGACTTCCATGATCGCAACCGCTTCCCAGACCGTGGCCACCAGGCCTATCGCGCAGGCCGCGTCGATGGCGTCTTGTGCGCCGCCCGCTTCGCCGATCAGGCGCGCAGGCGTGTCGTCGAGCGTCAGCTCGCCGGCTGCGCCGCCGTCAACAAGCCGATAGGACCGGCGCTTGAGGCCGTCCGCATCGGAGCCCACGAGGAAGGTGGAGGGGCCTGCATCGGTTTCGGCGGTCACAACAATCAGATCCGCCGCGCCCAGATAGTCAACCACGCCTTTCGCGCCGCTCAGTCGCCAGGTGTCGCCGTCCTGCGTCGCACGGACCGGGGCGACCACGCTTCCGTCGGCGTTTATGGCGGGCTCGTCGGCGAAGGTGAGGATGCGCGAGCCGGCTATGACGTCCGCCAAAACGTCCGCTTCACCTGCCGCTTCCAGCACCTTGCCTGCCATCAACGTCGCCAGGAACGGTCCGGTGGCGAGCGCCTTGCCGACTTCTGAAAACACGGCGCCGGCGTCAAACGCAGAGCCGCCATAGCCGCCCGCCTCTTCAGAGAACAGCATGCCCAGCACGCCCAGTTCCGTGAGGCCTGACCACATGTCGCGGCTGAAGCCGTCTTCGCCGTGAGCGGCCGCCTGACGCGCCTCCCAGTCCAGCGTGTCGGAGAAATACCGTGACAGTGAATCCGCCATCATGCGGCGGTCGTCACCCAAGGAAAAATCCATGTCCTAGAGCCCCATCATCGATTTGCCGATGATCTCGCGCTGCACCTCATTGGAGCCGCCGAAGATCGAAAGTTTGCGATTATTGAAGTATTGCGAAGCCACCGGCGCCGCCCAGTCAGGGCCTACCGGCTCGCCATTGAAGCCGCCTTCCAGCGCTTCCTCCATGAAAGGCTGCGCGTAACGGCCAGCGGCGCGGCGCATCAGGGCCGTGATTTTCTGACGGATTTCCGTGCCGCGAATTTTCAGCATGGAGGATTCCGCCATCGGCGTCTGGCCGCGACCCACGCTGTCCAGCACGCGCAGATTGGTGGTGCGCATGTTTTCCAGATCAATCTCGATCTCGGCCATGCGGGCGGCGAACAGCGGATCTTCGATCAAGGCGGCGGCGCCGCGACGGGTGGTCCGCGCGACCTCTTTCAGTCGCTCGAACGCGGCCATGGAAGATCCGACCCCGGCGATATTGGTGCGCTCATAGCTCAATAGGTATTTCGCGCAGGTCCAGCCCTTGTTCTCTTCGCCGACGAGATTCTCGACAGGAACCTTCACATCGGAGAACCAGACCTCGTTGACCTCGTGGTCGCCGTCCAGAAGCTTGATCGGGCGCACTTCCAGGCCGGGCGTGTCCATGTCGATCAGCAGGAAGGAGATGCCCTCTTGCTTCTTGCCTTCCTTGCTGGTGCGGACCAGGCAGAAAATCTTGTTCGCGTATTGAGCCAGCGTGGTCCAGGTCTTCTGCCCGTTGACGATGTAGAAATCGCCTTCGCGCACGGCGGAGGTCTTCAGGGAGGCGAGATCAGAGCCGGCGCCCGGCTCGGAATAGCCCTGACACCACCAATCGGTGCCGTCCAGAATGCGGGGCAGCCAGTGGTTTTTCTGCTCTTCGGTGCCGAACTTGTTCAACACCGGGCCGAGCATGGAGACGCCGAACGGCACGATGCGCGGGGCATGCGCCAGCGCGGTTTCGGTTTCGAAGATGAAACTTTGCACCACGCTCCAATTGGTGCCGCCGCGCTCTTCAGGCCAGTGCGGGGCCAGCCAGCCGCGATCATTGAGGATGGCGTGCCATTCCTCCATGTCCGCCTTGGTCAGGTGCTGACCCCGGCGCACCTTGTCAGACAGCCGCGCAGGCAGCTTGTCCTTGAGAAATGCGCGCACTTCCTCGCGGAAGGCTTCGTCTTTTTCGGTAAAATCGAGATCCATTAAGGTCTCCTCCCGCTATTATTGGTCGACCAGTTCAAACAGTCCGGCCGCTCCCATGCCGCCAGCCACACACATGGATACGACCACATATCGCACGCCGCGCCGACGTCCTTCCAGCAAGGCCGCGCCCACCAGGCGTGATCCGGTCATGCCGAACGGATGCCCGACGGCGATTGCGCCTCCGTTGACATTAAGCGTCTCGGGGTCAATTCCCAGCCGGTCACGGCAATAAACGATCTGACTGGCGAACGCTTCGTTGATTTCCCACAGCCCGATATCGCCGATTGTCAGCCCGGCACGGTCCAGAAGCTTGGGGATGGCGAAGACCGGCCCGATGCCCATTTCGTCAGGCGCGCAGCCTGCAGCCTGAAACCCGCGAAACACGCCCAGCACCTCGCGGCCTTCGGCCTTGGCCGTGTCGCGATCCATCAGGATTTGCGCCGCGGCGCCGTCAGAGAGCTGGCTGGCGTTGCCCGCTGTGACATATGCGCCCTCAGCAATGGTCTCGCCGCCGCTCCAAACCGGTTTCAGGGCCGAGAGCGCCTCATAGGTCGTGCCGGGACGCACGCCTTCATCGGCGGTCAATCGGACGGTTTCACGCCCGGTCTCGCCGCCATCCTTGGCGCGCACGATCTTTTCGGTCTCCAGCGCCACGATCTCCGCGTCCAGATGCCCCGCTTCGATGGCCGCCGCGGCGCGTTGCTGGCTCTCGGCGGCGTAGCGGTCTTGCGCTTCGCGGCTGATGTCATAGCGCTGAGCGACAATCTCGGCGGTCTCGATCATGGCCATATAGGCGTCAGGCGCGGCCTCCAGAACGCTGTCCGAGCGCCAGCTGGCGTCCGGCAGGCCCGGCAATCGGGTAGATGAGACAGACTCCACCCCGCCGGCGAGCATCGCGTCGGCGTCTCCGGACATGATTGAGCGCGCAGCGAACGCGATAGCGGTCAGACCTGAAGCGCATTTGCGGTCGATTGAAGTCGCAGGGAGGGTTTTCGGCAAACCGGCGGTGAACACGCTCATTCGCGCCAGATTGTAAAACTGCGGTCCGTACTGGTTGCCGACGCCGAAGATCACATCGTCGATCCGGTCAGGGTCAATCCCGGCCCGGTCCACCGCTGCGTTCATCACGTGGGCGGCGAGCCGGTCAGGCGCGGTAGCGTTGAAGGCGCCGCGATGGGCTTTGCCGATAGGCGTGCGGGCGGTGGAGACGATGACGGCTTCGCGCGCCATGGCGGGTCCTTTCAAGGGCGTCAGGGCAAGCCCCGTTTCGCCATACCAGTTTTTCTATTTTTTCGGGAGCCTTATGACGCAATCGCGCACAGGGCTCAATATGGCTCTCTTTATGGTCGACATTATCAATGCCATCAACCACACTCATGCATACTCAAATAACAAAAGTCCTGGGGAGGACCCGTATGAGAGCCAAGCTTCAACCTGTGATGAGAACGCTGGCGAGCGCTGTTGCGTTCGCCGCTCTGGGCGCCGCAGGTCCCGCCCTGGCGCAAGAGGGCTTCGCCGCCGCGCCTGATTATGATGACGGCGCGACCTGGCTGTGCCGGCCAGGCCGGGAGGATTCCTGCGCCATTGATCTGACCGCCGCAATCATCGCCACCGACGGATCCGTGGCGATCGAGACCCACCAAGCTGCGAGCGCACCGGCTGTCGACTGCTTTTACGTCTATCCGACCGTATCCCTCGATCCCGGCGCCAATAGCGATCTTGAGGCCGGCCCGGAAGAGCATGCGGTCGTAGCCGCCCAGTTCGCCCGCTTCAGCGAAGTCTGCCGACCGTTTGCGCCGCTTTATCGTCAGGTGACCATTCCCGCTTTGCGCGCCGCCATGGCCGGCGAGGGCGACACGATGGCCGCCGGCGTGCTGGCCTATGGCGATGTGCGCGAGGCCTGGCGGCATTACATGGCGCATGACAATGACGGGCGCGGCGTGATCCTGGTGGGTCACAGCCAGGGCGCACGCATGCTCAAAACCCTGATCGCGCAGGAAATCGAGACGGGACCGACCGTGGACCAGATCATCGGCGCCTATCTGATCGGCTATAACGTTCTGGTGCCGGAAGGCGAATCCGTGGGCGGGGACTTTTCCGTCATGCCGGTCTGCACCTCCGGCGACGAAGCCGGATGCGTCCTCTCTTACGTGACCTTCCGCGATGACGTCCCGCCGCCTGCAAACACGCGCTTTGGCCGCAGCGGGATGGACGGCATGGCGGTGGCCTGCGTCAACCCGGCGGCGCCGGGATCGACCGAGGCGACGCCGCTTGAAGCCTATCTGAGCAATCTGTCGGAGGCTTATGGCCAACAGGCTGATGAAGACGTCGCCATGATAGACGAGCGCTTCATGAAGCTTCCGGGTTTCCTGACCGCGCAATGCCTTGATCAGGATGGCGCCCAATACCTCTCCGTGACGGTGAACGCCGACCCGCAGGACCCGCGCACCGACGTGCTGGTCGGTGATGTGGTGGTCAATGGTCAGGTGCTGGAGGACTGGGGCCTGCACCTTGTGGACATGCATGTGGCCATGGGGGATCTGATCAACTTCGCCGCGCGTCAGATCGAGACCTACGAAGCGCGTTAGATCCAATCAGGGCGGGGCCGCGGTGCAACCCGGCTCCGCCCTCGATGTGAGGTCTTCCATGGAAAGCCGCGACGTCAGGCGGTGGGCGCGGCCAGAGCGAGGTTGAGGGCGATGATCGCATCCGCCAGATCCGCTTCGCTGTCCACCAGCGCCTCGCGGCTGCCGATCAGCGTGCGCTGGGCGTCCAGAACATCGATGAAGCTAGCCAGGCCTTCGCGATAGAGCGCGTTGAGCTGGTCATAAGCGCGCTCGCTTTCGGTCACGGCGATTTCCAGATCGGTGAGCCTCGCTTCGACGCTCTCAATGGCGACCAGACCCGTTTCGACCTCTTCCAAAGCGCCAAGCACTGCCTGCTGATAGGCCAGCGCCGCTTCGGTCGCGCGGGCGCGCGAGGCGTCGACCTCGGCCTGACGGCGACCAAAATCAAACAGGGGCACGTCCAGAACCACAGACAGGCTAGCGGCGATGGCGTCGCCCGGGCCATCTGACAGGTCCGCTGTTACCGCGCCGGGCAGACGCAAGGCCGGATAGAGGTCCGCCTGTTGCACGCCGATGTCTGCAGTCGCTGCGACCAATCGCGCCTCGGCGGCGCGCAAGTCAGGGCGCTGGCGGAGCAGATCGGCGGGGACGCCGACCGGTATGGCGGCCTCGTAGGACAGGCCCAGAGCGTCACTGGGGGCGTCGGTGCGCGCGCTCAAAGCATCCAGCACGCCGCCGGGGGCTTGGCCCAAGAGTACGGCCAGGGCATTGCGCGCCCGGACTTCCTGCAATTGCAAGGCGCCGCGCTGGGCGCGGGTCCGCGCCAGATCGGCGGTGGCCCGACGGACGTCGAGATCGGCGGACAGGCCGGCCTCGGCGCGACGCTCGACGATATCCAGCGTGCGCTGTTGAAGTTCGAGCGAGGTGTCCAGAAGCGTCAATCGTGCCCGGGCGCGTCGAGCGTCCACATAAAGAGACACCGCCGTTGCGGCGGTCAGGCGCTGGATGTCCGAAAGCTCGAATTGCGTGGCCAGCACGTTGGCGCGGGCGCGTTCTTCGGTGCGGCGCAACTGGCCGTTCACATCCACGATCTGGCTGAAACTCAGGCCGGCGGAGGCTGTATCCCGACCGGATGTGCGCACACTGGCGTCTGCGCCCGCGTCCAGCGTGGGGAGGAAATCCGATCGCGCGGCCCCGGCGAGCGCCTCGGCGGCGACCAGACGTTCCGCGCTCTGGCGAATGTCGAGATTGCGGGTGAGGGCGGTTTCAACAAGCGTGTTGAGTTCCGGCTCTGAAAAGCCGGTCCACCAGGCGTCTTCAAGCGGGCGGACGGCCTCGCGTTCAAGCGTGCGGCTGTACTGGGCTGGCTCGGCCGTTTGCGGGGCCACATAGTCCGGGCCGACGGCGCAACTTGCGAGCAGAAGCGTCAGCAAGGCGGGGGACAGTTTTTGTATCAGGGTCATTGCGCAGGCCCCGGCTCGATCCCGGCCTTTTCAGCCGTGTCGAGTTCTTCGGCCAGACGCTGTTCGGCGGCGATCCGCGGCGTGCCGAAGCGCGCCAGCCCCAGATAGACGACCGGCGTCAAGAACAGGGTGAAGGCGGCGGCCAGTCCCAGACCGCCGAACACCGTCCAGCCGATGGACGCGCGCGCTTCGGCGCCCGCTCCGGTCGCGAGGATGAGAGGCAGGGCGCCGAGCACGGTCGAGATCAGCGTCATGGCGATGGGGCGCAAACGCAGGGTTGCTGCTTCCTCGATGGCGGCGCGCACCGACTTGCCTTCGGCGCGCAGCTGGTCGGCGAATTCCACCACCAGAATGCCGTTTTTCGCCATCAGCCCGATCAGCATGACCAGCCCGATCTGGGAGAAGATGTTCAGCGACGTGCCGGTGAAGAAGAGTGCATAAACCGCGGCGGCCAGGGCGAACGGCACCGTGATCAGGATCACGATCGGGCCTGTCAGGCTTTCAAACTGGGCCGCCAGCACCAGAAACACGATGACCAGCGCGAAGCCATAGGTCAGCGCGAGTTCTCTGGTGGCCTGGTTGAGCGTTTCCGCTTCGCCTTCAAACAGCATCTCGATGTCCGAGGGCAGGGTCTCTTCTCCCAGACGCCGCATCTCTTCGACAGCATCCGAGATTGTCGCGCCGCCCACAATGTCGGCTTCCAACTCGATGGCGCGGCGTTGTTCGGTGCGATCCAGCTCGGCGGCTACGCCTTCTTCGACAATGGTGGTCAGCGCGGACAGCGGAATCAGGTCGCCGGTATTGGATCGAACATAAAGATTGCGCAGGTCGGAAGGGTCGCGCACCGCGCCGCTTTCGCTTTCCAGGATGATCGGAATGGCTTGGTCGTCTACGTTGAGATCAACAAGATTGTCGCCGTCCACCATGGCGCGCAGGGTCACCGCCAGCTCGCTCAGCGGCACGCCCAGATCCGCCGCCCGGCGGCGGTCGATCTGGATGGAGAGCTGGGGCTGGGTCGGCTCATAGCTGATGTCGGGGTTTTCCAGAATGTCGGACCGGGCGTTGATCGCGTCCGCCAGCGCCCGCGCCGCCTCGAAGATTTCCAGATAATCACCGCCGGTTAGCGCCACTTCGATGCCGCTGCGCTGGCCGCCGCCCACATTCAGACTGCCGCGCCCGAACGGGCTGGCGCGTACGCCGGGGATTTCAGACAAGGGACCGCGAAGGGCTTCGACCAGCTCCTGCTGGCTGATGTCACGGTCTTCCCACGGGGCGAGCGGCGCGGTGATGAAGACCCGGTTCGGATCCCAACGGCCTACCACTGTGAAGAACGACTGGATGGTTCCGTCATCCACATAGGGCTGCAAGACGGCTTCAATGGCGTCCGTCTGACGGTCCATGTAATCAAGTCCTACCCCGTCCGGTCCGCCGGCCCAGACATAAATGACGCCGCGGTCCTCTTCCGGGGTCAGCTCGCGATCAAGCGCAAGCGCGGCGAAACAGGCCCCGACGCCCGCAAGGACGCAAATACCGACAGTAATCCAGGGATGGTTCAGCGCGCCCCGGATCGCGACGCCATAGCTGCGATCCAGATACCCGCCGACCCGGCGGAGCGGGCTTTGCTTGTCATCATTGGCGGTCAGGTTCAGACGCGCCGCAAAAGCGGGCACCACCGTCAGCGCCACGAAGGAAGAGATGATGACCGCCAGCGCCAGAAGAAAGCCGAATTCGCGGAACAGGCGCCCGGCGGTGGAGGGCAGGAAGGAGATGGGGACGAAAACCGCGACCAGTACCGCCGTGGTCGCCACCACGGGGAAATAGACCTGGCGCGTGCCGATCACCGCCGCGGCGCGCCGTCCCATGCCTTTGGACTGAAGGCGGTGGATGTTCTCAAGCACCACGATGGCGTCATCCACGATCAGGCCGGTGGCGAGGACCAGCGCCAGCAGCGTCAGAAGATTGATCGAGAACCCGAAGACCCAGAGCCCGGCGATGGCGCCGATCAGGGCGGCCGGAATGGCGGCGGAGGGGATCAGGGTCGCCCGGAACTTGCCCAGGAACACCCAGATGACGCTGACCACGATCAGAACCGTCAGCGCCAGGGTCAGCATGACTTCCTGTACGGAAATGCGGATGAATTGCGCATCGTCTGAGGTGACCTGGATCTCAAGGTCATCAAAACGGTCGTTCAGCTGCTCGACCCTCGCCTGCACGGCGTCTGAAATATTGATGGTGTTGGACCGCGCCTGCCGGATCACGCCCATGCCGATGATGTTGCGGCCATTGAGGCGGGTGAAGCTGGAGGCGTCAGCCGGCGCGAAAAAGGCTTCCGCCACATCGCCGATGCGGGTCTGGCCGTCAATGATCACGTCCTTGACCCGTTCAGGCGTCGCAGCCGTCGCTTCGGCGCGGACGATCAGTTGCTGGTCTTCAGAGCGAAAGCTGCCCACGGGCACGTCAAACGGCGCCTGGCGCAGCGCGTCCGCCACATCGCCGACCGTCAGGCCGAACCGGCTGAGACGGATCGGATCGATCACCACGCGCAGCTGGCGCTCTCGCGTGCCGAACAGATTGACGGCGGCCACGCCGTCCACGGCGGTGATCTCCGGAACGATGTCGTTCTCGACCAGGCGCGTCAGTTCCTGCTCGTCATATACATCGCTGAGCACGGCCAGGCTGAGAATGGATTCAGCGTCATTGTCGGCCTTGACGACCGTGACCTGCTCGACCCGGTCGGGCAGGCGGCGGCTGACCTGGCTGACAGCTTCGCGGATGTCGGACGCAGCGGCGTCCAGATCCACGCCCGCATTGAACTCCACGCGGATGCGAGTGGAGTTTTCCTCGCTGGAGGACCGGATTTCACGGACGCCGGAGACCCGCGCTGCGGCGCCTTCAAGAACGCTGGTGACTTCCGCATCGACCGTTTCGGGCGCGGCGCCGGGAAAGGCGGCGGTGATTGTGACGATGGGCCGGTCCACATCGGGCAGCTCACGCACTTCGACGCCCAGCAAGGCGGCGAGGCCGGCGATCACGATCATCAGGTTGAGCACCACCGCCAGAATGGGGCGCTTGACGGCGAGGGCGGGAAGATCGGATCCGGGCGTTTTCATTGCGCCAGCCCGCTATCGCTCACAGACGTTGCGCCGGCCGTGGCGCGCGTGTCGGTGTCAGAGCGGCGGCGAATCTCGAGAAGGTCAACGGCCGCGCCTTCGCGCATGCGCTGGACGCCTTCGGCAACGACCAGTTCTCCGGCTGAAAGGTCGCCGCTGACCAGAACACGGCCCTGCCGGCGCTGGACCAGCGTAACGGCTTCGCGTTCGGCGCGCCCGTCGCGGACCAGCCAGACATAAGCGCCGTCGCTGCCCCAGCTGATCGCGGCTTCAGGTACTACAGGGCGCGTGTTGGAAAGCAGTTCGAAGCCGACGCGGAAGCTCATGCCCGGACGCAGGGCGTCCGCCTGGTTATCGATCTCGGCGCGGACGGTGAAGGTGCGCGAGGTCGGATCGATCCGGCTGTCCACATTGATGATGCGGGCGGAATAGGTTTGTTCGGGGCCGGCGAAGGGCGTGGCCTGCACGCGATCACCGACGGAGATGCGGCTGAAGACCTGCTCTGACGGGTCAAAATCCACGTACAGGACCGATCGGTCATCCAGCTCGGTGATGGCGGTGCTGGGCGTGATGCGGGCGCCGGCGTCAATATCCGTCAGGCCCAGATAGCCTGAGAACGGCGCATAGACCGTGCGGCGAGCCAAGGCGATGCGCGCCTGCTCGAGCTCGATGCGCGCCGCATCCAGCGCGGTTTCCGCCTCGTCGATCTGGCTGTCGGACACGGCGCCGGTGTTTTCGATGCGCCGATAGCGCGCCAGCAACTGCTCGGCCTCCCTGACGGCGACTTCGGACAGACGCACTTCCAGGCGTTCCTGATCGGCTTCCAGACGGACAAGCGGCGCGCCGCCCTCCACCCATTCGCCGGCGGAGAAAGCGACCGCCTCCACCTGTCCGGCGGTTTCAGGATAGATCGTGGCGTTCGCGCGGGCGCGAGCGGTGCCCAGCACTTCGATGCGCTCGGCTTCGCGCTCCAGGATCACCTCTTGGGCGATCACGCCGACACCCCTGGGCGCCTCTCCCGCGCCCGGTTGACCGGGTTCGGAAGACGGGTCCTGCGAACAGGCGGAGGCGACACACGTCGCCGCGAGACAGACCATCAAGCGTTTGAACATGCCCCGGTCTACGCAGGCCGGCGCCGACCGGATCACATCTCCAGGCTTATTGCGCGTCAGGCAGGATCGCTCTCGGCGTCTGCGGCTTCCTCCACGGCGGTTTCCGCCCAGTACTCGCCGCCGACCATGGCGGCGGGCGCGAGCAGGTAATCCTCGGTGCTGTCGGGCGCCTCGCGGCGCGTGATCCGGTAAACCGCGATGGCGGAGAGCAGCAGGCACAAGCCGATCAGGTAATAGGCGAAGCCGCTGGGGCCGATCAGGCCCATCAGAACGCCTGTGCCGATGGGCCCCATCACCGCGCCGGCGCCGTAGACCATGACCAGCGCGCTTGACGCCGCCGTCATCTGGTCGGGTTCAAGCCAGTCATGAGTGTGCGCCATGGATAGCGGATAGAGCGTCATGGTCAGCCCGCCGGCGAAGAACCCGGTCACGGTCAGGGCGATCAGGCCCATGTCCGCCGCCATGGGCAGCAGCGCCGCAGCGACGGCGGCTGCGGAAGCGACAGCGCCGATGATCACCCGGCGGTCGATGGCGTCGGACAAACGCCCGATAGGCCATTGCAGGGCGGCGCCGCCTACCAGGGTCGCGGCGATGAACACCGACACCCCGCTCACCTCCAGCCCGATGCGGCGCGCATAGACCGCACCCATGCCCAGAATGATGCCGTTGGCGACGCCGGCGCAAAAACTGCCTGTCAGTCCGAGCGGAGAAATCGCGAACAGCTTGCGCAGGGTCAGGCGCTCGACCTCCAGAATGTAGTGCGGTTGGGGGGCCGAGCTGAGCAGAATGGGCACCAGCGCGCCTGAAATGATGATGGAGGAGAGGACGTAGAGCGTCAGGCTGGCTGTCGGCGCGGTGTTCAGCAGCCCTTGCCCGATGGCGAGGCTGCCATGGGTGATGATCATGTAGATCGCCAGCAACGCCCCGCGATAGGTGTTGGAGCTTTCGCGATTCAGCCAGCTTTCGGCCACCACATACAGGCCTGCAAAGCTGAAACCGGTCAGAAAGCGCATGCCGGACCAGACGATGGGATCAATCAGCAGCCCATGCACCAGGATCGCGATAGAGCCGATCGAGGCCAGGGCGGCGAAGGTGCGCACATGGCCGACCTTGGCGATCAGGCGTTCGGCGCTGGCTGACCCGGCGAAAAATCCAGCGAAGTAACTGGTCATCACCAGGCCCGTCAGGGTGGCGGAAAAGCCGGAGTCTTCGGCCACCACGCCCAGAAGCGTGCCTTGCAAGCCGTTGCCGGCGAGCAGCAGCGCGATCCCAAGCAAGAGCGCCCAGAGCTGAATAACAGCGCCCAAAAGGCTGCGTTCTTCCATTTGCGGCGCGTTGGTCATTGGCCAGCTCCCATATCTCAGACTTTCGCGTGTGCCTGAGACCGTGGGGCGGCGTCAATTCATTCCTCGATCAGGGTTAAGGCGGGCGCCTTGATCAAGGCGCCCGCCTGCTCGGGCCCTTAGAGCTCTGCAGCCTCTGGGCGGGTGGATGCAGATGTCACAGACAACCTGCTTGTCCCCGAACAGCCTGTTCAAAACCTGACTGGACGTTCAGGCAGGCCTGGTTGAAGGCAGGCGGCCCTTCACTGGCGAACCGGTTCAGGCTCCCGCTGCCGCCCGCAGAGCGGGCGCCAAAGGGAATGCGGACTTCGATCCGGGCGCTTCGCGCTTCAAACTCGCCGACTCCCAGACCGGACAGCCCGGTCTCGAGCCGCACTCTGGCGCCCCAACCCGTCTGCGCCGCAATGCCCACACGCGCGTCGGCCCGAAGCGCATCGCCGCCATTGAAGCCGCCTTGTTCGTTGATCAGCTCGGCTGCGCGATAATCCCAGACCGCTGCTACGCTCGTGTTCACTTCAAGCCAGCCGCCGTCAGAGGTTTCACGGCGCCATGCGATTTCAGGTCCGGCCCGGAACCGGCCCAGGGCGACGCTCTGCTCGGGAATGTCAAAGCCCAGGGAGTCCACATAGCCTTTCTGGCGCTCTTCAAAGTGCGTGATCCCGGCCTGGGGACGCAGACGCCATGGGCCTTTGGCGACCTCGCCGCTGAGATTGGCGCGGACCATCAACCGGTCGGTCTCGAAATCGTCCTGATACAAACCGAGCGGATCGACGGTGTTGTCGGACTGGCCGTACAGCGCCATCGCGTCGAGCGTCAGAGACTGGGTCATGCGCCAGACGGTGTAAGGGCCGACCATCCAGCCCTGACCTTCTGTGCGCGCGCCGCGAAGGGCGCCCGCCTCGGCGAAGATTTCGCCCGCACGCTCATCCATCCAGTCATACTGCAGAAGAGCGCCGACGATCAGGTCGTCAGAGAGCTGATAGTCAGTCCCCAGCTGAGCGACGCCGAAATCACTGTTCGCGCGTTCACCCGCCCGGTTGTCGGACACGCCGGACAGTTCTGCGGCGAACCAGACATCCCAGTTTTCAAGCACAGGGCGTTCCGGATTGCCGGGGCCGTTCATGCCGGACGGCGTCTGCGCTGCGGCGTTGCGGGCGCCCGCCAATGAGCCGGCCAGGCTCATCTGATAGCGGCCGGACCCTTCCACTTGAGCGGCGAAGGCGCCGCGCTGGGTGGTCTCACGCGCTTCAAACCGGCGTGACAGGTCAGGCGCGGCGTCTATCAAGCGGTCAGCGCGACGCAGCATGAAGTTGCGGATGGCGCGTTGGGTGGCGAGCCGCACCAGGTCTTCATCTCGGGCGTTTTCGAACGTGCACACCAGTGCTTCGTCAGGATCAAGATCAATCACCGCCACACCCTTTTCGGGATCGTAGCTGGAGCCGCCATCCAGATCACCCGCGCAGCTGATGGCGTTCACACGCCAGCCTTGCGGGGTGCTCTGGGTGAGCGTGTAGGTCCCCGACATCAGCTCGGAGATCTCAGCCTGCGCCGAGCCGGTGCGCGGGGTCAGGGTCAGGCCGTCAAAATCCGCGATGTCGCTGGAATAGCTGAAGCTGACGTCGCCAGATAGGCCGGACGCCGTGCTGGCGACCAAAGTCAGCGAACCGTACCGCGGTTCAAGCGACAGGGAGATGGGAATTTCGATGATGATCGTTTCCTGGATTGAGGCTGACGGCGCACTGGCGCTGGAGGTCCCCGAGGCGCTTTCGCGCACAACCGTCACCGTGCCGGTGTAATCGCCCGGCGGCAGGTCATTGACCGCATCGGTGACTTCCACCGTGAAATCGATATCGCCCAGCGGCGGCACGACGCCGCTATCAGGGGTGACGATTAGCCAATTCACATCAGCGAAGGCGCGGAACGGAATGGCTTGAGAGCCTGGATTGGTCACTTTGGCGCCCGCGGAAACTGTCGTGGGATCCGCCGTGTCCGCTGTGACTTCCACGACCACTTCTGTAGGCGGGGCCACAACTTCCACACTCAGGGCGGCGCCGAGACTGTCATTGCCCGCGGCGTCCTTGGCGGCGCCAGAAGCCAGAGTGATGTCGATCACGCCCACGGTGCGGGGCGTGACGATCACGCTGAACCGGCCTTCGCCCAGTGAAGCGAGATCAGTCGCGTCCGCATTGGTGAGTGACAGGGCGTCCATGGTGAAGCCGGTGACAGGCTCGCCAAAGTCGATGGAGAGCGTGAAGGCGCCCTCGACGGTCTCGCCGGGACCGCTCAGCACAGGCGAAGGCGCGTCAGCGTCCACTTTGACGGAGAAATCCGCCGCCGCGAGACTGCCGTTGCCTGCGGCGTCCGTCGCTGCGCCTGCGGCCAAGCTGACGGTCACGGTGTCTGCCGCGCCCGGCGTCAGCAGGGCAGTATAACTGGCGCCCGATCCTGCCAGATCGCTGGCGACCGCGCCAACCACTCCAAGGTCATCAAGCGCAAATCCGCTCACGGACTCAGAGAAGGTGATCGTCAGATCAAACGGGCCCGACGCGATTTTGCCGATAGAGGCGGACAGGCTGGCCGTCGGCGCGGCGGTGTCCGCCATCACAGAAAGGGTATTTGAAGCGGTGTTGCCATTGCCGCCCACATCCGACGTCGCATTCGCCCTGACCTCTACCGTCACCGGGCCATCGCCGTCCGGTGTGATTTCGGCGGTGTATTCAGATGTGCTGACGGCATTGAAGCCAGAGACCGCGCCATTGCTGACAGACAGTCCGCCTGCGCTGAAACCGTTGACAGCCTCGCTGAACCGGATGGTGACAGGGAAGGCGCCGGTAACCGCGCCGCTGGCGCTGCTTGAAAGCGTCACGCTTGGCGCGTCCGCATCATTCGCCATCACGATGGTACTGTTGTTCACACCCGTCACGCTGGTGTTCGCCAGAGCGTTCCCGGCAGAGTCCGTGATGGAGTTGCCAGGCGCGATGGCTAGAGAAACCGACCCGTTCAGGTTCGCCAGATCACCATTGGCGAGGGTGACCAGATAATAATCCGGCTTGCTGAGGGTATGGGTGATGGTCGGGGTGGCGGTCGTTCCAGTGATCACAAGATCTGCTGCTGTGAGCTGGTTTTGAGGCAGTTCTTCGCTGAACGTCACACGCCAGGAGACCGTGTCGGCGTCCGTGGGCGAGACTGTTCCGGGATCCAGGTCAACGCTGGCGATCGTCGGAGCTGTGTTGTCGAGAAAATAGCTGTTACCGTAGGTTCCCGTCGGGACGGCCGTGGCCATGGCGTTGCCGTAGTCATCAACAATGCCGTTATTGAGCACGACCCGGACCATGCCATCCAGGTCCGCCAGATCGCCGCCCGAGGCCGTGACGTAAAATCCGATGGAATACCGCGTGACGCTGAGTGTTGCAGTCGTTCCCGTCAGCGTGAAGTCCGACGGCGCCAGGCTCATCGAGTCGGAAATCTCGGAAAAATTGAAATCCCAGGTCAGGCTGTCGGCATTGGTCACCAACGCCGTGGGCGTGTTTTGCGTGATGCTGGCCAGAACCGGCGCCGCATTGCGGACATTATAGCTCTCGTTCGCGCCGCTGGGTGTGGTCACGGTCAGGGAGTTGGACGCGTCGTCTATGATGTTATGGGAGCTGGAGAGGCCGAGCGAGACTGTGCTGTCTGCGACAGAAGCCAGATCGCCGCCCGATGCGGTGACATAATAGACTACGCTTGAAGCTGCTGCGCTGGGTGACGAAAACGCTGGCGATGAGTAAGCCCCTGCTGAGCTTGTCGTGTCGACGGTCGTTACCGTGGCGGTCGTGCCGGTCAGTGAAAAATCATCTGCGGTGACGTTGCGAACCTTTTCACTGAAGCTCACGCGCCATCTTAACGTGTCTGCATTGGTGTTTTCGCTGACCGGGCTGGAGCGCACGATGGAGGTGACGGTCGGCGCGGCGCTATCATTGACCATCTGGAAGAATCTGATGTCCGTGCCCAAAGTGGTATTGTCGAGGATCGCGTTGCCCGCTGCGTCCGTCATGCCGCCAACCTGGAAGTGCAGAACTACAGAGTCGTTCAGATTGGCGAGATCGCCACCGGAAATCGACAGTTTATATGAGGCATCCGTCTCACGGCTGATGGTCAGCGTGGCGGTTGTGCCTTCTATGGAAAAGTCGCCGCTGTCGATGGTGCTTGGATCCATGTCCTCGTTGAAAGTCACGAGCCAGGACACGCTGTCGGCGGATGTCGGTGAGACCGTCCCCGGATAGCGGTCGATGCTCGCCATCGCGGGCGCAGTGTTGTCGACGACAAAGCTGTTTTCATTGGTCCCGGACGGCGCGCCTGTCGCCATGGCGTTGCCGTATTCGGTCACGAAGCCATCCTTAAGGCTGATGGAGACTGTGCCGTTCAGGTTTGCCAAATCTCCGCCGGTGGCGGTGACATTGAATCCATCTGGATACCGGTTGACGACGAGGCTGGCCGTGGTCCCGGTCAGTGTGAAGTCTGCAGCCGTCAGACTCATCGAATCAGGGATCTGTGAGAACTCGAACTCCCAGATCAGGGCGTCCGAATTCGTGAGTTCCTGGGACGGGGCCGCCCGTGTGATGTTGGCCAATACGGGCGCCAGATTGTTGACGTTATAGTGCTCATGCGCGCCGCTGGGCGACGTGCTCGACAGGGCGTTGCTCGCCAGGTCGGTGAGATCCCGGCCGGCTGAAAAGCCCAGGGAGACAGTGGTGTGGGAGGCGGAATCGCTCAGATCAGCCAGATTCCCGCCCGAAGCCGTGACGTCATAGACAGAGGTGGAGACCGGGTTGATCGACAAAGACGCCGTCGTGCCCGTCACCTCAAAGTCGGAGGCGTCCACATTTTGCATGGCTTCGTCAAAGCTGACCCGCCAGGTCAGGGAGTCCGCGCTGGTCGATTCGGCTGCAGGCGTCTGCCGGACGATGGAGGTGGGTCTCGGGGCGGTGGTGTCAGGCAGGCCCGGGCAATCAGAGTCGTAAAGAGAGGCGTTAAATTGATACAAAGCGCGCACCAGCGAGGCGGTGGTGTCGGCGGTGTCGCCCACATTCAGATCAAAGCCAGCATCTTCGTTACGCAACATGACCGTGAATAGACCGACGGCCGGGTCGGCGTTGGTCGCCACAGAGCGGATTGCGTTCGGGTTCGCATAAGGAATGGTGATCGCGATGCTGTTGCGTCCCAGCACCGTCTTATTGTGGTCCAGCAGGTAATAGTGCCAGAGATCGCGACCATCGCCTGTGTCGTTGGTGGTGGAGGTCGGAATATAGGCTCTGACGTCGAATATGGTTGGGTTCGAGGCCGTGCATGATCCGTCGGTTCGCAGCGTCACGGAAAAGACCTGCTGCGCCAGACTGGCGGCTGTACCGGTCAGCGCGATCAAGCTGGCGATAGCGCCTGTGGCGATTGTGCGATGTAGTCTAGAAAGCATGACGCCCTCCCCCCAATGGCTGGCGGCGGCGCACGATGGACGGGCGGACCGCACGCCGTCCGCAGGCCCGGTCAAGGTCCTGCGGATCAACGCCTGTTTCGATATGCAGGCGACAATGATCAGGGGGCGGAGCCGCGCAATCGCCCGTTCGGGTGAGTGAGCGGTTTGTAAGGCGCATCAGATGGTTAACGTGTTCTTTACTTCTGCCTATGTGTCCGTTTCGCCTCACCCTTTCGGGTGAGTGGGCCCCAAATGACCGCGTTGACACGGGGCCTGCGCCACCTATGGTCCACTCATCTTCATAAGGAGGATCCAGGCGCGCCTGGACGCCGCACATAATGGCTCAAAGACCCGCCAGGCTCGTCATTATCGACGATCATCGGATGTTCGCAGAC
Source organism: Oceanicaulis alexandrii DSM 11625 (assembly GCF_000420265.1). Lineage (NCBI taxonomy): Bacteria > Pseudomonadati > Pseudomonadota > Alphaproteobacteria > Maricaulales > Maricaulaceae > Oceanicaulis > Oceanicaulis alexandrii. The sequence continues at coordinate 1,698,044 of NZ_ATUP01000001.1, forward strand.
GGCTTCGTCGCGCTGAATGATGCATCAGCGCGGCCTTACGACATTCACGTGTATGACGCGCCAGAGGTGTTTCTGAAGGCTTTGGCGAACGGCCTGTCGCCCGATCTGTTCATTCTGGATCTGGTGATGAAGCAGATGAACGGATTGGCGCTGCTGTCAGCCTTGCGCCAGCAGGGCTCCAAGGCGCCTGTCCTGATGCTGTCGGGCATGGCGGATGCGCCGCCGCTGGCGGAAATGCGGGCGCTCGGCGCGAACGGGTTTCTGCACAAGAGCGCCGGACAGGATGATCTTCTGGACGCCATCGAGACCTTGCAGGCGGGCGGGACGCTGTTTGACCTAGAAGCCTCGGAAGACGCGGAGGGTCTTGCCTCTGATTTCCAGGCCCCGGTGCTGGCGGCGCGCCAGCAACAGGTTCTGGCCCTGATCGGTCAGGGCGCGACGAACCGCGATATCTCTGAAACGCTGGGCATCAGCGAGAACACGGTGAAGTCTCATTTGCGCGCCCTGTACGAAACCCTGGGCGCCAATACCCGTACGGGCGCAGTCCGCAAGGCTCAGCAGCTCGGTCTGATCTAGACGCGAATCTGGTGGGCTTGCGCGGTCGCGCTGGCGATCAGCGCACGCAACTGGTCAGGATCAGCCGGTTTGGCCAGGACGCTTAAGTCCGCCTCGGTTCCGGCAGCGTCAAACCCCGTCAAATCGCCTGTCAGCAGCACGGCCGGAAAGCTCTGTCCAACCGCCTCGCGCACCTGACCCAGGGCCGTGACGCCATCGGCGCCGTCGCCAAGTCGCTTGTCGATGACGGCGAAGTCCGGCGTCGCCGCCAGCAGGGCGATAAAGGTCAAGGCTTGCTCGGCGCTCTGCGCTGCGATGACGCGGCAGCCCCATTCGGTCAGCAGATGGGACAGGCCGTCGCGCACGGCGACGTCATCCTCGATCACCAGTACAAGCGGGGAACCGCCGAGAGCGACAGGCGTCACGCTTGCCGCGGGCTCGATGTCCTGCACGGTGTCCGGCGAAGTGGACGGCAGCGTCAGGCCTGCACGGGTCCCGGCGCCGGGCGCGCTGATGAAATGCAACGGCGCTTCAAGCGCGGCCGCGAGACTTTCCACGATCGACAGGCCCAATCCCAAACCGTCGCCGCCTTCGGAATCAAGTTGGACATAGGCGTCAAAAATGCGCGCATGATCCGCCTCCGAGACGCCGGGGCCGCTATCGATGACCTCGACGATCACCTCGCCCCCACTCTCGCGCGCCCAGATCTCGACGCGACCGCCGGTCGGTGTGAACTTGACGGCGTTGGCGGTCAGATTGCGCACCACCCGCGCCAGCAGCGCAGGGTCTGTATAGGCGGCCATGTCTGACCCGCAACGTCGCAAGCTGACGCCGCGCTTCGCGGCTTCGTTTTCAAACACCGAACAGATTTCATCAAGCAGCGGGGCGAGGGCGACGGAGTGCTTCTGTGCGCGCACGGCGCCGCCTTCCAGGCGGGCGCCTTCCAGAACTGCATCCAGCAATTCCTTCTGGCTGCGCCAGGCCGCCTCGATCCGGTTCAGCATGTCATGCTGCTCGGGCTTGTCGAGATAGGCCCGGAGCGCGGTCATCAGAAACCCTTGCGCTTGCAGGGGTTGGGACATGTCATGGCTGGTCGCCGCGAGCAGGCGCGATTTGGCGAAATTGGCCTTTTCCAATTCCTCGGTCTTGGCCTGCAAGCGTGCGCTGAGTTTGCGTTGACGTTCCGCCGCCAGGGTCTCTCGGGTCTGGATTTCAGCCCGGGCGCTGACGAGCAGGCCAAATCCGTAAAAGAACAGAAGGCCAATTCCGATCCCTCTGACAGGTCCGTCCAGCGCGACAAGCCAGTAGAGAGAAAACGGGACCATCATCGCCGTCGAGAGGCTGACGAAAGCAGGGCGGTACTCTGCGCTGGGGGCCATGCCGCCCAGCGTAATGGAGCACACGATGTTCAAGGTGATGAACAGGCGCAGCAGCGAGTCCTGGTCGAGATATCCTATGGCCAGCGCAGACCAGGTCAGGCCTGTCGCAGCGGCGATTAGCGTGTGGCGATTCAGGTAAGCCCGGGCGTTTGCGTCTGTGAGCCCGTTTCGCGTCGTCAGATGGGAGTGCAGCCAGACGATGCTGACCATACTGGATGTGCTGGCGAACCACAGCGCGCTGTAGAGAAAATCCCCCGCCAACATCATCAGCACCGCAAGGTAGACGATGACCGCTTCAACAATCAGACATGACGAAGTGTTGCGGTCGACGAGCAGCCGCGCCTGAGCCAGATGCAGTTTCGGGGAGTCTGCGGCCTGGCTGCTGTCTGACATGGTGTTCCTTCGCGCGTCCGCTGTTGTCCGCCAGGCGCTGACTAGAGTGTGTCCAAGCTGAGGGCGTCGTGCAATCGCCCTAACGGGCGGGTCAGCGTCTACTTTTGCAGGTTTTCCACTGCGGCGGCGTGGGCGGCGTCGTCAAGCGTGTAGCCTGAAGCGATCCAGGCGGTCAGGGCCAGGCAAGCCGCTGGAAACAGGCTGATGAACAGACGTGATATGATCGCCGGGTCTTCAGCCTGCGAGGCTGCGGCCTGAAACAGCGTGAAACCCGACGCTACGATGATGACTGCGAGCCCGCTGGCGATTTTCTGCACCAGCGTCATCAGTCCGAAGGCGCGGGCTTCAATGCGCTCTCCGGTCAGGGAATGGCCATGGTCAACCGTATCCGCCATCATGGACCACAACATCACCGGAATTGCGGCGAGACCCGCGCCCGCCACGATTAAACCCGCCAGAACCATCCAGGCTGAATTCGCCGCCATGAGAGACGTCAAGGCGATCGCTGCGACAAGCGCGCCAGTGACCAGCGCGTCCCGTTTGGATCTGAGACGGGCCATCAGGGGCCAGACGGGGGCGGCGAGAATGGTCGCGAGCGTCGGGGCGGCGAGGGCGAGCGGGATGAAATCGGTCATCATCGGCGACGCGTTGACGAAATACACAAGCGACGCCGTGAACGCGCCAAACCCAAGCATCGCCGTCACCATCACACCCAGCAGCTGCTGGAAGGGGCGGTTCGCCTTTACAGACCGGACAAGTCCCTGAAGCGCCAGATGGATAGGCCCGTCCGCCTGGCGACAAAGGGGCGCAATTCCAGGATCCGTCAGCCCGCGCCCCGTCAAAAGCAGCGCCCCTGTCGCGAGCAAGCCGAACACAGCGGCCGCCAGCGTGTATGCCGCCGCGCCGTCGCCAAACCTGTTGACAATCAAGGGGGTTGCTATGGCCACGCTCAAGCCGCCCAGCCCGGCGCCCACAACACGCGCCGCCGTCAGAGCGTCACGTTGGGACGATTGCAGGCTCAACCGGGTCGGCAACGCATTATAGGGCATGCTGGCGAGGCCGAAGGCGGTGCGGAACAGCAAATGGGTGAGCAAGGCCCAGACCGCTTTGAGCCAGAGCGGTCCATCAATGCTTGTGAACAACAGGACGTAGCTGATCCCGATGAAAGGTGCGACGAGGCTGATCATTTTGAGATAGCCGAAGCCCTGCGCCATCTTGCGATCCGCCAGGGCTGCGAAGACCGGATCGGTGACGCCGTCCCAAATGAGGCCCAGCAAGATGAGGCCGCCTGCGAGCAAAGGCGGCAAGCCGATAATGTCAGTATAGAAATATAGAAGAAAGAGCGCTGCGCCCTGCCAGAATATCAAGAACGCCACATCGCCTGCGCCATAGAGCACAGAGGTTTTAATCATGGCCGCATGCCCCCTTCGCCGCGGAGAGGCTAGCGTTGTTTTTGATCCGGCGCATAGCCGTTTTCAGCGTCGGGGCGTCAGCTGCGTCAGGGGGATAGGCGCTCGCTCGGGATCGAGATCATCCATACGCCGTCAATATGTCCTACGATCTGGCCGCCCAGAGCATCGGCGTCTGATCGAGTCAGACATCCCGCGAGCGTTCGCATGTGATCGAGATGGGCGGCCGTCGCGCGAGCCTCGCCCAAGCGGCGGCATGGCGCGCCAGCGACAGGATAGCCGTCTCCGAAGGCGTTCACGCTGTCAGGAAAAGACCCGCCTTGTCCTGCCCCCGCCCGTGCAGGCTGCGTTGAAGCGCAACCTGCCAGCACGCCTGTGGTGATCAGTATCGTGGCGGTCAGAAGGGTGGAGCAGAAATGGAGCATGCTGCAGCTCTCCGGCGGGCTCGAGCATGCTGCATCCAGAAGCTTTCAATTGGAAGCGATCATTGCCAGAGCGTTTGCGGATCGTCGAGCGATGGGAACTGTAAAGTTGTGTTGCGATTTGGCAACTTTCTAATCAACTACCTGATTAAGCTTACCAAAAAAGACTTGAAATTGGATGTGTGAACAACCTTGCAAGAAGCGGGATGCTTACGGTTGAAAGTAATTCTGGTCAGCGCGCGATGGTTTCTCTAGATCGGCATAATCATAATCAATTGGAGAGCGCTAAAAGATGAGTCTCAAAAAACGAGTTCTCGCGAGCACCATGTTGTCCGCAGCCATGGGCGTCGCCATGGGCGGCATGGCCAGCGCGCAGGTGGATCGCATTGTCGTCACCGCCACCAAGACCGAACAGGATTCCCAGAGCATCCCTGTCGCCGTCTCCGCGATCGGCGCTGATGATCTGGCCGAACTCGATGTGGATGTCTTTGCCGATTATCTGGTCCAGTTGCCCGGCGTCACCGCTGGCGGCAGCGGTCCGGGTCAGAACACGATTTACATTCGTGGCATCGCCTCGACGACTCCGAACCTGACGACGGCCGGCGTCGCCGGCCTCGCGCCGAACGTGGCGTTCTATCTGGACGAACAGCCGCTGGCGCAGCCAGGTCGTAACCTGGATGTTTACGCTGTGGACCTTGAGCGCGTGGAAGTGCTGCCGGGTCCGCAAGGCACGTTGTTCGGCGCCTCCTCACAGGCCGGCACCGTCCGCATGATCACCAACAAGCCTCTGCTGGGTGTTTATGAGGCCGCCGCCAATTTCGGTCTGTCTTTCACCGAGGGCGGTGAAGAGAGCTACTCCACCGATGTCATGGTCAACCTGCCGGTGGGCGACAATTTCGCGCTCCGCATGGTGGGCTTCTGGGACCAGCAGGGCGGCTATATCGACAACGTCGCCGGCACCGTGAACACCTCGGAATCCGCACGCTTCCGTCCGTCCGGCGCCGTGCGCTCCAACGGCGTTCCCGTGAACGCCAATCGCGGCGGCTTCCAGGCTGGCGCGGATCTGTCCGCCGTCACCTTCATCGACGCGGACAATTCTGCGCTCGTTGAAGATGATTTCAACGACACGACCTATTCGGGCTTCCGGATTTCGGGTCGCTATGAGTTCAATCCTGACTGGCGCCTGACCGTGTCGGCCATGAGCCAGCAGCTCGACACCGACGGCGTCTTCTTCCAGGATCCCGAGCTCGAGGACTACGACGTCCAGCGCTATAACGACGAATTCCTGGAAGATGATTTCGTCAACGCGTCCTGGACGCTCGAAGGTCGTCTGGCGATGCTGGACGTGGTCTATACCGGCGCGTTCACGGATCGTGATTCCGAGCAGGTCATCGACTACACCGAATACATGTTCGTGGGTCAGTACTTCCCGTACTACACCTGTGAAGGCTCTGTGACCTATCCCGGCGCAGCGGCGCCGTCGGGCACTTGCTACAGCCCGGAATCGGTTGTGGGTTCCACCACCAACACCACAGTGGAAAGCCATGAGCTGCGCTTCAACACGCCGCAAGACCAGCGCTGGCGCGTGACGGCGGGCGGCTTCTACTCCAGTACGGAAGTTGAAGAGCGCAACGACTTCACTTATTTCGGCAGCGTTGACGCTGATCCATTCGGTCCGTTCGCTCCTAACTTCCCGTTCCAGACCGGGTTCACGTCTGATGACGGTCCTTTCCCGGAGCCTGTGATCTTCCGCAACGACGTCAAGCGCACCGACGAGCAGCTGGGTCTGTTCGGCGAGGTCAGCTATGACCTGGTTCCGGGCGTGTTCGCCGTGACGGCGGGCGCTCGCTATTACGACATCGAAGTGGATCTGGCCGGCAGTGCGAACGCGTCGTTCTGTAACTCCGGCGGGACCGACGCCAACGCGTTCGGCACCGACATCTCCGACCTGTATAATGGTGATGGCCAGTACACCTTCCGCGGCACCTGCGACACCAGCCGCCACATCACCTATAACGACACCCAGTCCATCGCCGATATTCTGGCGATCGACCCGGCGCTCAGCCAGGCTCAGGCCCAGCAGATCTTCAACGCTGCGCGTGCGCCTGACGTTGCTGCAAGCGAAGGCTCGATCTTCAAGCTGACCGGTACCTGGACGCCTGCGGCTGGCATGCTGTTCTACGCAACCTATTCGGAAGGCTTCCGTCCGGGTCTGCTGAACCGTCCGGGCGGCGCGCCGGGGCCGAATGGCTACACCGTGCCGTTCGCCATCGATTCTGACGAGCTGACCAATTACGAGCTCGGCTGGAAACTCGACCTGTTCGAAGACCAGGTTCGCTTCAACGGCAGCGCCTTCTTCGTCGAGATCGAAGATCTGCAGACGACCATTTTCGACCCGTCCATCGTCAACCTCTTCTTCTCCGATAATGCGGCGAACGCCGAAATTCTCGGCCTTGAAGGTGATGTGACCTGGGCGCCTGCAGATGTGCCGGGCCTTACGGTTTCCAGTGCCTTCTCGATCCTCGACAGCGAGATCACCGAAGTGCTCGTGCCGACCAATGATGTGGTCGTGGGCGAAGAGCTGGCTTATGCGCCGAACCTGCAGCTGAACGCTCGTGCGCGTTATGAGTGGCAGCTTGAAAACACCTGGACGGCGCACGTGCAAGGTCAGGTGATCTATTCGAGCGACAGCCGTTCGGACATCATCGAGATCAACGCAGCAGAAGTTGAGGGTTATGCAACGCTCGGCCTGCGCACCGGTCTGACGTCTGAAAACTGGAGCGCTGAGCTGTTCGTGGACAATGTGACCAACGAAAACGCTGAGCTCGCCAACAACTACATTAACGACCGTGAACGCGTCACTCCGATGCGTCCGCGGACCTACGGGATTCGCTTCGGCATTTCCTACTAGGACCTGATGACGCCCGGCCCGCATCACGGGCCGGGCGTTCTCACGTATGCGGCGTCCCATTTGGCATGGGGCGCCCATCGTGTTTTATGGAGACGTGATGTCCACTGACGACCCGCACTCACTGGCCCTGCGCGCCGCTGAAACGCACATGCGTTCGGGCGCCTTCGAGTTGGCGCTCAAAGCGCTGCAGCCGGTGTTGCAGGCCGATCCCGACATGGTGGACGCCCTCTATCTGGCGGCGGTCTCTCAGCGTTATCTGAAACAGACAGACGCTGCACGTGCGACGCTTGACCATTTGTTGCAGGTCGCCCCGGATTTCGGGCGCGGGCTACAAGAAGGCGGTCATCTGCATCGTGATCGGGGAGAGATCGACCGGGCGCTGCAGAGTTACCGTGCTGCAGTGCGCGCCAATCCGGCCCTGCATGCCGCCTGGATGGCGCAAGCTGAAATTCTGAGCGCCAGCGGACTGGGTGATGAAGCACGCATGGCGCAGCTTCAGGCGGAGCAGATCAGGGCTTTGCCGCCCGCGCTTCAGGCGGCCATGCACCATCTTCACGAAAACCGTCTGTTGAAAGCGGAAAGCCTGTGCCGGTCCTGGCTGACGCAGCATCCCAAGGATGTCGCCGGCATGCGCCTGCTGGCCGAAATCGGCTCGCGGCTGGGGGTTCTGGAAGATGCAGAATTCCTGCTTGAGAGCGCAGTATCGTTTGAGCCTGACAATGCAGATTTGCGGGTCGATTATATCCGCATCCTGCGCAAGCGTCAGAAATTCGAGAAGGCGCTGAGCGAGGCGCAAGCGCTTTATGAGCGCGATCCGGAGAACCCCGTCTTCGCCTCCCAGCTCGCCATCGAACGTATGCAGACCGGTGATTATCAAAAGGCGGTCGCCTTGTTTGATGAAGTCCTCGAGCGCGCGCCCGGTGATCCTTCCACCCTGACATCGCGCGGCCACGCCTTGAAAACCTGGGGCCGGTCCGAGCCGGCGATCCAGTCCTATCAGGCGGCCTGTGCGTCCGACCCGGCCCATGGCGACGCCTGGTATGGCCTCGCCAATCTGAAAACCTATCGATTTTCCGCCGATGAGCGCGCTGTCATGCAGCGCGAAGAAGCCCGTGCGGGACAGACGCTTCAGACCCGGATCAACCTCAACTTTTCACTTGGCAAGGCGTTTGAGGACGAAGGTGATTTCGAAGCGGCCTTTGAGCATTACCAGCGCGGCAATGCGCTGAAGACGCGCCAGACCCGGTATACGACCGAGCAGATCCAGGTGGAGTTTGACGCGCAAAAGCAGTTTTGCACGCCCGCGCTCTTCAGCTCTGACGCCCCCATGGGAGAGCCGGCGACTGACCCGATTTTCATTGTGGGTTTGCCGCGCGCCGGCTCGACGCTGCTTGAACAGATCCTGGCGTCCCACAGCCAGGTCGATGGGACGCTGGAGCTGCCCAACATCATCTCGATCAGCCACGGCTTGCGCGGTCGCGACCGGGCCAGCGACAAGACGCGTTATCCGCGCATCCTGTCAGAGCTTGATGAGGATCAGCTGGCCAAGCTCGGGCGCCGCTATCTGGACGAGACCGCCATTCACCGCAAGGGCGCGCCGTTCTTCACAGACAAGATGCCCAACAATTTCCGTCATGTGGGGCTGATCAAGAAGATCCTGCCGCAGGCGAAGATCATCGACGCGCGCCGCCATCCCATGGCGTGCTGCGTGTCGGGCTTCAAGCAATTGTTCGCCGAAGGCCAGGAGTTCACCTACGGACTCGAGGAAATCGGCGCGTATTATCGCGGCTATGTGGACCTGATGGACCATTGGGACGCGGTGATGCCGGGTCAGGTCCTGCGTGTGATCCACGAGGATGTGGTCAGCGATCTGGAGAACCAGGTGCGCCGGATCCTCGACTATTGCGGTTTGCCGTTCGAGCAGGCCTGCGTGGACTTTCACAAGACCAAACGCGAAGTGCGCACTGCCAGCTCCGAGCAGGTGCGCCAGCCCATCAACACCAAAGGCCTTGAGCAGTGGAAGGCGTATGACGCCTGGCTTGATCCGCTGCGTGAGGCGCTCGGCCCTGTCTGTGACGACTGGCGCAGGGATTCCTCGATTGAAATCGCCGTCCGCTCCTAACGAGAGACTGTCCGCCCATGAAAAAGTTTGAACCCGCCGTCTTCATTCCGGCCGCTGTTCTGATCTTCGCCGGTGTCGCCTATGCCGTGCTGGCGGGGGATCAGGCGGAAGCGCTTTTCGGGGATCTGCGCACGCTCATCACCGTGAATGCGGGTTGGGTGTATTCGGTCGGGGTCGGCATTTTTCTGGTCGCCGCCGTTATCGTGGCGCTGTCTGATTGGGGGCGGATCAAGCTGGGGCCAGACGATTCAGAGCCCGAATACGGGTTTCTGGGCTGGTTCGCGATGCTGTTTTCCGCAGGCATGGGCATTGGCCTGATGTTCTTCGCGGTCGCTGAACCGCTGACCCATTACGTCTCGCCGCCCACGGGAGACCCCGAGACGGTGGCGGCGGCCGAGCAGGCGATGGTCCTGACCTTTTTTCACTGGGGGATTCATGCCTGGGCGGTCTATGCGATCGTGGGCCTGAGCCTGGCCTATTTCGCTTTTCGCCATAACCTGCCGCTGACCATCCGTTCCGCGCTCTACCCGCTGATCGGGGAGCGGATTTACGGTCCGATCGGGCATGCCGTGGATGTAGTGGCGATCCTGGGCACGTTGTTCGGCGTCGCGACATCGCTGGGCTACGGCGTCAGCCAGATCAACGCCGGGCTCAATTCGCTGTTTGGCTTGCCGATTTCGCCGCCAGTACAGGTCGGCCTGATCGTGCTGATCACGGCGCTGGCCACCACGTCCGTGCTGGCGGGGCTGGATGCGGGCATCAAACGGCTCAGCGAGTTGAACTTGTTTCTCGCCATTGGCTTGATGGTGTTCGTCTTCATCGCCGGGCCGACCCTGTTCCTGATCGGCGCCTATGTTCAGAACATCGGCGATTACGTCGATCAGCTGGCGCTTCTGACGTTCAATGTCGACGCCTATGGCGACGGCGTGTGGGTCAATGACTGGACGCTGTTTTACTGGGGCTGGTGGATTTCCTGGTCTCCGTTCGTGGGCATGTTCATTGCGCGTATTTCACGCGGCCGGACCATCCGGGAATTCATTCTGGGCGTTCTGTTCGGCCCGACCCTGTTCACTTTCCTGTGGATGACGATCTACGGCAATACGGCCCTGTTGCAGGCGGTCAGCGGCACGGCCGAGCCTTTGCTGCAGCTGGTGCGGGACGGGGATACGCCCCTGGTCTTGTTCACTTTCCTGGAGAGCTTGCCGTTCAGCGCCATCACCTCGGTGCTGGCGATCATTCTGGTCACCACCTTTTTCGTCACCTCATCGGATTCCGGCTCGCTGGTGAAAGCCACGCTGGCGTCGGGCGGGGCGCTGACACCGCCGCTCTGGCAGCGGTTCTTCTGGGCGGTTCTGGAGGGCGTCGTCGCGGCGGTTCTGCTGTTGACCGGTGGATTGGCGGCCTTGCAATCGGCGACAATCGCGGCGGCTTTGCCTTTCACCTTCGTGATCTTCCTTGCTTTTATCGGGCTCATGCGCGCCTGGTCGATGGAGACGGCGCGACGCGCCGGTGTGAAATCCGCGCCGCAATTGCCCGTCGAGGGCGCCGCCGTGCCCTGGCGCACCCGGCTCAAGCTGATGTTCTCCACGCCCAAACCGGAAGATGTCCGGTTCTGGATGAAGGAGGCGGTGGAGCCTGCCTTTCAGGACGTGATTCCGGAAATGGAGGGGCAGGGGCTGAGCGCGCGGATCGAGTGGAGCGAGGATGAAGATCGCGTCTGGCTGACCGTTTCGCACGGTGAGCAGCCCGACTTCATCTATGGCGTTGAGCTGAAAAACTATGAAGAGGCGCCCGCGCCCGGATCAAGCCTCACTCAGCAGAACTCTCGCGGGGAAGTCTTCCTGACCGAGGGCGGCCAGCATTACTGCATCTACGGCTATTCCAAGACGCAGGTCATTCGCGACCTGATTCGCCATTTCGAGCGTCACCGTCAGTGGATCCACCATCTGGTGAATGTGAATTAGCGTCGTCCGAGATGGACAGATCAGACCAGGTCGCCGGATTCAGTGACGATCTGAAAGGCTGACGCCGCATGCGATAGCCGAACCGAGGTCAGGGGGGAATCCCGGAATCGGGTCTGCCGCTCGATCACGAAGACGGGCTCTGACTCGGTCAGCCCCAGATGGGTCTGGTCGATGGCGTGCGCCAGTTCGGCGCGCAACGCGGTCCGGATGAAGGAATACGGCGCCCGCTGGACCAGCCATTCATTGGGGCTGACCGTATCAAACGGGGCGTCCGCCGCTTCTGGCACCGTATCAAGATTGATCAGCCGGTCTTCCAGCTGGAAGGGCTTGCCGTCGCTCAGATGCAGACAGCGCACATGCCGGAGCGGCGCGCCCTTGAACAGGGCCTGGTCCAGTGGCGACGACGCGCCGTCATCCACACAAATGCGCCGGTAGCCATAGACAGCGCCACGCGCTTCGATTTCATGACGCACGATCGGAATGGTCAGCGTGGATCGGTGTCCGCGCCGGTCCACGACGCGCGTGCCAGCGCGGCGCTTGCGCTCGATCAGTCCGGCTTCGGACAAGCTCGATAACGCGCGCCGGATCGTGCCGCGGGCGACACCGAATTCTTCGGCCAGATCATCCTCGCGCGGCAGGGTGTGACCGGCCGGCCAGGTCTGGTCGTTGATCCGGCGTAACATCTCGGTGCGGATGGTTTCATACGGGTGCATGACGCCCTTTTAAGCACGCTCGTCACAAGAGCAAAGCCTGGCTTGATCCTCGCTTTTTATATGTATAGACATAATGGAAGCGCAGATGGGCCTATCATGAAACTTTTCACCGATCTTGTGTTGGCCGGCTTTGACGCCTCCACGCCCTATGGGCGCATAGACGCGGGCGTTTTAGTGATTGAGGACGGCGCTATCATATTCAGCGGCGCGCGATCGGACCTGCCTGATCGCTATGATGAACTGACGCCCGTTTCGCTGGGCGGGCGCCTCGTCACACCCGGCCTGATCGATTGTCATACCCACCTGGTCTATGGCGGCAGCCGGGCCCGTGAGTTCGAGCTGCGCCAGTCGGGCGCCAGCTATGCGGACATCGCCAAGGCGGGCGGCGGCATCGCCTCCACTGTGGCGGCCACGCGAAAGGCCAGCGAAGAGGCGTTGATCGAACAGGCGCTGCCTCGTGTGGACCGTCTGATCGCAGACGGCGTCACCACTGTTGAGATCAAATCCGGGTACGGGCTGGATCGCGAGACCGAGCTCAAGCAGCTGCGTGTGGCCCGGCGTCTGGGACAGCTCCGCCAGGTGCGTGTCGTGACGAGTTTTCTGGGCGCGCACGCCATCCCGAAAGGCATGGAAGCGGACGCCTATATCGATACGGTCTGCATCCCCACGCTCAGAGAGGCCGCCGCCGAAGGCCTTGTGGACATGGTGGACGGGTTTTGTGAGTCCATCGCCTTTTCGCCCGCCCAGATCGCGCGCGTCTTTGATGTGGCGGTCGAGCTGGGCTTGCCGATCAAGCTGCATGCCGAGCAATTGTCTGATCAGGGCGGCGCTGCGCTGGCGGCCCGCTATGGCGCGAAATCCGTCGAACATCTTGAATATATTAGCGATGAAGATGTGCGGGCGCTGGCTCAGGCGGGCAGCGTCGCCGTGATGCTGCCCGGCGCCTTCTACTTTCTCAAAGAGATTCAGAAACCGCCTATCGACTCTTTCCGGCGGGCTGGCGTGCCTCTGGCCGTATCGACGGATTCAAATCCCGGCTCCTCGCCCATGACCTCGCTCCTGCTGGCGATGAATATGGCGGCGACCTTGTTCGGCCTGACCCCGGAAGAAGCCTTGCGGGGGGTGACGGTGAACGCCGCCCAGGCGTTGGGCCAGGACAGGCTGGGCCGGCTGGCGGAGGGCTATCTCGCCGATTTCGCGGTCTGGGACGTCACCGACCCGGCTGAATTGACTTACCGCATGGGCGACGCTCCGCTGCATGCCCGCTATCTGGGAGGCGAACTGTGCTGACGCCCGGTTCCGTAACGCTCAATACGCTTGAGCATATCTGGCGCGAAGGCGGCGCTATCCGCCTTGATCCCGCCGCGCGCGACGGCGTACGCCGCTCCGCCCGTCAGGTTGAGGCCGCTGCGCGCGGCTCTGAGGCTGTTTATGGCGTCAACACCGGCTTCGGCAAGCTGGCTTCGATCCGCATTGCGCCCGAAGACACCGCCGCCTTGCAACGCAATCTGATCCTGTCTCATTGCTGCGGGGTGGGCGAAGCGACGCCGGAACCCATCGTGCGCCTGATGATGAGCCTCAAACTCCTATCGCTCGGGCGCGGCGCGTCAGGGGTGCGTGAAGACATCGTCGATCTGATTGAAGCCATGTTGGAAAAAGGCGTCCTGCCTGTCGTGCCCGCCCAGGGCTCCGTGGGGGCGTCAGGCGATCTGGCCCCGCTCGCCCATATGGCCGCCGTGATGATCGGTGAGGGGCAGGCGCGCTATCGCGGAGAGATGTTGTCTGGCGCCGATGCGCTCACCCAGGCGGGCCTCACTCCTGTCGTGCTGGGTCCCAAGGAAGGGCTGGCGCTGATCAACGGCACCCAGTTTTCAACCGCCTATGCGCTCGCGGGCCTGTTTGAAGCGCGCCACGCGGCAAGAACGGCGCTGGTGACCTGCGCGCTCAGCATGGATGCGGCCATGGCCTCGACTGCGCCGCTTCTGGAAGAGATACACGCCCTGCGCGGCCATCCCGGCCAGATCGCAGCCGCGCGCGTGATGCGCGACCTGCTCGAAGACAGCGAGATCCGTCAGTCTCACCGCACTGATGATCCACGTGTTCAGGACCCGTACTGCATGCGTTGCCAGCCTCAGGTGGTGGGCGCGGCGCTGGATATGCTCGATAACGCGGCGCGCATGCTGGAGCGCGAGGCGAATGCGGCGACGGACAACCCGCTGGTGCTCGCTGATGAGGGCGTCATCGTATCGGGCGGGAATTTTCACGCCGAGCCGGTGGCCTTCGCCGCCGACATGATTGCTCTGGCGGTGTCGGAAATCGGCGCCATCGCCCAGCGGCGCATTGCGCTTCTGGTTGATCCGACGCTCAGCTTTGACCTGCCGCCTTTCCTCGCCGCCGATCCGGGTCTCAATTCCGGCCTGATGATCGCTGAAGTGACCAGCGCGGCGCTGATGAGCGAGAACAAGCATCTCGCAAATCCGTGCTCGACGGATTCAACGCCGACCTCTGCCAATCAGGAGGACCATGTCAGCATGGCCGCCCATGGCGCGCGACGCCTGATGCGGATGACGGCGAACCTCTTTCATATCCTCGGCATCGAGCTGTTCTGTGCGGCTGAGGGGGTGCGCTTCCGTGCGCCGCTAAAAACCAGCGCGCCGCTCTGCGCCGTGCTGGATGTGTTCAACGCCGAGATCCGTCCGTTGTTCCAGGACCGGTATCTCGCCCCGGACCTGGAAGCCGCGGCGCGCCTGGTGCGCAACATGGCGATCCTGGACGCGGCAGGCGTCAAGACCTCAGACCTGGAGAGTGTGTGATGACCGATCGCCGCCAGAACGCCCGTGAAGTCCGCCCGCCAGTGGGAACAGAGCTTAACGCAAAATCCTGGCTGACGGAGGCTCCGCTCCGTATGCTGATGAATAATCTGCACCCGGATGTGGCCGAGAATCCCGACGAACTTGTGGTCTATGGGGGCATTGGCCGCGCGGCGCGCGATTGGAACAGCTTTGACAAGATCGTCGAGAGCCTGAAGGCGCTTGAGGATGACGAGACCCTTCTGGTCCAGTCGGGCAAGCCGGTCGGTGTCTTTCGCACCCATGAAAACGCGCCGCGGGTGTTGATCGCAAACTCCAACCTGGTGCCGCACTGGGCCAATTGGGACCATTTCAACGCACTCGATAAAAAGGGTCTGGCCATGTACGGCCAGATGACCGCGGGCTCGTGGATCTATATCGGCGCCCAGGGCATTGTTCAGGGTACGTACGAAACATTTGTCGAGGCTGGACGCCAGCACTATGGCGGCGACCTCAAGGGCCGCTGGATCCTGACCGCGGGCCTGGGCGGCATGGGCGGCGCCCAACCGTTGGCGGCTGTGATGGCGGGGGCGAGCTGTCTCGCGATCGAGTGCGACGAGACCCGCATCGATTTCCGTATGCGCACCGGCTATGTCGATGAAAAAGCGATCTCCGTAGACGAGGCGCTGGCGATGATCGACCGCTGGACGAAAGCGGGGGAGGCCAAATCCGTCGGCCTTGTGGGCAACGCTGCCGAGATTGTGCCGGAGCTTTACGCGCGCGGAGTCCGACCGGACATGCTCACGGACCAGACCAGCGCCCATGACCCGCTCAACGGTTATCTGCCGGCGGGCTGGAGCGTGGCGGACTGGCGTGACGCGCGCGAACGCGATCCCAAATCCGTCGAAGCGGCCGCGCGCGCCAGCATGAAAACCCATGTGGAAGCCATGCTCGCCTTCCACGCCGACGGCGTGCCGACACTCGATTATGGCAATAATATCCGTCAGGTGGCGTTGGATGAAGGCGTCGCAAACGCCTTCGACTTCCCCGGCTTCGTGCCCGCCTATATCCGTCCGCTCTTTTGCCGGGGCGTTGGGCCGTTCCGATGGGCGGCGCTGTCGGGCGATCCTGAGGACATCTACAAGACCGACGCCAAGGTCAAAGAGCTGATCCCGGATGATCCGCACCTGCACCAATGGCTCGATATGGCGCGCGAGCGCATCCAGTTTCAGGGCCTGCCTGCGCGCATCTGCTGGGTGGGACTTGGCCAGCGTCACCGCCTGGGCCTCGCCTTCAACGAAATGGTGCGCAGTGGCGAGCTGAAAGCGCCGGTGGTGATCGGAAGAGATCATCTCGATTCCGGCTCCGTCGCCTCGCCCAACCGCGAAACCGAAGCGATGAAAGACGGCTCGGACGCCGTTTCGGACTGGCCGCTCCTCAATGCGCTTTTGAACACCGCCAGCGGCGCGACCTGGGTCAGCCTGCATCATGGCGGCGGGGTCGGCATGGGCTTCTCCCAGCATTCCGGCATGGTGATCTGTTGCGATGGCTCTGAAGCGGCGGACAAACGCATCGCCAATGTGCTGTGGAATGATCCAGCCAGCGGCGTGATGCGTCACGCTGACGCCGGATACGAAATTGCGCAGGACTGCGCGCGAGAGCACGGCCTCAATCTGCCAGGCATCCTCTAGGAGCAGCGCATGAGCGTCACGCGCACCCAAGCGCCAGAGTGGACGGGTCGGTCGGACCCTGAGGACGGATCCGATGCGATCCGTCTGCATCGGCTCGTGAAACCGGACGCCAGGCGCGCCGTGATCGGGTTTGCATGCGACGCGGGTGTGAAGCGCAACAAGGGTCGGGTCGGCGCCAAGGACGGCCCCGCCGCTCTGAGACAGGCGCTTGCGAACCTCGCAGCGCCTGAAAAGGCTCTGAGCTTCGCCGATCTGGGTGATGTCAGCGTTGCGGGTGACGCGCTGGAGGCTGGCCAGGAGGCGCTGGCAAACACGATAGCGGACGCCTTGGCCCGGCATGAACGGCTCGTGGTGCTGGGCGGCGGGCATGAAACCGCTTTCGCGTCTTTCCGGGGGCTGAGAAAAGCGCATCCCGACGCCCAGATCGGCATCATCAATCTGGATGCTCATCTGGATCTGCGTCTGCCCGGCGAGGCGGGCGGATCATCGGGCACGCCCTTCGCCCAGATCCGCGACCTCGATCCTGCAGGCTTTGACTATCTATGCGTCGGTTATGCCGAAGAGGCGAACACCCAGGCGCTCTTGAAACGCGCGAGAGACTGGGGTGTCGGGCTGGTGCGCGATCATGATCTGATCGCAGACCCCCTGGCGGCGCATGATGGCGTCGCCGCGCTCATTGCGCGCAATGATCTGATCTATCTGACGATTGACATTGATGTTCTCAGCCATTTTCAGGCGCCGGGCGTCAGCGCGCCGGCGGCGCGGGGCGTGCCGCTGTCGACGATCGAGCAGATTATCGCCTTGACCCTGGAGAAAGCAGGCGACCGCCTGGCGCTTGCCGATCTGGTGGAGCTTTGCCCGGCTCACGACCAGGACGGGGTGACGGCGAAGACCGCCGCTCTGCTGGCGCGCCGCATATTGATGAGGTGATCGGACGCAGTTTGCTTGTCCGCCAAAGCTTGCCAGGACTGCGGGCGAAGGTCTCAATAGCCTCAGACAAGTCACAAGAGCTTGCCCATGAATGTTCGGCGCAATTTGCGGGTGCGCGATATCCGCGGCCTGATCGAGTCCCGTCTGTGGGCGCAGATTCTGGTCGCCATGGTTGTGGGTGTTGGCGTTGGCTTGCTCTTGTCGCCGCAGACCGAGGGCCCTTTCTCGCTTGAGGCTGGTACAGCCGAAGATGTGGCGGAATGGCTGCGACTGCCCGGTCAGATCTTCCTGAACGTGATCCAGATGGTGGTGATCCCGCTGATCATCAGCTCGATCATTCTGGGTCTGACATCGGCGGGGGACCCGGCTTTTCTGCGCAAGGTCGGGTTTCGCATCGCGCCGTATTTTGTCGGAACGACCACCTTGGCGGTGCTTTTGGGCGCCGCAGTGGCGAGCTTGATCAAGCCGGGCCGGTTCATCGACGGGGCAAACTTTACTGACGCCGCTATGGCCGAAGCCGCCGGGTCCGTGGACGCGCTGATGACCGAACCCGCCGAAGTGCTGTCCGCGCCCGCCCAGATCGCCAATCTGGTGCCCGCCAGCATTGATAACGCCATGCTGACTGGCAACATGCTGCAGATCGTGGTCTATGCCTTGTTCATTGGCGTGGCGATGTCGATCATCGGCCCGGACAGGTCCGAACCGCTCAGCCGACTGCTGCAGACGGTCCAGGAAGTGGCGATGAAGATCATCGGCTGGGCCATGCGGCTGGCGCCCATCGCCGTGCTGGGCTTGATCTCTGATTTCGTCATCCGGGCCGGCTTCGACGCCTTGATCGGTTTGTCGGCTTATATCGTCTCGGTGCTGATCGGCCTCGCCGCCCTACTCACTTGCTATCTTGTGATCGTGCTCGTGCTGGGACGCCGCAATCCGTTTGCGTTCGCCGGCAAGATCGTCGATGCGCAGCTCCTGGCCTTCTCGACGTCCAGCTCGGCGGCGACCATGCCGCTGTCCCTGCGCGTCGCCGAAGACCGGCTGAAGGTGGCGCCGCCCATTGCGCGCTTCGTCATACCGCTGGGCGCGACCGTGAATATGGATGGCACCGCGCTGTATCAGGTGGTTGCGGCCCTGTTTATCGCCCAGTTGTTCGGCGTGGATCTGAGCGCCGCCCAGTTTGCGCTTCTGGTGATCACCGTGGTGGGGGCCAGCATCGGCAGCCCGTCCACGCCGGGGGTCGGCATCATCATCCTCGCCACGATTCTGCAAGGTATGGGCATTCCGGCGGCGGGCGTGGCGATCTTGCTGGGCGTGGACCGGATCCTCGACATGTGCCGGACGGCGGTGAACGTCACGGGCGATCTCACCGCCTGTGTGGTGATGGATCGCTGGCTTGAGGATGTGAAGGCGGATCCGCTGACGACGCCTGAACTCACGGACCCGCCAGCGTCATAAGGCGAGCTTCAGCCCTTCATGACTGTCTGTGAAGCCCAGCGTCTCGTAAAATCTCAAAGCGTCGGTGCGCGCCTTGTCAGACGTCAGCTGCACCAGACCGCACTGTCTCAGGCGGCATTGCTCGATCGCCCACTCAAACATCTTGCGGCCCAGCCCGTCACCGCGCCGACGCCGGGCGATGCGAACGCTTTCAATCTGACCGCGCCACATCCCGAGGCGCGACAGGCCGGGGATGAAGCTGATCTGCAAGCATCCCGCAACGCCCGCGTCATCTTCCAGAATGGCGAGGAGCTGGTTGGGGTCAGACTGGATGGCGTCAAACGCGGACAGATAGGCCGGATCAGGGGGGGTGCTGACTCGCTCACGGCTCTGCCCGAGGTCGTCGTCGGCGAGCAGGGCGATGATCGCCTCGAGATCGTCGCGACCGGCACGCCGAAAGGTGAGGGCATTAGACGTCATGATGCTGTTTCCTTGGAGCAAAGATAGTTTCGCGTCAGCGCTTTCATGTGATGCAGATACTGGGTTTGAGACCAGCCGCAGCTTTGGATCAGCGCTTCCCAATTGCGCACGGACAATAAGGCCCAAAGCAGATCCGCCGCCGTTTGGGCGTCCAGTTCAGGGCGCAAATCGCCATCTGCTGCGAGGGCGTGGATCGCCGCGTCGCAGCCCTGACGCATGGCGGTCATCCGATCACTCCAGGCCAGGTCCGCCGCCTCATCACTGGGCGCCATCGCCATCAGGGCGCGCGCCACGGGATAGATGATCGGAATATAGCCGCCCCACGCTTCGATATAGGCGCCCAGCCTTTCAAGGCCGGACGTTGCGGCGCGGCTGGGCGCAAGCCGGCCCGCCACATCCTCGACCTCGTCAATATGACGGGTCAGGGCGATCAGAAGCTCCGCACGCGTCTTGAAGTGCAGATACACCGCCTGCCGGCTCAGCCCGGCGGCTTTGGCGATATCGCTCATCCGGGTCGAAGCGCCAGTGTCGCTGACCAACAGCGTGTGGCACGCGTTCAGGATCCTGGTGCGGGTGTCGGCTGTGGCGGCCATTGCGGGGTCTCCGAGCGCAAAAAGTCGGACGCACCATCGATTACGCTTGACACCGTGTCAAGAGGCGCCTACTTGACACCATGTAAACTTTACATCGCGTCAAGTGGCGCAAGGAGCATGACATGGCTATTTTCAACGCAGTCCGCCGTGCGTTCACGCGCACCTCCCCTATTCTGATCACGGGCGCGACCGGAAAGACCGGCGGCCGCGTGGCGCAAGTGCTGGCCGAGCAGGGCCATCCGATCCGTCTGGGCTCGCGGCGGGCGGACATTCCCTTTGACTGGAACCAGCCGGACACCTGGTCGGCGGCGCTGGACGGCGTGAAAGCCGTCTACATTGCGTACGCGCCTGATCTGGCGGTCCCGGGCGCAGTCTCGACGATCACCCGCTTTGTGGACGCCGCCGCAAAGCAGGGCGTGCAACGCCTGGTCCTGTTGTCAGGCCGCGGCGAAGCCGAAGCGCAGGCCTGTGAGCGGATCGTGCTCAATAGCGGGCTGGAAGCGAGTGTGGTGCGCGCCAGCTGGTTCAATCAGAACTTCTCCGAAGGCGCCTTCGTGGACATGGTGCGCGCCGGTCAGATCACGTTGCCGGCAGGCGATACGCCTGAGCCGTTCGTGGACGCCGATGACATCGCCGAAGTGGCGGTTGCAGCGCTGACCCAGCCCGGTCATGACGGCGAGATCTATGAAGTCACCGGCCCGCGTTTGATGACGTTCAAGGATGTGGCCGCAGCGCTGTCAGAGGCTGCTGGCCGGACCATAGACTTCGTGGCCATCCCGCACGCCGCCTTTCTGGAGGGCGCCAAAGCCGAAGGTGCGCCCGCAGACGTGGTGTGGTTGATGGATTACCTGTTCACCACGGTTTTTGACGGCCGCAACGCCCATGTCTGCGACGGCGTTCAGCGTGCGCTGGGACGCCCCGCCACGGATTTCGAGACGTACGCCCGAAAGACCGCCGCTCGCGGCGTCTGGCTGGCGGCGGAACCTGTGTAGAGCGATGCTGGAGGTTGAGATGACGGTATATGTCTTTGCGCTTGCGGGACTGGTTCTGGCGACAGGCCTGACGGCGGGCGTTTTCCTGGCGTTTTCAGATTTCATCATGCGCGGCCTGTCTCAGGCCGCGCCCGGCGCCGGCGCGGCTGGCATGATCGGTCTGAACCGGACGGTGTTGCGATCGGTCTTTCTGACCAGCTTTTTCCTCATCATCCCGTTTTCGGCCGGGCTTGTCTGGTGGGCGCCGGAAGAGGCGCCGGAAACCGCCCGCTGGCTCATCGGTCTGGGCGCCAGCGTTTACGCGGTGCTGGTCTTCGGCGTCACGCTTGTGGCGAATGTGCCGCTTAACAAGGCGCTTGAAGCCAGCGGCGGTGCGGAGGATGTCTGGGAGCGTTATCGGCGCGTCTGGACCGTCTGGAACCATATCCGCACTCTGGCGACGACATTGAGCTTTGCAGTCTTCCTGACGGCTTTGACGATGCTGACTTGAGTCCAGCATCCGGTGTGGGCGATCATTGATGATCGCCTATGAGTCGCATCAAACAGGGGCCGGGCCATGGACCGTTTTACAACGCTGGAAGTCTTCCGGCGGGTGGCCGAATGTAACGGCTTCAGCGCGGCGGCGCGGGATCTGGGCGTGTCCAACGCCGCGGTCAGCAAGGCGGTCAAGGAGCTTGAAGCCCGGCTTGGCGTCCAGTTGATCGTGCGCACCACCCGCTCTCTCAATCTCACCGATGCCGGAGCGGCTTATTATCAACAGGCTTGCCTGGTGCTTGATGCACTGGGGGAAGCCGATGAGCAGGTGCGCGCCGAAGCCGCGAGCCCGCGCGGGCGGCTGAAGGTGTCCGCGCCGATGTCGATGGGGCTGACGACCCTGTCTGACGCCTTGCCAGACTTCTGTCGTCAGTACCCGGACATCCTGCTCGATCTGCATATGAGTGACGAATATGTGGACCTTGTGAGCGGAGGGTTCGATCTGGCGATCAGAGGAGGGCTGCTGCAGGATTCCAGCCTGAAAGTACGAAAATTGCTGGACCTGGACCGAATTGTTTGTGCCGCGCCGAGCTATCTGGAAGCTCGGGGTCGCCCGGCGGTTCCTCAGGACCTCAGTGCGCATGATTGCTTGGTTTTTTCAGGCACAGGCGTGCCGGAAACCTGGCCGCTGTTCAGCGCCGAAGGTATGCAAGACGTCTTGGTCAAGCCGAGATTGCGGATCAACAATTCGATCGCGCTCAAGATAGCTGCGGTGCAAGGGCTGGGCCTCGCACTTCTGCCTGGTGTCTATGTGCGCGAGGAGATGGACAGCGGGACGCTGGTCGATGCTTTGCCGGGGTGGCGCGGTGAAGCGCAGGCGCTATACGCCGTCTATCCCGAACAGCGCGCGGTCTCTCGCAAGGTGAGGGTCTTCCTCGACTTTCTGGTCGAGCATTTCAGGACACTGCAGGCCTGAGAATTATATTTCACTAATCGTGAAATATAATTCAATTAAAAGCCCAATTATTCACGAACTGGCATTCAGTAAGGTGCGGCCCGGTATCACACGGGAGAGCGCCATGCGCAAGCAAATCGCCATCGCCTATCATACCGGCTACGGACATACTCGCGTTCTTGCGGAGGCCGTCGCTGAAGGTGTCCAGCGTCAGCCCGGAGCCCGGGCTGAGCTGATCGACGTCACCGACATGAACTCTGAAAGTTGGGCGATCCTCGCCGTTTCCGACGCGATCATTTTTGGCTCGCCAACCTATATGGGCGCGGTCTCGGGGCCTTTTAAAACCTTCATGGATCAGACGTCGGCCATTTGGCTGGCGCGCAGCTGGGCGGACAAGCTGGCGGCGGGTTTCACCGTCTCCAGTTCGCAAGCGGGCGACAAGTACGCCACGCTCAGTCAGCTCGCTACGCTGGCGGCCCAGCACGGCATGCTGTGGGTGAGCCTCAACCAGTTGCCTGGCAATAACAGCTCGACCGCCAGCGTGGACGATCTCAATCGTATCGGGGCGTCGCTGGGCGCCATGGCCCAGGCCAATAACGACCAGGGACCGGACCTCGCCCCGCCCGCCGCCGACCGTGAAGCGCGGCCCGGCTCGGCGCCCGAGTCGCAGAGCTGGCGCAGCGTATGGCCGCAGGTCGCGTGAAGATCGCAGAGCCTGCCTGAGGCGTTTGCGTCTAATCAAACAGTTTACGGAGAATGCTATGTCTCGCTTGTCATCGGCGCTGATCGGCGCCGCTTTATCCGCAGTCTTGTGCACGGTCGCATCGGCGCAATCTGACCGTCCTGAAGTCGGCGTGAGCCCTTGGGGTGCGGACGATGAGATCGGACGGCTCAACTTGATGACGCCCGCCAGCCAGGCCGCCATTCTGGCCCGGATTTCGGGCGCGGCGCCTTATGATCTCTCAGTGGAGTATTTCATTGGCATGCCCAGCTGGCAGGCCGCTGGCGACCCGCACTACCGGATATGGATGACGCACACCCCGCACGGTACGGGCGTGGATGACCCGCTGGGGGTAGGCCACGCCATGAACGACCATGTCAGCTACACCGGCGCGGCGGTGTCGATGTACACCCATACCGGCACGCACATCGACGCCCTGGTCCATTTCGGGCTGAACGGTGCGGTGTGGAACGGATTCACAGCTGAAGAGCATCTTGGTGACCGCGGCTGGCGCGTCGGCGGAGCCGAGGCTTTGCCCTCCATTGTGGCGCGCGGCGTTCTGATTGATCTGCCGGCGTTTCTTGGGGTCGACCAACTCGCTGACGGTCACCGGATCAGCCGGGCGGAGCTGGTCGGCGCGCTTGCTGCTCAACAGGTGTCCCTGGCTGAAGGCGATGTGGTGCTGATCCGCACCGGCCGCATGCGGGTATATGACGACGCCCAGGCCTATATGCAGAACCCGCCCGGTCTGGGCATGGAGGCCGCGCGCTTCCTGATCGAGGAAGCCGGGGCCATGGTCGTCGGCGCCGACAATCTCAGCTTTGAGGCCTTCCCCAGTGAAGATCCGGCCAATTACGTGCCGGTGCACACCTATCTTTTGGCGGAACAGGGGGCCCCGATCATCGAGCTTGTGTTTCTGGAGGCCCTGGCGCGCGATCAGGTCTATGAGTTCGCCTTTATTGGCGGCGGTTTGCGCTTGCGCGGGGCTGACGCCGCGCCGATGCGTCCGCTCGCCTTTCCCCTGCGCTAGGGAAGGGGATCATCATGCCGCGTATGTTTGACCTGATCCTGACCGGGCTCGCGCCCATGGTCTGGGGGACGACCTATATCGTCACCACCGAGATGCTGCCTGCGGGGTATCCCCTGACCCTGGCCGTCTTGCGCGCTTTGCCCGCAGGCCTGTTGTTGCTGGTCGCCTTGCGTCGGCTGCCCGCCGGGCGGCAATGGGGCGAGGCGGCGGTGCTCGGAGCGGTCAATTTCGCCATTTTCTGGGCCTGCCTGTTCGTCGCCGCCTATCGTCTGCCCGGCGGCGTGGCGGCGACAATGGGCTCGCTACAGGCGCTGATCGTCATCGGACTGGCGCGGGTGGTGCTGGACCAGCCGGTGCGGCGTCTGGCGGTGATGGGCGGTATCACGGGCGTGCTGGGCGTGGCGTGTCTGGTCCTGGGGCCAGCCGCAGGTCTTGATCCTCTCGGCGTCGCCGCGGGGCTGGGCGGCGCGGTGTCGATGGCGACGGGCACGGTGTTGAGCCGGAAATGGCGGCGCGACACTCCGCTTCTGACCTTCACAGCCTGGCAACTGGCCGCTGGCGGGATGCTGCTTCTGCCGTTCGCTTTGTTACTAGAACCGGCTTTGCCGCCCCTTGATCGCGAAGCGATTGCGGGATTGCTCTGGCTTGGCCTCATCGGAGCAGCGCTGACCTATGGGCTATGGTTTCGTGGCGTTCAGCGTCTTGATCCGGCAGCAGTGTCCACGCTCGGTTTCCTTAGCCCTCTGACGGCGGTGCTGATCGGCTGGCTGCTTTTGGGACAAAGCCTCAGCCCGGTTCAAATGGCGGGCGTGGCTCTGGTGCTGGGCGGGGTCTGGGCCGGAGGGCGATCAGCGCCTGCGCCTTTGCGCGCGAGACTGAGCGACTAGGTCCGGCGCGCTCGGCGGAGCTTTCAGCAAGATTGTCCGAATCTGCACTTTCGTCTCGCGCGCCTGCGTTCCAGACTGAAGGGGTGTCAGGCGGGAGAGCGAAATGCGGATTGTCTTCGGGGTGCTGGTTGGTCTGGGCGTTCTCGCCGGGCTGATCTGGGCGGTCGCGTTTCGATGGCCTTCCGAGCTTTCCGGGCAGAGAGCGGCGCCCGCCATCCTGATCGAAAATGTGCGCCTGGTCTCCATGGTCGCGGGCGAGCCTGACGCGCTTGAGGCTCAGGATATTCTGGTGATCGACGGCGTCATCGCCGCCCGCCTCCCTCATGGCGCCCTGGCCGACGATCCACGCCTTGAGGGCGCTGAGCGCATTGATGCAGCGGGCCGCACGGTGCTGCCCGGATTGATCGACGCCCATGTGCATGTCTGGGATATGCCCGAACTGGCGGGGTATCTCGCCCATGGCGTCACCAGCGTGCGCAATGTCGCCGGCCTGCCGGTGCATTTGCGCTGGGCGGACAGGATCGAGGACGGCGCGCTTTTGGGGCCGACGCTTCTGACCACCGGGCCGATTTTGAACTCGCCGGGTCCGAACGCCCAGCAGAACCATGTTCTGGTGATGACGGGTGAGGAGGCGCGCGCCGCGGTCCGCCGTCAGCATCAGCAGGGCTACCGGCATCTGAAAGTGTATTCAAATCTGACCGAAGACGCCTATCGCGGCGTTCTTGAAGAAGCGCGCGCTCTGGGGCTGACGGTGTCAGGCCATACGCCTGAAGGCGTGCGCGAGCCGGGCATTCCGCTGGAGCGCGATTTTCTGATCCCTTTCACGAGCTTGCTCGATGACGGCTTTCTGACCATTGAGCATACTGAATCCATCGTCTGGCACGGCTTGCGCGACCGCCTGAACGCGCAACGCATGCAGCAGCTGGCGGGCGAAATGGCCCAAGCCGGCGTTGTCGTGACGCCCACCCTGATCGCTCATGACAATCTGGTGCGGGTGGCGGAAAGCGGCGGCGCCTATCTGGAGCGTGCCGGGGTGGAGACCCTCAATCCGCTCTATGTGCGCATCGATGCGGATGTTTACGCGTATTGGGCGCGTCAGGACCCGGCCGTCCGGGCAGAAGCGCGGCGTCAGTTCTATCGCCAGGCCACCGGCATCATGCATGAGGCGGGCGTGACGCTGATCGCCGGCACCGATGCAGGCATTTTCACCAATCTTCCAGGCCGGTCGATGACGCGCGAGCTGGAATTGCTGGTGATGTCAGGCTTGAGCCCGCATGCGGCGTTGCAGACCGCCACCGCGAATGGCGCGCAGGTTCTGGGGCTGACCGATCGCGGCCGGATCGCGCCGGGATTGCGCGCGGATCTGGTATTGGTCAGCGGCGATCCGCTCAGCGATGTGACCGTGGTCGAGTTTCCTGACGCGGTGATGGTGAACGGGGTCTGGCTTGATCGCGCCGAGCTTGATGATCTGGAGCGTGCTGCGGGCAAGGGCTCGCTCTTGCGCAGCGTCACGAACGTCCTGCCGATCTTGCTGGGACGGCAATAGGAGCAGTTTGGCGGAATCTGCGTGTTTGCAGGCTTTTCGGATTCCGCGTGCTGGGCGCACTATCAGCCTATGACATATCC
Organism: Oceanicaulis alexandrii DSM 11625; assembly: GCF_000420265.1. Lineage (NCBI taxonomy): Bacteria > Pseudomonadati > Pseudomonadota > Alphaproteobacteria > Maricaulales > Maricaulaceae > Oceanicaulis > Oceanicaulis alexandrii. The sequence goes on from NZ_ATUP01000001.1 coordinate 1,724,511, forward strand.
TGTTTCTTCTCCGCTCGCTGAGCCGCCGCTCATTCATGTGGTGATGGTGGCGTATCCTGACGCCCATGTGCTGGACATCACCGGCCCCATGGAGGTGCTCTCCGGGGTCAAGCTGTTCAGGGATGGCGGCGTGGGCGGGTATGAGCTGACCCTGGTCGCCGCTGAGACGACCCCGATCCGCACCACATCCGGCCTGTCCCTGGTCCCAGACATGACCTTTCAGCAGGCGCGCGGCAGCGGTTTGCCGATCGATGTTCTGATGATCGCGGGCGGTCATGGAACCCAGGCCGCGCTCAAGGACCGCCGGCTGATGGAGTTCGTTGCTTGGGCGGATCAGCAGGCCAAACGCGTGATTTCGATCTGCACCGGGGCTTTCATCCTGGCGGAGTTGGGACTTCTGGACGGTAAGCGCGCCGCAACCCATTGGTGGTGGTGCCCCGTGATGGCGAAACGCTATCCGGCGGTCGAGCTGGACGCCGATGCGATCTATGTGCGCGACGGCAAATACTGGACCTCGGCGGGAGTGACCGCAGGCATGGATCTGGCGCTGGCGCTGGTCGAGGCCGACTGGGGGCATGACATGGCGCTCAAAGTGGCGCGCTATAACGTCATGTACATGATGCGTCCGGGCGGGCAGGCCCAGTTCAGCGCCCAGCTGGTCGCCCAGCAGGTGGATGACGGCCCGATCAACCGCACGCTTGAGCACATCCTCTCAAATCTCACCGATGAGCTGAGCGTGGCCGACCTTGCCTCATTGGCCTGCATGTCCGAGCGCAGTTTCGCGCGCAAGTTCAAGCGTGAGACGGGCGAGACTCCCGCCGCCTATGTGGAGCAGGCCCGGCTTCAGGATGCGCGGGTGCGGCTCGAGCAGTCAGACGACACGATTGACCTCATCGCGCTCAAATCAGGCTTTGGCGCCGCCGAGCGCATGCGCCGGGCGTTTCACAAGCATCTGGGGGTGACCGTGCGGTCCTACCGCGAGCGCTTTCGCCCGAACCGGACGGAGGCGGATGCGTGAAATGAGGTTACAGCTCATGGCCATGCGCGACGCGGATTTCCGCCCAGCTATTGGACCAGTCACGCAGGGCGTACAAAACAGGCCCCAGCTCTTCAAGGAGCGCGGTGGGCTTGTAGCCTTCGTTCGTGCTTTCCAGCAAAAGCGTGTCTTTCAAAAGCGCCAGACGCTGGTTGAGCACAGTGGGCGAAATCTCGTCGCACTGGGCGCGCAGCTCGCGAAAGGTCAGCGGGCCGTTGCGCAGCTCCCAGATGATGCGCAGCACCCATTTCTGACCCAACACATCAAACAGAGCCAGCACGGGGCGCGAGGTTTCGGTCAGTTTCGCCACAATTTCTCCCAGAAATGGTCACTTGCGCTACGGAATATGTAGCGCTACTTCTTGCTACACAATATGTAGCGTAGTCCGCCTCGATTGGAAGGGCGGCGTCTACTAGGGGGCCTCGCTCCCGCTGGTTGGTCAACCCTTTCGCCCCACGCCGGAAAACCAGGAGGGCGGAGACTGCAGGAGACGCCGAGATGGCGCACATGGCAGTTCGGGCGTTCATCGCGCCCTTCAACCCGATGTCGTCAGCGCCGCCCGGCGTTGCGCATGCTGTCTTTGGTCCGCTGAGAAACGGCCCGGGCAGCCCACAGACGCTGCGCGGAGTGCGAGCGATCTAAGACCCTGGGCCCGATAGGGGGCCCTTCCTCAGGAGAGAAACATGAAACGTAGTTTGACTGCGCGCACGGCTTTGTGCGCGTTGCGGGACGGGTGCGCCGTTTTGGCGGCAGGCGCCGCAGTGTTGGCGTTAGGAGCCTGCGCGGGCGGCGGCGCGGATTACGCACCGGTCGTGGATGGCCCCCGCTCGGTGGCTTACCAGGCGGACCTTCAAGCCTGTCAGGCATTGGCGCGTGAGCGCGCCTTGATGAACGCCGACACGCGAACCGACATGGCCATTGGCGCTGGGATCGGCGCGCTTGCCGGACTTGCTGATGATGATGTCACCGATACGGAGGGCGCCCTGGCGGGTGCTCTAGTGGGGGCAACGGTCGGCGGGATCAGCGGTGCGCTCGAAACGCGCGACGAACGCCGTCAGATGGTTGTGGATTGCTTGCGACTACGAGGGCATCGCGCCATCGGCTGATCCCGGACGCAGCTCTGGAAGGCGAGTTTGCCGCCTCGTCTTCCAGAGCGTTCTGAATCGATTGGGTAGACTGCCCCGGACCGGGGGAAAGCGGACGGCGCATCTTGCTCAAAAAGCGGGCCGCTGATACGCAATCCCCATGGCTCATTCCGCAATTATTTCCCCTTCGATTCTCTCGGCTGATTTCGCCCGCCTGGGGGAGGAAGTCAAAACCGTTGACGCCGCCGGCGCCGACTGGATTCATATTGATGTGATGGATGGGCATTTCGTACCGAATTTGACCATCGGGCCGGCCGTGGTGAAAGCCTTGCGGCCCTGGTCCAAAAAGCCGTTCGACGTCCATCTGATGATCTCGCCTGTGGACGCGTACATCGCCGATTTCGTCGACGCTGGCGCCGACATGATCACGGCGCACCCTGAAGCGGGACCGCATTTTCACCGAACGGTTCAGTCGATCAAAAGCCATGGCGTCAAGGCCGGCGCGGCGCTGAACCCCGGCACATCGCTAGATTGCATCGACTATGCGCTGGATGAGCTCGATCTGGTCTTGATCATGAGCGTCAATCCTGGCTTTGGCGGGCAGAGCTTTCTCAGCTCCCAGCTGCGCAAGATCGAAACCCTGCGCAAGACGATCGACCGCCGTGGACTGGATGTGATGATCGAAGTCGATGGCGGGGTGAACCCGCAAACCGCGCAGCAATGCCTGGCCGCCGGCGCCGATGCGCTGGTCGCCGGATCAGCGGTGTTCAAGGGCGGCCCGGAGGCTTACGCCAAGAATATCGCCGCTTTGCGGGGCGCATGAGGCTTTGATGAAACGCCAGCCCAAGACCCGCGAGATCGCCGCCGCCCTGGCGCTGCGCGGACGTCGGGAAATGTCGGACCTTCTGAATGCGGCTCCGCCGTATCGCATGCTGACGCAGAACCAGCGTGCGCCGGAGGCTCTGACCAAGCCGCCCAAGGCCATCGTCAAAGGGGACAAGGCCTATGGCGCGGCCTTGCTGGGCGGCCGCTTCGCCCTGGCGGGCGAGATCGTGGAGATTCCCGAAGAAGATTCGGTCTGGGATCGCACGGCGCCCTCCAAACGCTTCGCGGAAAGCCTGCATCGCTTTGACTGGCTGGCCGACCTGCTCGCGGTGGAAGATCCTGAAGCGCCGTTGATGGCGCGCCGACTGGCGGATGACTGGCTGACGCGTTTTGGCAAGTGGAACTGGTTCAGCTGGGAGCCGCACATCCTGGAAGGGCGTTTGTGGGCCTGGATGATGGCGAGCGAAACGCTCTTTTCCGCAGACGACGAGAATACGCCGAAACGGCTGAAATCCGCGGTGCGCCAGACGCTGCGGCTGTCACGTTGCCTGTCCTTGATGCCGCAGGACAAGGCGCGGCTCTTTGCGGCGATCACCTTGCGACTGGCCATGCTGACGCTGGATCTGCCTGCCGGGTTGCAGGCGCGGTCCCAGGCCGCGCTGGATGCGGAGCTGACAGCGCAACTCTTGCCCGATGGCGGCCACGCCAGCCGTAATCCGCGAGTGGCGGCAGATGTTCTGATCGCCCTTGTCGTGCTGGATCAGGCGGCGGACGCTCGCGGCGTCACCTTGTCGGCCGAGGTCAGTCGCGCCATGGACCGGGCGGCGGCCTTTATCCGTTTCTGCCGTTTGCCGGGCGGCGGACTGTGCGTGTTTCATGGCGGCGATGAAGGCGATTCCCGCGCCATCGAAACGGCGCTCAAGCATGTGGGCGGCGGCGAGGGGCGCGGCTTCAATGTCGCCCCGCATAGCGGATACAATCGGGTGCAAGCGGGCGGCGCTGTGCTGATCATGGATTCGGCGGGGCCGCCGAAAGGTCCGCATTCCGCCGATGTGCACGCCAGTGCGCTAGCGTTTGAATTCGCCGCACCAGGCGGCCGGTTGGTGGTCAATTGCGGCTGGTCCGAGGATCAGCCCCGCACTTGGCGAGAGGCGGTGCGCGCGACGGCGGCGCATTCGGTTCTGACGCTTGAAGAAACCTCCTCGACACGGCTTCTGGCGCAGGGCTGGAAGCGGTCTCTGCTGGGCCCGCGCGTGGCATCAGGGCCCGAACCTGTGAAGGCCCGGCGCAATGAGGAAGACCTGGGCGTCTGGCTGGAAGCCAGCCATGAAGGCTATCGGCGTGACTTTGGACTGTCGCTGCGCCGCCGCCTGTTTCTGGCGTCCGACGGCGGCGATCTGCGCGGCGAGGACAGCCTGTTCAGACCTGTGGAGGACGGGGCGCCGGACAATCCGGAACTGCGCTATCGGTTCTCCATCCGCTTTCATCTGCACCCCAGTGTTCGCGCATCACTTTCAAGGGATTCCTTGAGCGCACTTCTGGTTGCGGGTAATGGTGATGGATGGCGCTTCCGAACCGATGGCGGTCCGGTGCGTCTGGAACGGTCCGTCTACCTGGCGGCCGGGGGGAAGCCTGAACGTTCGACCCAGCTCGTCGTTTCGGGCGAAGCCGAGCCTTATGGCGCCGGCGAACGCCCTCCTAACCGGGTCAGATGGGCGTTCCAGCGTTTGGGTCGCGTGGGGGCGGCGGGTTAAACATGACGGGCGGATCACAGATCGAATTCGCTGTCGCAGGGGGGAGCCGGCGATATGAGCGATAAACCTGAAGGGGCGGCGGAAGCGCCGTCCGCGATGCGGGGCGTTGCGCTGACGACCAGTCTGGTGCTGCTTTACGATACGCTGGCTGCTGCAGGCGCGATGTTCGCCAGCCTCGTGATCCGATACCATTTCTCTCAGTATAATGAGCCGCCGGGCACGCTTGAATATCTGGCGCCGGCCGTGTTCGCCCCGATCAGCGCCGCCGTGTTCCTGGGGCTAGGCGTGCACCGGGGCTTGTGGCGCCACATGTCCATGCCGGACCTGTTGCCGATCGTTCAGGCGGTTCTGCTGTCTCATCTGATCTTCTTGCCGGTGTTTTTCGTGATGAACCGGCTGGAGGATTTTCCGCGCTCCACCTTCGCGCTGTCCGCGCCTTTGCTCGTCTTCTTGCTGGTCGCGCCGCGCGTGGCGGCGGCGGCGTGGCGTTCGGGCGATTTGCGCTCTTTGGTCCAGCGCGGCGATGAAAGCGCGCCCATGGCGGTGCTTGTCGGCGCCCGGGAGCATCTGGCGGATGTTCTCAAAGCGCATTTGCGCCGCGCATCAGGTCCAAGCTTCAGGTTTCGCGCGCTTGTGGAGACAGAAGGCCAGGCGGGCGGTCGGGCGTTGTACGGCATCCCCATCGAGGGCGGACCTGACAAGCTGACGCGCGCGGTGTTGCGGGTGAAGCGGCTGGCGGGCGATGGCGCGGTGCGCATCGTGCTGGCCGACCCCATGCCTGATGCGACCTTGGTCAATGAAGTGGCGCGCGTCGCCGGACGGACGGGCGTCCAGCTCAGCCGCGCCCGGGGCGGCAATGGCGCGCGGGCGTTCACCTCTGTTGAGGCGTCAGACCTTCTGGCGCGTCCGCCGCGCGCGCTGTCGCGAGACGGGGCCCGGCGCCTGATCGCAGGCAAGCGCGTGCTGGTGACCGGCGCGGGCGGTACGATCGGGTCCGAGCTGGTGCGCCAGGCGGCGGCTTTGCGCCCGGAACGTCTGATCCTGCTCGATTCCGCCGAACCCAATCTCTACGAAATCGACATGGTCTTGCAGACCATGGCGGATGCGCCCAGCTGGCGCTCGGTTCTGGGCGATATCAAGGACCGCAAAGGGCTAGACGTGCTGATGGAAGAGGAGCGCCCCGAAGTCGTGCTCCACGCCGCTGCGCTCAAGCATGTGCCCTTGATGGAGGGCAATGTCTCTGAGACCGTCCGCACCAATCTGATGGGCACCCGCAATGTGGTGGAGGCTGCAGCCGCTGCAGACGTTGAGGCCGTGGTCTCGATCTCGACCGACAAGGCGGTGGATCCCAGCTCGATCATGGGCGCCAGCAAGCGCGCGGTGGAGCTGTATCTGGCCGCCGCCGCCGACAAGGTCGAGCCCATGAAGCTGGCCTCAGTGCGGTTTGGCAATGTTCTGGGCTCGGCGGGCTCGGTGGTGCCCTTGTTCGAGCGCCAGATCGCCGAAGGCGGCCCTGTCACTGTCACCGACAGCGATACGACGCGGTATTTCATGACCGTGGAGGAAGCGGCTGGCCTGGTTCTGGAAGCCGGGGCCCAGGCGGGCGCGGTGGGCCTTTCGGGCGGGGATATTTTCTTGCTCGATATGGGCGAGCCAGTCCTGATCTCACGATTGGCGCGGCAATTGATCCGTTTGCGCGGGCTGGAGCCTGAGCGCGATGTGAAGATCGTTTTCACCGGTTTGCGTCCGGGCGAAAAGCTGCATGAATCGCTGACCCATGCGTTTGAGAACGTGTCTCCAGCCGGCCCGCCGGGCGTGATGCGCATCGAGACGCCGGACCTGGACCTGACGCGGGTTGAGTCCGCGCTGGAACAATTGATCGCCGCGGCGCAACGCCGCGATGACGATCAGGTGCGAAACCGGTTAAATCTGGTGATCGAAGCCGGCTGGCCGGAGGGGGTCACGGCGATCAGTCAGACGCTTCCCGCCGCGCGTGACGCGTGATAATGGGGCCGTCTTCGTTCCTGGCGTAGATTGACGAGCGCCGAATGGGAGGACGTTTCCATGGATGCTTCTGGCCTCGCCCCGCTCAAGCGGGCTCTGATTTCTGTTTCCGACAAGACCGGTCTCGCCGAGCGCGCCGCCAAGCTGGCTGACGCCGGGGTCGAGCTGTTGTCCACGGGCGGCACCTTGCAGGCCCTGCGCGATGCGGGCCTTGAGGCGCGCGACGTCTCCAGCGTCACCGAATATCCTGAGATGATGGATGGCCGGGTGAAAACCCTGCACCCGCGCATTCATGGCGGCCTTCTGGCGCGCCGGGACAACGAGGATGACCTGGCGGCGATGGCCGAACATGGCATTCCCCAGATCGATCTGCTGGTGGTCAATCTTTACCCGTTTGAAGAAACCGCGCGCTCCGGCGCCGATATCGACGCCTGCATCCAGAAAATCGATGTAGGCGGCCCGGCGATGATCCGCGCAGCGGCCAAGAACCACAATCATGTGGCGGTCTGCACCGATATGCGAGACCTCGACAAGGTGCTCGAGGTTATGGCCGAACATCACGGCCAGACGACGCTGGCCATGCGCCGGCATCTGGCGGGCAAGGCGTTCGCCCGCACCGCCGCCTATGACAGCGCGATCGCCGCGCGGTTCGAGCCGGAAGTGGAAAAACCCGCTCATAGCTGGTTCACCATTGGCGGCCCCCGGCTTGAGAAACTGCGCTATGGCGAAAACCCGCACCAGGATGCGGCCCTCTATCAAGCGCCCGAGCAGCGTCCGGGCGTTGTGTCCGCGCGTCAGATTCAGGGCAAGGCGCTGTCTTATAACAACATTGCCGACGCCGACGCGGCGTTTGAACTGGTCAGCGAGTTTGATCCCGAAGAACGCGCCGCAGCCGTGATCATCAAGCACGCTAACCCGTGCGGCGCAGCAGCGGCGGATGATCTGGCGACCGCTTATGAGCGCGCGTTCGCAGGCGATCCGATTTCAGCGTTTGGCGGCATCGCCGCCTTCAACCGCACGCTCGACGCCAAGACGGCGGATGCCATCACCAAGATCTTCACCGAAGTCGTGATCGCGCCCGACGCCGATGAAGCGGCGCTGGATATCCTGTCGTCCAAAAAGAATGTGCGCGTGCTGCTGACGGGCGCGCTGGCTGATCCGACCCAGGCGGGCTGGACCACCAAGGCGGTGGCCGGCGGCCTGCTGGTGCAGGAACGCGATACCGGGCATGTGCTGGCCGAAGACCTCAAAGTGGTCACCAAGCGCGCGCCCACCGATGAAGAACTCGCCGACCTGCTGTTCGCCTGGCGCGTGGTCAAACACGTGAAGTCCAACGCCATCGTCTTTGCCAAGGGCGGGACGACTGCGGGCGTCGGCATGGGCCAGACCTCACGCGTGGAAGCGGTGCGCCTTGCCGCCCGCAAGGCTGAGGACGCTGCCAAGGAAAATGGCTGGGACGAGCCGCGTACAACCCATTCGGCCTGTGCGTCAGACGCCTTCTTCCCCTTCCCCGACGGTTTGCTGGAAGCGGCCAAGGCCGGCGCGCGCTGCATCATCCAGCCCGGCGGTTCGGTGCGGGACGAAGAGGTGATCGCCGCTGCCGATGAAGCAGGTTTGGCGATGGTCTTCACCGGGATGCGTCACTTCCGTCACTAGGCGCGATTGACGCTGTGATCTTGGCGTTCGCTCCTGATGGTCTTAGGTCTTGTATCGTGATCATCAGGGGCGAGCCTTCATGGACAAGCTGATCTGGGTTCTGGCGTTGGCGGGCGTGGGCGTGCTGGCGTTCGCATTGTACATCGCCTGGTCTTTGTACCGGCGTTTGCGCGGCCAGCATCTGGCGCGCAAGCCTTTCGCTGATCATGTCGCTTTTCTAGAGCCGTATGTGCGGGTGTCCTATCCGCCAGGCGATGGCCCGTTCCCGGCCGTCGTGTTGTTTCATGGCTGCGGCGGCGTGCGTCAGGTGACGGAAAATTACGCGGCGCTGGCGGTGAAATCCGGCGTCGCTGCGGTGATCGTGGACAGCCTGCGGGCCCGAAACATCTCATATGAAGAGGCGCTGGCTCAGGTCTGCACCGGTCACCGGCTGTGGGGGCGCGAACGGGCGGCGGATGTCTATGCTGCGCTGGAGCTTGTCCGCCAGGACCGCAGGATCGACCCTGCCCGTCTGGCGCTGGCGGGGTGGAGCCATGGCGGTTGGACGCTTCTGGACGCGCTGACGCTGGCGCAGATGAAGCGACCGCCAGACGGGTTGGCGGATGCGCCTGAACATCCGTTTGCGGGCGTGACAGGCGTCTTCCTCGTTTATCCTTATGTCAGCGGGCCGTCTTTGGCGGTGCGCAATGACTGGCTGTCCTCCATTCCGGTTGAAGCGGTTCTGGTGGAACGTGATACCATGGCCAGCGAAGCGGACGCCTCGGTCGTGTTCATGCGCGCCAGGCAACATGGCGCGCCGGTCAGCTGGTCGGTTCTGGGCGGCGTGACCCACGCCTTTGACGAGCCTGACCATCATCCGGACTCAACGCTGCGGTACGACGCCCAGGCGACGCAGGAGACAGAAGGCCGGTTCGTGGATTTCATGCGTCGGCGGCTGAAACTTGGGCTCAACCGTTCAAAAACCGCGTCCTGAAATCCACAATTCGTGCATTTATAACGGTCATGTAACCCTTCAGTGCTGAAGGAACGCTTTGATTTTGCGCTCATCCCGTTAAGGTCTGCGGCGACTTTGTGTTCGGGGAGCGACACCAATGGAACAGTTTTACTCGCTAGTTGACCAGGTCAGCGCGGCGATTTGGGGCGGGCCGATGATCCTGCTCCTGCTTGGCACCGGCCTTTATTTCATGATCCGTTTGCGGCTGCGGCCGCTGCGCCGGCTTTTCCCGGCTTTCGGCGAGTTGTGGGCCGGGCGCAAGGGCGGCGGCGGCGCGGGTGACATCACCCCGTGGCAGGCTTTGTCCACGGCTTTGTCGGGTCAGGTGGGTACGGGCAACCTCGCCGGCGTGGCGACAGCGATCTCTCTGGGCGGCCCGGGCGCCGTGTTCTGGATGTGGATCACGGCGCTTGTCGGCATGGCGGCGGCGTACGCTGAATCCAGCCTGGCGGTGCGCTATCGTGAAACCCACCCAGACGGCCGGGTCCATGGCGGACCGATGTATTACATCAAGAACGGCCTGGGTAAGCCCTGGGGCTTTCTGGCGGTTTTGTTTGCGGTCGGCACGCTGTTCTCCGCCGTCGCGACCGGCAACATGATCCAGTCCAACTCGATCACCCAGGCGATGACGGAAGCGTCTGCGCCATTCTCCAGTTCGATTCCCTGCCAGATCTCTGTGGGTCGCAGCGCGGTCGAAGTGAACGGTGATTTCGGCAACGCTTATGCACCGGCCTGTACGGTTCAGGCGGCGCTTGAATCAGGAGAGTTGGTGACGGTCGAGCGTCTTGGCCAGAGCTTCGAGCTGCCGGCAGAAGCCTTCACGGTGATGATCGCCAACTGGGTGCCGGGCCTGATCCTGGCCATTCTGGTGTTCATCGTGATCATCGGCGGCATCAAGTCCATCGGCTCCTTCGCCGGCAAGGTCGTGCCGTTCATGGCTGTGGTCTATCTGATCAGCGCCCTGTTCATTCTGGCGCTCAATGCTCCGGCCCTTCCGGGCGCGATCGGCATGATCTTCACGGACGCCTTTACCGGCACAGCCGCCACGGGCGGCTTTGTAGGCTCCTCGATCATGATCGCCTTGCGCTTTGGCGTGGAGCGGGGCCTGTTCTCCAATGAGGCAGGTCAGGGCTCCACGGCGATCGCGCACGCAGCCTCGCAAACGGATTCTCCGGTGCGGCAGGGTGAAATCGCCATGTTGGGGACGTTCATCGACACAATCGTGATCTGCACCATGACGGCGCTGGTGATCCTGGTGGTTCAGGGCGCCTATCCGAACGGCGCCGAGACGGTGGGCTTCGCCTGGCAATCGCAACTGGAAGCGTCGGAAGTGACGACCGCGGTGTTCCGTGAAAGTCATATCCCGTTCGGCGGCATCCTGATCGCGGTCTGTCTGACGCTGTTCGCCTTCACCACCATTCTGGGCTGGTCCTACTATGCCGAGCAGGCGCTGACCTATCTGGTCGGCGACTGGGCGACCAAGCCGTTCCGCCTGATGTGGGTGGTGATGGTGTTCTTCGGCGCGCTGCAGCAGGTGGACTTCATCTGGAAGTTCGGCGGGATCGCCAACGCCGCGATGGCGGCGCCAAACCTGATCGCCATACTGCTCTTGTCAGGGGTGGTGATCGCCTACACCAAGAAGGCCGATGAAGAAGGGCAGGGGTCAAACCCGTCCATGACCGGACCTGACAGCAAACCGAGCGAATAATACTCAGCTTGATTTGATGGACTTGAACCCCCGGCGCTTGGCGCCGGGGGTTTTTCTTGAGCCATATTCGAAAAACGGATTAAGCGACGGTCGTGTGTTTCTTTGCGCGCAGCTTCCGGACGCCCCAGAGCAGTGCGAAGCTGAGACCGATCCCGATCAGGTCCGCAACAAGATCAGCGAAGGACGCGGTACGCCCCAAGCCGCTGAGCCCCTGCGCCAACTCGATGGCGGCGCCGAAAGCTGCGAGACCCAGCGCCAGCCGCCACAATGGCCAGAACGGCCAGCTCGCCCGCGCCAGAAGGGTCAGCACCACGAACGCGCCCATATGCTTGATCTTGTCCGCGCCGAACAGGGTGGGGCTTTCAAAGTGTGCGGGCAAAAGCGCCAGCCCGAAAATAGCGACGCTGGTGATCAGCAAGGCAAGTCTCGCCTGCAAAACACTGAGTTCCATGGCTTGCAGCCTGGAGAGGAGGTTCTTACCGTCGCCGTCGTTTTGCACAGGTCCAGAGGCGCTCATGTCCAAACTTCTCAACGATCTCGACCAATTGGCCATTGTGCGCCATGACTGGACGCGCGCCGAGGTCGCCGCCATCCATGATGCGCCGTTTAATGATCTGATCTTCGCCGCGCAAAGCCTGCACCGCCGGGGACATCGCCCCAATACGGTCCAGAAATCACGCCTGCTTTCAATCAAGACCGGCGGCTGCGCGGAGGATTGCGGCTATTGCAATCAGTCCGCACACTTTGACACCGGTCTTAAGGCGTCCAAGTTGATGGATCCCGAAGAGGTCGAGAAAAAGGCGCAAGAGGCCAAAGATCAAGGCGCCACCCGGTTTTGCATGGGGGCGGCCTGGCGCGAGCTGAAAGAGCGCGACGAGCCGAAAATCCACGACATGATCCGCCGCGTCAAAGCGATGGGGCTTGAGACCTGCATGACGCTGGGGATGCTGGGCGAGGGACAAGCCGAGCGCCTGGCGGCCGCGGGGCTTGATTATTACAATCACAATCTCGACACCTCGCCGGAATACTACAAGCAGATCATCACCACCCGCACCTGGGACGACCGGATCGACACCCTGTCCAAGGTGCGCGCGGCGGGCATGAAGACCTGCTGCGGCGGCATTATCGGCATGGGTGAAAGCAAGGACGACCGCATCGGGCTACTGGCCGAGCTCGCCAGCCTGCCGGTCCACCCTGAAAGCGTGCCGGTCAATCATTTGGTGGATGTGGACGGCACGCCGCTATCGGGTTCTCAGCCGCTCGACGGGCTCGATTTCGTCCGCGCGATCGCCACAGCCCGGATCATCATGCCCAAAAGCGTGGTGCGCCTGTCAGCAGGCCGCGAGACCATGTCGCGTGAACTGCAGGCGCTGTGCTTCCTGGCGGGCGCGGGTTCGATTTTCGTCGGCGATGAACTTCTGACCACGCCGAACCCGGATCAAAACACGGATGCGTCCTTGTTGTCTGATCTGGGGCTGCAAGGCGATCAGGCCGGGCCTGCACCGGCGGGCGCCTGACGCCCGCCCGGCTTATTCCGCGCTCAGCGAATGGCTGCCCGGCAGGTCAAGCTCGGGGGCGGATTGAGAATTAGTGATCCGGGGCAGGTGGCAGGTCACGCGCGTGCCTTCGCCCGGCTCGCTTTCCAGCTCCACCCAGCCGCCATGCAGCCGGATGATGTCGTTGACGAGGGCCAGGCCCAGGCCGGCGCCGCCGCCATCGCCGCGTTCAAAGCGTTCGAAGATCTTCGCCTGACGGTCGGGCGCGATGCCGACGCCGTCATCGGCCACCCAGATGGACACATCCTCGCCGGTGACGTCTGCGCCCACTTCCACCGCGCCGCCGGGGCTGACATGGTCCATGGCGTTGGTGAGCAGGTTGTAGAAGACCTGTTTGAGGCGTTTGGCGTCCGCGCGGACCAGAGAGGCGTCCTGATCAGCGTTGAGGGATAGCTTGATGCCAGAATGCTCGGCGCGTGAGGCGATGAGTTCAGACGATTCCTCGGCCAGGGCGTGCAGGTTCACATCGCCCAGCTCCAGCTCCAGCTGGCCAGCATCAATGGCGGCGATATCCAGAATATCGTCGATCAGCTTGCCCAACTGGCCAGAGGCGGTCTGGATCGCGCCCATATGCTCTTTCTGACGATCTGACAGATCCCCCGCGAAGCCGCCCGCCAGCAGATCCGCATAGCCGTGGATCGTGGTCAGAGGCGTGCGTAGCTGATAGCTCACATGCTCGACAAACTCGGTCTTGATCCGCTCTGAGGCCTCCAGCGCTTCGGCGCGGTCACGCAAGGCGGATTCAATGCGGCGGCTGTCAGTAATATCGTCCCAGGCGATCACGGTCGCGCCATCGGGCAGCGGTCGGGTCAGCCAGGTCAGGACAGAGTTGTCGGCGCGGCGAATTTCACCCGTCATCGCCTTGCGCGATTCCGGGCTGGGATCGGTGATGCGCGCTTTCAGCTGGCCCCAGGCTTCGCTGTTGTCATAAAGCGGCTGGCAGGCGCTGACCACATCGTCAAAATGCACGCCGTCCAGCGTATCGGGATCGAGCTTCCACAGCGTTTCAAAGGCCGCGTTGCGCAGTTTCAGACGCCCGTCCGACCCGAACACTGCGACCGCTTCATGCAGCTTGTCCAGCGTCGCGCGTTGCACCTTGATCTGGGTGTTGTAGCGCGCTTGCAGTGACAGCTGGTCGGTCATGTCTTCGAAAATCACCAGCAGGCCGCCCATGGGGTGCCGCTGGCGCGCGACGCGCAAGGTGCGCCCGTCCGGCAAGGCCCAGAGCTCGTCCGGTTCGGCTTCCGAGCCCGGAGCCGCTTCATAACGCGCCAGCTCGGCGGTGCGCCATTGGCTGTAATCGGCCTGTTCGGGCAGGCGGCGTTTCTCGCGCAAGCGGTCCAAAAGGACGCCATGGGCCGGACGGTCATTGAGGAAGGCCTCTTCCACATTGAACATCTGGGTGAAGGCCTGATTGTAAAAGACCAGCTTCTTGGCGCGGTCAAAGATCGCGACCGCCTCGGTCATATGGTTCAGCGTCAGGTCATGCGCTTCCCGGAACCGGTTCAGCGCAGCTTTGGCTTCTTCGCCGTCGGTCACGTCCACCGCGAAGCCCGCCACGCCGCCCTGAACGGGATAGCTGGTCACCGACATCACCCGGCGCTGGCCGGCCAGCACCACGCCGCGGGCGCCGGTGCGGGTTTCGGCGGCGCTGAGCACGTCGCGCGCCTGATCGGCCAGGCTGGGCTCCAGCAGCACCTGCCGGTCGATCACTTCAGCCACGTCCTTGGCCTCGACCGCTTTGACATAGGCGGCGTTCACCCAGGTCAGCCGGCCTTTGGCGTCCAGGCGCCACGCCGGAACCGGATTGCGGCCCATCATGTCCATGAAACCGATCGGATCGTCGTGACCGATCCCGTCAGGGCTGTGCGCGGCGCCTTCAGCCTGGCGCAGGGCGGTGTCGGTCAGCCAGATCACGAGCTGACGGCCGGCGGGGCGGCCATCCACCTGGACCTGACGACCGGACGGGCCGGACAGGGTCAGGGAAAACGCGGCGCCGTCCGCCATCAGGGCGCGCGCGCGGTCACGAAAACTCGTCGTCTCGCCTGTCGCGGTGCGCGCGGTGAAATCAGAAATGCTGTCCAGGATGTCGGTCGCGATCTGACCGCTGGGGCCGCCAGTCTGGCTCAGCTCGGCGAATTGCAGCAGCGAAGCGAGGGCGGCGGGAGACCCATAGAGCTTGGGGGCGGACCAGTGCTCGGCGTCAGATTGCGGGGCCCCGTCCCAGACCACCACCACGCCCGGATGCGCCGCGAACAGGCTGTCATTGCGTTCGGCGCGGTCTTCTGCGGCGAGGATGCGGTCGCGCCAGAGTTTGCGGGCCTTTCGGGCGCCGGCGGTCAGTCTGTAAGCCCAGACCGAGGACGCCAGGGCGAAGGCGACCGAGCCGCCTGTGACGATGAGAGTGGCCAGTTGTACCGGTTCGGCTGCGGTCATGACGCGCCATATCCCCAATTGCCTGGTGCGCTATCCCGCTGAACACGCGCACACGTGCGAATCACATCTTACCGGAAGGTGAAATGTGATGCGATGGGGAAGGCTGAACGGATTTAGGGTGTTGTCTGGTAGCTTGTGGAGAAGTTGATTTCCTGACGGCAATTCAGTGCGTAACCGGGCGTGCTGCCAGTGGGCCAGGCGAATTGGTAGCCCGACAGGGATTCACCGGCGTTGAAGATGGCCTCGCGTTTGGCGGAGTTGGTCGTATCAGCGGGATTGCCCGCAAACCGTACATTCACGGCCCGGCCTTCAGGCGTAACGTCAAAGGTCAGGGGCACGGTATAACTGAAGCCTCTGGATTGGTTGGCGTAGGCGATCGCCATCAGGCTTGGGGGGTAGACCAGCTCGGCGCGGCTCTGTCGTCGGAGGTTTGCGGTCTCACAGGGTTGGCTCGGTCCGGAAACCGCCTGCACATACGACGTGCCGCCAAAATCGACCCGGTCCGGTGTCGTGCACGCACCCAGCCCCAGCAGGCATACGGTCGCGATAAGCTGTATTTTCATGATCAATCCCCCCGAATCTCTGTGGGCGGGATATTGCAAATAAAAAACCCTTTTGGGGAGTCTTTATCGAATGCGTACTTCACCTTGGGTGAATTCAAACAACACCACGCAGCCATAAAGATTTGCGCCCTCGCTCAAGGGGGCGAAGCGCCAGTCTTCCACCGCGCGGAGGGCTTCGCGGTCAAAACTGCCGCCGGGCACGCCGCGCGCGACGGACACGTTTTCGGTCTCGCCGGCTTGAGTGACGTCAAACTGGACAATGGACCAGCCTTGCAGCCCGCGCGACCAGCCGCGCGCCGGATAGGCGGGCAGGCTGGCGTTTATCGCGCGCAAGGGCTCACCCGCGCACTGATCCGAACTCGCCGCCCGTTCCACATTGGGCGGCACGGGCATGTCGGACGTGGCGATGAAGGGCTGAAGTCGCGGATCTGCCAGCGGGTTCAGTTCCGGGCTCGAACCGCACGCGGCGAGCGAGAGCGACAGGGCGAGAAGGGTCGGGATCAGGATCAGGCGCATGGCGCGCACAGTGTGCCGTGAGCGCAGGAAGGGCAAGGCGCAATGCCTGTTCAGCAAGGGGACGCGACTTCAAACTGCCTGGCCAATGAAGGACGAGGTTCCCGTTGTGGCGGCGGGATATGGAGTATGGTCACATCCCCGCTGATGTTCAGAGGCGCTATGAATGTTCCTGCATCCTCACTTGAAAGACACGTGAGGTACCTACCCAACGCGCGTTGTGCAGCGTTATTCAAACAGACATCCGATTCAGAGTGGACTGAAACAGTTTCGCTTTGAAGCTCGATCTTTACAGGACAAGAATGCGTCGAACTATTTGAATAGTGAACAAGTCCCGACCGCCAGCCGCATTCGTCAGTCTGCTCGTCACTGACTGGGCTAAAGTGAGCCGCGATTTCTTGTGAGAGGATGACCCGAACCTCGGGAAGCGTGAGGGGATGCTGGTAGTGAAGGAGGTAGACTTCAAAATCGGGTACGCAATCATTCTCGATGCGCGAAGGCACATAGCCGACAAGCTCGCGTCCGCCGCGTTCGTCGCTGACAGCGATGAGCTGGATCATGACGAGCGCCAGAGTGACCGTGAGGCCGGCGGCACCGAACAGGCTGATGATCCATCGCATGGCAGACTCTCTTCTTTGGGACCCAATAATCCTGCCAGCCTTCCCGCCAGACAAGAAAAAACCCCGCCGGATCTCTCCGACGGGGCTTCTCGTCTTTAGGAGTAACTAGCGCCTAGTAGCGATAGTGCTCGGCCTTGAACGGGCCTTTCTGCTCGACGCCGATATACTCGGCCTGCTCGGTGGACAGCTCGCTGAGATTGGCGCCCAGCTTTTCAAGGTGCAGGGCGGCGACTTTCTCGTCGAGATGCTTGGGCAGGATGTAGACCTGGTTCTCGTACTGATCGCCGCGGGTCCACAGCTCGATCTGGGCCAGCACCTGGTTGGTGAAGCTGGCGGACATCACGAAGCTGGGGTGGCCGTTGGCGTTGCCCAGATTCACCAGGCGGCCTTCGGACAGCAGGATGATCTTGTTGCCGTCGGGGAATTCGACCAGATCGACCTGCGGTTTGACGTTGGTCCACTGGAAGTTCTTCAGCGCCTCGACCTGAATCTCGTTGTCGAAGTGGCCGATATTACACACGATCGCCATGTGCTTCATGGTGCGCATGTGGTCGACGGTGACGACGTCCTTGTTGCCGGTGGCGGTGACGACGATGTCGATATCGTTGATCACGTCTTCGAGGCGAACCACGGCGAAGCCGTCCATGGACGCTTGCAGGGCGCAGATCGGGTCGATCTCGGTGACCGACACGCGGGCGCCGGCGTTGCGCAGGGATTCAGCGGACCCTTTGCCCACATCGCCATAACCGCAGACGACGGCGGTCTTGCCGGCCATCATCAAATCGGTGCCGCGGCGGATAGCGTCCACCAGGCTTTCACGGCAGCCGTAACGGTTGTCGAATTTCGACTTGGTCACAGAGTCGTTGACGTTGATCGCCGGGAAGGCCAGCTCGCCCTTCTTGGCCAGCTGGTACAGGCGCATCACGCCGGTGGTGGTCTCTTCAGACACGCCCTTGATCGCGGCCTTGGCCTTGGCGAACCAGCCCGGCGACAGCTTGATGCGGTTGCGGATGGTCTGGAACAGGAAGGATTCCTCTTCCGATTTCGGCTCGCCCAGGAAGTTCGGGTCGGCTTCGGCTTTTTCGCCCAGCTGCAGGTACATGGTGGCGTCGCCGCCATCGTCCAGGATCATGTTGGCGGTTTCGCCGTTCGGCCAATGGAAGATGGCGTCGGCATATTCCCAGTATTCTTCCAGCGTTTCGCCTTTATAGGCGAAAACCGGAATGCCGCGCTCGGCGATGGCGGCGGCGGCGTGGTCCTGGGTGGAGAAGATGTTGCACGAGGCCCAGCGCACGTCCGCGCCCAGCTCAACGAGCGTTTCGATCAGCACCGCGGTCTGGATGGTCATGTGCAGAGAACCGGCGATGCGCGCGCCCGCCAGAGGCTTCTTGCCTTTGTATTCTTCGCGCAGGGCCATCAGGCCGGGCATTTCAATCTCGGCCATCTCGATCTCTAGCCGGCCCCAGCGAGCCAGCGAGAGGTCTTTGACATAGCGATCGTCGCCGGTGTTGGCGGCATTGAGCAGGGTCATGGGAAGGCGCCTTGTTTTTGACTTCGAACAGGTCAGAGCCTGATGGTTCCATTTGGGACAGCGCACCTCTTAACACGCGTCCCAAAACGGGCAAACCATCTGGCGTATTGAACATGAATCGGCAGGAAAAACCCCCGACTTCTTAAAAAGGTCCTAAATCTGTATAAACTTTATGGTAAGATTTTTGCTCAGGACCCGTGATATGGGTTCATGCGGCATGGCCGCAGGAGACGCCGAGGGGCGGCGGACCTGTGCGACGGACTGAGGGGACTGTTGAAATGGCGAATTTGCCGACCGCTTATGCGAGCCAGCATTTTGGACGTAAGACGCTGGATTTCTACGCCGCCGCCGGTGAGGTGAGCGGGTCCGATCCGCGCGCCCGCGCCGATGAGCACAGCCTGACCGATTATGACGGAGCCAAACATACTGTGCGCGTCATGGATCGTGATTTCGCGCTTGAGGCCGGAGATCAGGCGTCTGTTCTGCGCATGCAGACCGGGCCGTCCCGGCGTTCACGCCCGGTCGCTGTCGTCAATCATACCCGTCAGGGCTGGTCGCGCACCCATCCCGGCGCCAGCGCCATGCTGTCTCGCGCCGGCGTCGCCCGCAACGTCAACTGGTTCCTGACGGTTCTGCTGTTCGCGCTCGCCGCCATGGTGATGGTCTGGCCGTATCTGCGCACCTTCCTCGTGGAAGTGGACCCTAGCCTCTTCGGCGTCGCGCCCTCTTTCAATATCTTTGCGCTGGCGCTTGGCGCTCTGCCCGATCTGGGCAATTGGAGCTTTTCGCAAACTGTCAGCCCCGTCAGCGCGCTTATTGCGCAGTCTGTCCCGTCCATGGCGGAGCAGGCCGATCAGATTGTCTTTTACGCCTTGTCTGGTCTGGGGGCGCTGGTGGTGTTCGCGACGCGCTCCTGGCGGTTGCTCTGGGCGCCGCTGTTTGTGGGATTGGTCGCCGCGGCGGCTCTGGGGCTGGGCGGGCTCGAGGCCGCAGCGGGTTACGCCGTCATCGCTTATGGCGTTTCCGCCGTCATCTTCATGGTTGGCGGGGTGATCAACCGTATTCGCGACGCTGCGCGGCTTGAGCGGCGCATTGCGCTTCTGGCCGATCATCTTCAGCGTCATGCGCCGGAAGAGACCATCGCACGTACGGAAGAGCCCGAAGTCGAGCCTGAAGTGGCGGAAGTCTCCGAAGAGGCCGCAGAGGACACGGCTGCGATGAGTGCGGTCGCGGCCCCGGTCAGCGCGGCGCTGAGTGAAACCGGTGAAGAGCCCCGGATGGAGACCGCTGATGAGCCGGCTCCAGGCTCGTCTGAAGATGACGCGGGCGCCGTAGACGCGGAGCCTGAGATGCAGGCTGATGCGGCACAGACTGACGAAGCGCCGACCTTGGAAGAGAGCGCGGAGTCCTCCACTGACGATCAAGAGGACGTCGTCAATGCGACGCAGACGGTTTCAGAGACCGTGGATGGAGACCTTGAGGTCACGCACGAGCCTCAGTCTGAGGCTGAGCGGCAAGACGAGGTCGTAAGCTCGGATATGAAAGAGGCCGAGCCGGCGCTTTCAGAGGGCGACGCGATTGATGAGGGTTCTGTGGCCGAAGCGCCGGCTGCAGATGAGACGGATGTTGGCGCGGAAGAAGGCGCTGCGAATGCTGCTGTCCTCGCTGAGGATCAGCAAGCTGTGCACGATGACGCCACGCCAGATGAAGCCGATGACGGCGTTGAGGTCGAGGCCGAGCTTGAAACGGAGCTTGAAACCAGCGCTGAAGCGGATGCTCTGACTTCAGAAGTCGCAGAAGAGGCTGAGCCTGCCTTGGCTCTTCCAGAGACTGAGCTTGATGCCGGGGCGTCTGAGGACAAGCCGGAAGATGAGGTCGAACTCGCCGGTTTGGATGCGGAAGAAGCAGAGCGGATGAAGAATGATCCGCGTTACGCCGCGCGCGCCATCGTGCTGCCCTCGCCGCCGCCCATGCCGTCGGCGGAAGAGAGCACAGACACTGCAATGGCTTCGGCGCAACCCACCACACGTGAAACGCGCGAGCTGCGGCCTAGCGCACCCTTGACCAATCGGGTCCTGTCACTGTTTTCCAACCCGGTCGTGCCGCCGGCGCCGCCCGCGCCGCCAGCGCCGAGCCGGTCCCAAGAGGATGAAGACGCCTGATCCGGGCAAGCCTGCGACACATCATGAAAAACGCCGCCGGGAGAGCCCGGCGGCGTTTTTCATGCGCGCCGGGTCGACCTAGTCGTTTTCGTCAAATCCGCATTCGACCAGAGCGCTGAGCGCATCGACCGCCTCTGCGGCGTCATCCCCGTCCGCCTTGATGGTGATCTGCACTCCGGGACCGGCGGCGAGCATCAGCAATTCCATAATGGAATCCGCGCTGACCTGCTCATGGTCGCGAGAGACGCTGATATCGGCGTCATAGCGCGCGGCTTCAGCGACGAATTTGGCGGAGGCGCGGGCGTGCAGGCCGCGCTGATTGCAGATCGTGACCGTGCGCTCAGTGGTCACGCCGCGCCATCCAGGATCTGGGAAGCGACGGCGATATAGCGTTTGCCTGCTTCACTGGCGCTTTCCGCCAGCGCGTTCATGTCGAGCCGGGAGCGGGCCTCGGCCAGCTTGATCAGCATGGGCAGATTGGCGCCGGCGATGACCTCCACTCGCCCTTTTTCAAGCAGCGAGATGGACAGGTTTGACGGCGTGCCGCCGAACATGTCGGTGAGGATGATCACGCCCTCGCCCTGATCCGCCTTCTCCACCGCTTCGCGAATATCATCGCGACGGCGCTCCATATCATCATCGGGACCGATGGAAATGGCGCTGCAGGCTTCAAGCGGGCCGACCACATGCTCAGTGGCGGCGACAAGTTCGTCAGCGAGACGGCCGTGAGTGACGACGACAATGCCGATCATGGTGTGAGACTGGTCCTCAGACGGAAAGTTATCCCGCCCATGTAAACCCGGTTTTGCGTCGGGCGAAAGCCCTGTGCGACGTGCCTGCAACAGTCTGCTGCACGAGGATGACAGGCGCCGTTTTCGCGCCACACATACTTATCGGATATAGGCAGGCAGTGTCACCGTGAAGCAGGCGCCAAGGACGACGCCCTGATCATCGAGCCGGTTTGAAGCTTCGATCTGTCCGCCATGAGCGGTCACGATCTGGCGCGCAATGGCGAGGCCAAGCCCGGAATGCGCGCCAAAAGCCGCGCCCTTGGGGCGCTGGGTGTAGAAACGATCAAAAATGGCTTCGCGATTGTCTTCGGGAATGCCCGGCCCGTTGTCCTCGACCCGAACCTGATGGGTTTGCCCCGGACCGCGTTCGATAGTGATTTTCACCACGCTGTCTGCGGGGGAGAAGGTGATGGCGTTCTCGATCAGGTTGATGAAGACCCGGCTGAGCGGATGCTCATGGCCGCGCACCCAGTGCCGGTCAGCGGTGTGACTGACGGTGACGCGCGGCGCCTTGGCGTCAGGGTCGTTCTGAAGGCTGGCGAGATCATTGAGCAAGACAGCGAGATCGATCGTCTCCAGATCTTCCCGCGCCAGCTCGGCGTCCAGACGCGAGGCGTTTGAAATGTCGGTGATCAGCCGGTCCAGCCGCTTCACATCATGCTGGATCACGTCGATCAGCCGGGCGCGTTTAGCGTCGTCCTTGGCAAGCGGCAGAATTTCAGAGGCGGAGCGGATCGAGGTCAGCGGGTTCTTGATCTCGTGCGACACGTCCGCCGCGAAGGCTTCAATGGCGTCCAGTCGATCATAAAGCGCGTTGGTCATCTGGGTGAAGGCGCGTCCCATATCGCCGATTTCATCGCGGCGGCCTTTCATGTCGGGCAGGGGCACGCGCCGCCCGCCGGCCAGGCGCACTTCGCGCGCCGCCTCGGCCAGCCGCCGCACAGGCCAGGCGATCTGAACGGTCAGCACAAGCGCCATGACCAGCGAAACCGACGCGGCCACCAGCACATAAGGCAGGATGGCGGCGCGTTCCTGTGCGATCAGGGCGTCCAGATCATACGATTCATAGGTGACGGTGCCGACGACCGCCTGAATGAGTTGAATGGGAATGGTCACGGACACCACGCGCCCGCCGTCAGGGTCGCGGCGCACGCCGGACTGGGCCTCACCGGTCTGAAAGGCTTCGCGCACCTCATCGGCCAAAGTCCGGTCTAGCGCCGTTCGGTCTTCAGAAGACAGGAACATCTGGCCGATTTGCTCCATCAAGGAGCGGGAGGCGTTCTGCAGGGCCGTCAGGGGGGTGTCCGGCCGCCCGTCCAGCGGCGGCAGTTCGATCTGGTCCACATCGCCCGCGATCAGGTCGGAATCGGCAATGCGCACAGGTCCCGGGGCGTGCAGCAGGGCGCGCGTCTCGTCCGGCACATAGAGCCCTGACAAGCGCCTGAGCACTTCGCGCGCGGCGTCACGATCCATTTCAGGGCCGGGCGCATCACCGTAGACCGCAGTCTCGGTGATGATGTTGGCGATAATTTCAGCCTGGGCGGAGAGCGAATCCACCTTGGCGTCCACCAGCCCGCGCCGGTTCTCGGTGATGGCGAACATGCCGCCGATCACAACGCTCAACGCCACCAGATTGGTCAGGATGATGGTGGCGCCCAGACGTGACAACAACAGCGGTTTGAGCTGGGCGGACAGGCGCAGGACGGCGCGACGCGCGACCTTAAGCCTCCTTATAACGGTAGCCGACGCCATACAGGGTCTCAATGCTGTCGAATGTGTCGTCCACGTCGCGGAACTTCTTGCGGATGCGCTTGATGTGGCTGTCGATGGTGCGATCATCCACATAGACCTGATCGTCATAGGCCGCGTCCATCAGGCTGTCGCGGCTTTTTACAAAGCCGGGACGGTTGGCCAGCGCATGCAGGATCAGAAATTCAGTGACGGTCAGACGCACTGGCTTTCCGGCCCAGCTGCAAGCGTGCCGGTTGGGGTCGAGCAGCAATTGGCCGCGTTCGATGACTTTGTGCTCGCCGGTCTCTCCGCCTTCCGCGCCTGCAGGATCGGCCTGGGCGCGGCGCAGCACGGCCTTGATCCGGCGCGCCAGCAGCTGATGGGAGAAGGGCTTGGCGATGTAATCATCCGCGCCCAGATCAAGCCCCAGCGCCTCATCGAACTCACCATCCTTTGAGGTGAGGAAGATGACCGGCAGGTTGGAGGACTGGCGCACGCGGCGCAGCAGCTCCAGGCCATCCATGCGCGGCATCTTGATGTCGAAGATCGCCAGATCGGGCGGCGTTTCGCTCAGATGCGGCAACGCCTCGGCGCCGTCGGTGAAGGTGCGCACGTCATAGCCCTCATTTTCCAGAAACATGGAAACGGAGGTCAGAATGTTCTCGTCGTCGTCCACAAGGGCGATGGTCGCCATCGTTCGTATCCTGTCTTCTCTCGGTCAAACCGATGTCTGTAGCGCTTCATACTATTTGTTGCGCGAGATCAAGCAAAGACATGGTTACCTAGGGTTAAGGCCGGTAGTGCATTACTATCCGAAACTGCTGGGGAATGAGGCGGAAATGGCGCACGAAGACGTCCATTACGAGGTCTTTCTGAAGAAAAACGTGAAGGCTTCCTGGACCTTGGTCGAGGCGCTGAAGGATCGTAATGCGGCCATGGGGCTGGCCAAGAAGCTGCAGACCAATCACTCCAGCGGGTCGATCCGCGTGGTGCGTGAAGTCTGGGATGCGGAATCGGGGGGCTTTCGGGGCGGATCGATCTTTGAAGTCGGCCCGGAAAAATATGCGGGCGATGAGAAGCCGGCCGAAGCCAGCATTCCGTGCCTGACGCCGGACGATCTGTCCGGGCCTGCAGCGCGCGATACGCTGCGCCGGGCGCTGTCGGACTGGCTTGAACGCTCCCAGGTTTGCCCGATGGAGCTGTTGCACAGACCGGACCTGATCGAACAACTGGACGGTTCCGACACCGATTTGCAGCACGCGATCCAGAAAGTCGCGATCGCGCGGGCTCAAAACAGCGACGCCTCGGTGCATGCCTATGTGCGTCTGATCACCGAACTGGTCCAGCGCGGCATTGAACAGTCGCGCAAGGAAGCAAAGGCGGGCGGCAAGCCGCCCCGCGGCAAATCCTTTGCCGAGACCGCCAGCCTGGTGGCCGGCAAGTCTGCGCCGGAAAAACAGATGCGCCGCGCCATCGCGGATCAACTCTCTGAATCCTATGACATGGGCGAGAAGGTCCGCCGTCTGCTCGACATGCATGATGACCTGCCGGAAGACGCGCAGGCGCGTGCCCTGGCGGCGACGCATACGGACGCCTTCATGGCGGAAATCCTGTCCTTTGATTCCGCCCTGCGCCGGGTTCTGGGCGACACGGTGGATCTGGGTGACGAGGTCCTGCGCCTGACCGGGATTTATGAAGGCGCGCCAGACAGTCCGGACCTGAGCCGTGCGCCGGAAACTGCGCGTCGGCTCGCCAGCCAGATCAAGCAGGCCTCCTTACCGGCTGCGCATAATGAGCTGGCCCAGCAAATTCTGGAAAAACTGCGCGCGCCCAAGCGGTTCCGCCCTCGGTCGGTGATGGCTGAGATCGAACTGGCGCGTAAACTCGCCCAGCGCCTGATCGTGTCAGCGGGGCAGAATCTCAACCTCAATCCCGATGCGCTCGTGGAAGCGTTCACGCACCGCTCGGCCCGTCTGCTACAGCCGGACGCCATCGAGGAAGCTCTGTCAGGCGCCCATACGCCGGTGGACCAGATCGAGCGCCTGTTCGCCATGGAAGACCATCTGGTGGGCGAGGAGAACAAGAAGAAGCTCGCCAGCTATATCCGCGGCAAGGTTCAGGCGAACACGACGGTCAATTTCTTCCTGCGCGGCGCGGGCCAGCCGCTGGAACGCCTGTCGCAGGTCACCAGCCTGCAGGCGCGCGCCATGAAGGGCGGCTTTCCCAAAGCGGACAAGCGCGAACTGGTTGAGGCGTTTGATACGCTGGGACTGGCGATTCTGGACGCCACCAAGGTCATGGACCGTGTGGCGGGGTCCAACGCGCCAGTTCTGGACCGGGCGGCGGCGCTGCTTAAGCTTGCAGCCACGGGCCTGCTGCCCGAAGGCCGGTGTCGGTACGATGCGCAGGCGCGTGCGGTGCGCATGATGGAAAGCGATGAGGGCCGTGTCGCGGCGGCGTCTCCGGGGGGCGAGCAGAAAATGCTGGCGGTTCAGCAATTGCTGGCGCAACTGGCGCCGCCTGAAACTCAAGGCACGCCTGAAGAGGGCACAGCCGCCTAGCGCGGCAGGCCCGCAGTTTTCAGCCGGTCTTTATAGGCGCTCAGCAAAGTGTCGCTGTTCTCGCCCAGCTCGCGCAGATAGTCCCAGGAGAAAATGCCGCTGTCATGACCGTCGTCAAAACTCAGCCGGACGGCGTAGCGGCCCACCGTATCGGCGGACATGACCCGGACATTAGACTTGCCGGGAACCAGTTTTTTCTGATCTGGGCTGTGTCCCTGCACTTCAGCCGACGGGCTTTCGACGCGCAGCAGCTCGAACGGGATGGCGAAGCGCGCCCCGTCGTCATAGGCGATGTCCAGCACGCCGTCTGACGCCTTGAAGCTGAGACGGGTCGGCCAGGGGCGATCACTCATGGATCAGTCGTCCAGATTGCGAGCTTCTTCAGGCAACATGATCGGCACGCCTTCGCGGATCGGATAGGCGAGCCGGGCCTGTTTGGAGACCAGCTCATTGGCCTCGCGATCATACTCGAGCGGGCCGCGGCTGACCGGGCAGACCAGGATCTCCAGCAATTTGGGATCCAGAACGGCGGGTTCAGATTTCACATCACTCATGACACAACTTCTTACGCGGGCCTCTGGCGGGCGTCTAGCCTGCCGAGCCGCTAGAGGCCTGGCTGAGGCTGTCCTGCATCAGACTGTCGAGCAGCTCCGCGCGCTGGGGGATGGAGCTTGCTTCCAGAAGACGTTGCTTGGCGGCAGGATCGAAGGGCGCGGCCATGGCGGTCTTGTTGATCACCAGAGACAGCGGCGCCTGTTCCAGCGCCGGCCAGTCGGTTTCAATCCCGACCAGGTCGAAATAGGCGTGCAACCGATCCAGAAGGCCCGCCACTTCGATCATCGGCGTGAGGTGGGCCTCGACCAGATCCTGGGTGAAGGGGCGGTAATCGGCGCGCGCGACACGATAGGGTGTGCGCAAATCCAGCTCTTCATCGACGGCGAAGCGCATCACGCCTTCCAGCACCATCAGATAGCGGCCGTCGGACGTTTCCTGATGGCTGACAATGCGTCCCGCGCCGCCGATCCGCTCCAGCGTGGGTTTGTCGGACTGACCGCCGGGCGTGGGCTGGATGACGCCGATGAACCCGTCGCCGGCCAGCGCGTCATCCACCATGTTCAGATAGCGCGGCTCAAAGACGTTGAGCGGCAGATGCTCTCCCGGCGGCAGGATACAGCCGCGAATGGGGAAGAGTTTGATCTCGCTCGGCGGGTTGATGATCTGGGACATGGCCGGTCGCTTTTCCTGCTGTCGTATTTCCCCAGATAGCCCGATCAGGGCCGCAGTCTAGCGCTGCGGCCCTGATGTTCAGGTCAGGAAAACAGGATGGAGGAGAGGCGGCGGCGGCCGTTCTTGGCCAGCTCGGAGCCTGCGCCGGCGGATTCAAACACTCGTAACAGCAATTGCCGCGCGGCGGCGTCATTGAAGTCGCGATCTATCGCAATGGATTGAAGAAGCGCGTCTGCGGCGCCGTCCATATCGCCTGCACCCAGGCGCGCGCGACCCAGCGTATGCCAGGTCTCGGCGTTGGGTGCGCTTTGAACCGCTGATTCCGCCTCGCTGACTTCCGGCGCATCCTGGGCTTCGCCGGCGAGTTCCATTGACGCGCGTACGGCGGCTATGGCCGGAGCGGATTTCAAGGTCTCTGGCACATTGTCCAGAATGGCTTTGGCCTGAACCGGATCGCCACCCGCCAGATGCACGCGGGCCAGACCGGCGATGGCGTCGGCGTTCTCCTGATCCATCTGAAGAGCGGTGGCGAAGTCTTGTGCCGCGCCGCCCATGTCGCCCTGGCTCAGGGCCTCCTGAGCGCGCTCCACAAGGGCCGCCACCTCTTCTTCGGAAACTTCGCCCGTCATGCGGTTGATGAAGTCATTGACCTGGCTTTCGGGCAGGGCGCCCATGAAGCCGTCCACCGGCTGGCCGTCCATGAAAGCGATGACGGCCGGGATGGACTGGATGCGCAATTGGCCTGCGATGCCAGGGTTCTCGTCAATATTGACCTTGACGAGTTTGACCTTGCCGCCCGCCTTGGTGACGGCGCGTTCGATCGTGGGTCCCAGCTGGCGGCACGGTCCGCACCAGGGCGCCCAGAAATCAACCAGAACCGGCACGTCCTTGGACGGTTCGATCACATCGTTCATGAAGGTCTGGTCGGTGCCATCCTTGACCAGATCGGCGCCGGCCGGCGCCTGATGGCTGTTTGTTCCAAAATTTTCCATCTGTAGGTCTCCAGCAGGGAGCGAATGACGCTTTACCCCTAGGTGGCCGCTCCAGCGCCGGGATGCAAGCGCGGGCGATCACCCGTCCAGCTTCACAATTTCAGGAGTTCGGCCCAGCGAGGTGAGAAACCGCAACAGATCATTTGAGCGAATGGCCGTGGTGGCGTCGTTTTTCAGCGGATGGAAGTTGACGATCTCGTGCGCCATCAACGCCTGGTCGAGAATGAAGCGGACCTTGCGATCAGGGTCATTGACCAAGGCGAAGGCGGTCACAGATCCTGGCGTCACGCCAAGAGCGTCTTCCAATAGCTCGGCCTTGCCGAAGGATAAGCGCCCGCAATCCAGTATCTTGTGCAGGTGCTTGAGCGCGATCTGGGTGGATTGCAGCGCCGAGATCAGGATCAACGCGCCTTTCTTGTCCTTGAGGAACAAATTCTTTGTGTGCCCGCCTGGCATGTCGGCCTTGAGGGCTTCGCCTTCGTCGACGGTGAAGACCGGCTCATGGTCGCGCGTGTCATGAGGGATGCCGAGCGCGTCCAGATACTCAAACAAGGCCTGTCGCGAGGCGGGGCGGGCGGGAAGCGGGGGCGTCTGGGTCATGGCGTCAGCTCAGCAGGATGCAAGAAATCAGGCAAGCTGCTCATATACTGCAAAAGCTGTACAGGACGGGCTTGCAAAACGACCTTCGATAAGCGATATACCCGGCCTCGGCGCAAGCCGGACCCTGTACGCAGGTAGTGAGCGGGCGTAGCTCAGGGGTAGAGCATCACCTTGCCAAGGTGAGGGTCGTGCGTTCGAATCGCATCGCCCGCTCCATTTTCTTCAGACGACATGAGAAGACTTGCACCTGCAGCCGGGCGTCATGCCCGGGCAAGTCCCCAGTCGCCGGCCCTTGGGCCGGCGAAACGCGTTTGAGGCGGATGCAGATCTGGCGACCGGCGCCATCATACAATGGCGCCGCGTTTCTGGACCTGCCTGTCCCTACAGGATGGACTGTCGGGGCGGATCAAATCGTCAGCCTTCCCCCAAGGCGTCAAATGGCCCCCAATCCCTCTGGACCGCCTACGGCTTGATCCGCTCCGCCCCATCCCTGGTCGCAGTATTGCTGATCCGGAAACACACATTTCACGCAAGCGTGAGCCCATGTGTGTGGCAATGACCGCGGCCGCAGCCCATATGTGAATTCGCCAAGGACGGATCGGGGTCCCCCACCGGTCTCCTCCCCAACCGGAAGGCTTCGAAGCGCAACTGCGTTTTCCGGCCTCCTCGCGCTGTCCTTGGCCAATCGGCTTCACGCCGAAAACAAGAAAAGAAAGAAGGTTCAACCATGGCCCGCGCCGTTTCACTGGTGATCGCAACTGGAATTTTTCTGACTGTCAGCCTCGTCGCCGCTTGCGCTTCGGGCAATGGTCTCTACATCAGCTCATGATGAACGAGATTCGCTGAAACCTGTCAGCGAAGCTTTACAGGCCTCAGAGTGCGTCCCCCCAGCCTGCCCGATGAGGCCTGCAGGCGCCGCTGGACATGCCTGTCCCCGTCCGGCGGCGCCGCTTCCATAAAAAACCCCGCAGCCTCTGGCTGCGGGGTTTTTCATGTCGGTAAAGCGCGCGCTTCCTACCAGGGCAGGTCTTCGCCACTGATATGGAAGAAGCGGCCGCTCATCGCCGGGTTGGCGCGAGCGATCAGGTCAAGCTGCGCGCTGACAGCTTCGCTGGGGGTCAAAAGGCCGTTCGGCCCGCCCATATCGGTGCGCACCCACCCCGGATGCAGGGTCAGCACGACGACACCCTTGTCCTTGAGGTCGATGCTGAGCGATTTGCCAACCGCGTTCAGCGCCGCCTTGGAGGCGCGATAGGCGTACCGGCCGCCGCTGTCATTGTCGGCGATGGAGCCCATGCGGCTCGATTGCAGGGCGATCACCTTGAGCTGGCTTTGCGCCACCTGATCGGCGAACGCTTCCGCCAGCGCCAGCGGCGCCAGGGTGTTCACGCGGAAGGTGTCCAGAAAGCCGTCATTGGCCGCTTCACCGAAGGCTTGTTCCTTCGGTCCCATGACGCCGGCATTGGCGAACAGGATGTCGATCTGCCCCGTCACTTTTTCCTTGAGCGCCTTGGCGGCGTTCAGATCGCTTGCGTCATAGGCCAGGATGTTCAGTCGGCCGTCGCCGGGGTCGAGCGCCTTGAGCGCATCGGCGCTCTCGGGGTCGCGCACCGCGGCGCTGATGGTCCATTCGCGCTTAAGAAGTTGGCTGACATGCTCAAGGCCCAGGCCGCGATTGGCGCCGGTGATGAGAGCGTGAGGCATGGTCGTCTCCGATACGGAAATCTGTTGTTTTGTTGGCCTGGAATCAAGCACAGGCATGATTGCAGGTCTAGCCGCTCAGTACCGCTTGAACCCAGCGCAGCGGGGAGTAGGCTGCGAAACATATGTTCATGCTTTTTCGATGAACATGGTCCACCGTCCACCCTTATTCCGTTTCAGGAGCCCTCCATTATGAACGCCGTGGTCAGCGTCAGGCACGCTTATGACAGAGAGGCCTTTTTAAAGGTCGCACGCAGCCGGTTTGAAGCGGCGTTTGGGGAAAACGGGCCGGATTCAGACAGTTTCCTGGATCAGCTTTGGGGGGATGCGCTTGCTGACGACCTTGCCGGAGTGAGCGAGCAGGACGCCATTTCGCTGGCTGAAGAGTTCTGGCGATACGGCGCGGATCGCGCTGCGGACAAGATCCTGATCCGCGTGCGCACGGCCCATGGCGCCGACGGGCGCAGCCTGGATCGAGACATTCTCGAAGTGATTGGCCAGGATCGGCCTTTCCTGGTGGATTCGGTGATGGGCGAAATCGCCAGCCAGGGCTTGGACGTCATGGCCATGTTCCACCCCGTGGTTCAGGTGCGCCGCGGCGAGGATGGCGAGCGGGTGCAATCAGGCGGTCGTTGCCTGAACGAATCCATGATCCAGGTGCATCTCGACCTGCTCAGCGACGATGTGCGCGAACGCCTTGAAGCGGGCGTGCGCGCCACGCTCGACGATGTTCGCGACGCGGTCGAGGACTGGAACGACATGCGCGCGGAGATGGATGACGCGATCGACCACCTCTCCAACGCCAATACTTCCGCCTCCAAGGAAGAACAGGAAGAAGCCGTCGCCTTCCTGCGCTGGTTGCGTGACAACCATTTCGCCTTTCTGGGCAGCCGCACCTATCAGTTTGATTTCGACAAGAGCGACGATGCGACCCACAAGCCCGAGGTGAAGTCGGAATCCGGCCGCGGCGTGCTGCGCGATCCCGAGCGCAAGGTGCTGCGCAAGAGCGCCGAACCGATGATGCTGTCTCCGGCGATTGAAGCGTATTTGCGCGCGCCATCGCCTGTGATCGTGGCCAAGGCCAACATGAAAAGCCGCGTCCATCGCCGGGTCTACATGGATTATATCGGCGTCAAACGGTATGACGCGGATGGCAATGTGGTGGGCGAAACCCGCTTTGTGGGCCTGTTCACCGCCGAGGCCTATGACCAGATGGCGCGTGAAGTGCCGCTGATCCGCCGCAAGGTGCGCCGCGTGCTCGACAAGGCCGCAAAAGCGCCCGGCTCCCACTCGGCGAAAAAGCTTCAGAACATCGTGGAGAACTATCCTCGCGACGAGCTGTTCCAGACTGAAGAGCAAGACCTTCTGGACATCTCGCTGGGCATTTTGCACTTGCATGATCGCCCGCGCACGAAGCTCTTCATGCGCCGCGACCAGTTTGACCGCTTCGTGTCCTGCCTGCTGTTCGTGCCGCGTGACCGTTATAATTCGAAAGTCCGCGAGCTGGCGGGCGAGAAAATTCGTGCGGCGTTCAACGGGCGTCTGTCGGCGTTCTACCCGCAATTTGGCGACGCGCCTCTGGCGCGGGTGCACTTCATCATCGGGCTCGATCCGTTCAACCATCCCGAGCCTGACCCCTCCGAGCTGGACCGCGAGATCGTCGCGCTGGCGCGGACCTGGGAAGACGAGTTGCACCAGGTGGCGCGTGCGTCGGGCGAGGCGGATCTGCGCCGGGCGGTGACACGGTATCTGGACGGCTATTCCGCCGGCTATCGCGAGCGTTACAGCCCCGAAGAGGCGCTGGCCGATATTGGCCGGATGGAGCACGTGACTGCGCGCGGGCAGACCGCTGCGCGCGCCTATCGCGTTGAGGGCGAAGCCGATGACCGGCTGCGGGTGAAACTCTATCGCTGTGGGGAGCCGGTGGCGCTGTCGGGCGTCATGCCAGTGCTTGAAAATCTGGGCCTGCACGTGCTGGCGGAAGCGGGCTATTCAGTTCGGCGTCATTCTGAATCCGGTGAAGACATCGTCTGGGTGCATGAATTTGAAGCCTCGCTGGGCGATGAGAACGCTGACAAGATCGAAACGGATGCGGGGGCGTTTGAAGACGCGCTGCTGGCCGTGCTCGGCGGACAGACCGAGGATGACGGCTTCAACAAGCTGGTGCTGGGCATCGGGGTGAGCTGGCGTGAAGCGGCGTTCCTGCGCACAGTGGCGCGCTATCGCCAGCAGACTGGCCTTGATCCGTCTCAGGCCATTCAGGAAGAAGCGCTGGCGGAAAACTCCGAGATCGCGCGCGGTCTGATGGAGCTGGTGAACACCAAGTTCAACCCTGACCTCGACTTTGGGGGTGAGAGCCGGGAAAACCACGCCAAGGATGTCAGCAAAGCCATCCGCATTCTTCTGGAGCGGGTGGAGAGCCTGGATCATGACCGGGCGCTGCGTCGGATGCTGCGCCTGATCGAAGCCGTCTTGCGCACCAATTTCTTCCAGACTGACGAAAACGGCCAGGCCAAGCCCTGGATATCGATGAAGATTTCCAGTCGGGATGTGCGCGAACTGCCCGACCCCAAGCCTTATCGCGAGATTTTCGTCTGGAGCCCGCGCGTTGAAGGCGTGCATATCCGCTTCGGCCCGGTTGCGCGCGGCGGCTTGCGCTGGTCAGACCGCCGCGAGGACTTCCGCACCGAGGTGCTGGGTCTGGTGAAGGCCCAGCAGGTCAAGAACGCGGTCATTGTCCCGGTGGGCTCCAAGGGCGGCTTCTATCCCAAGCAATTGCCCGACCGCAGCGACCGCGACGCCTGGCTGGCGGAAGGTCAGGAAGCGTACAAGACCTTCCTGCGCGGCTTGCTCGATATCACCGACAACCTTGTCGATGACGCCGTGAAGCGGCCCGACAATGTGGTGTGTTGGGATGATGAGGACCCGTATCTGGTCGTCGCCGCCGACAAGGGCACGGCCACCTTCTCCGACATGGCCAATGGCGTGGCGCAGGACGAGTATGATTTCTGGCTCGGCGACGCCTTCGCCTCGGGCGGCTCGGCGGGCTATGACCACAAGAAGATGGGCATCACCGCACGGGGCGGATGGGTCAGCGTTCAGCGCCATTTCCGTGAAATGGGCAAGGACATCCAGAACGAACCCTTCACGGTCATCGGCGTGGGCGACATGTCGGGGGACGTGTTCGGCAACGGCATGCTGCTGTCCAGGCAGATCAGGCTGGTGGCCGCGTTCGATCACCGCGATATCTTCATCGACCCCAATCCGAACGATCTTGAAAAGACCTGGCAGGAGCGCAAGCGCCTGTTCGAGCTGGGCCGGTCAAGCTGGCAGGACTATGACAAGTCCCTGATCTCCAAGGGGGGCGGAATCTTTCCGCGCTCGGCCAAGTCGATCAAGCTCAGCGATGAGATCCGCGAACTGACCGGGCTGACCGGCAATACCGCCTCGGCCACAAATCTGATCCGCGCCTTGCTCAAGGCGAATGTGGAGTTGATGTGGTTTGGCGGGATCGGCACCTACATCAAGGCGTCAAGCGAGCAGAACTATCAGGTCGGCGACAAGGCCAATGACGCTCTGCGCATAGACGCCAACGAACTCAACACCAAAGTGATCGGCGAGGGCGCCAATCTGGGCGTCACACAGGCGGCGCGGATTGAATACGCCCGCAATGGCGGTCGTGTGAACGCTGACTTCGTGGACAATTCAGCGGGCGTCGACAGCTCGGACCACGAGGTCAACATCAAGATCTTGCTCAATCCGATGATGCGTGAGGGCTCAATGAAGCTCAAAGACCGCAACACATTGCTTGAGTCGATGACAGATACGGTCGCCGACCATGTGCTGGAGCATAATTACGATCAGACCCTGGCGATCACCATCGCCAAGGAACATGCGGTCGAGGATCTCGATGCCCATGAACGTTTGATGGAGCGACTGGAGCAGGCTGGACGTCTGGACCGGAAGGTTGAAGGCTTGCCGGCCCCTGACCAGATCCGCGAGCTCAAGGATCAGGGCCAGGGCCTGACGCGACCGGAAATCGCTGTTCTGATCAGCTACGCCAAGATCGCGCTGTTTGATGCGCTGGTGGAATCGGACGTGCCCGATGACGCGCATTTCAATCGCTCCCTGGTGACCTACTTCCCTGACAAGCTGGAGAAATTCTCCGACGCTATGCAGGGCCACAGGCTCAAGCGCGAGATCATCGCCACGCGTCTGGCTAACGATATGGTCAATCTGGGCGGCCCGACCTTTGTGAACCGCGCCATCGAAAGCACCAGCGCGGACATCGCCGCGATCGCCCGCGCCTTTGAGGCGGGCCGGTGCATTTTCCGCTTCAAGGATTATAGCGACCGGATCAATGCGCTCGACAACAAGGCCCCGGCCGAAGTCCAGATCGCGCTTCATGACGAGGTGATCCGCCTGTTACGCCGCCAGACGTACTGGCTGTCGCGGCGGACTTTGGGGCAGGAGGCGTTGCCGATTGCGGATGTGATCGCAGCCTATCAACCTGGCGTGGACGCGCTGAAACCCCTGGTGACCGAGATCGCCAGCCCGTTTGACTGCGAGGCTCTGGACGCCCGATTCCAGACCTATGTGGAGGCTGGCGCGCCTGAAGACATCGCCCGTGACGTGGCGCGGTTGCGTCCGCTCACCTCGTCTTCGGACGTGATCGATCTGGGTAAAACGGTGGACTGGCCTCTGGCTGCAGCGGGACGGCTTTATCACGCTGTCGGCGCCCGTTTCATGTTTGATCAGCTCAGGGCGGCGGGCAACCAGCTCTCCTCCAATCTGCACTGGGACCGGTTGGCCATGCGCCGCCTGATCGAGGATCTGTATGGCAGCCAGCAGGCCATCTGCGAGGGCATGATGGCTTACGCCAAGGCGGAACGGCCGGATCTGGTCAAGGATCTGAGCAAGCCGGATGCGGACTGGGCTGAGAACGTTGTCGGCGCCTGGACGGAGTCTCAGAAGCTGATGGTGGCGCGCGCCGACCGGGCGCTGGAGGAAATCTCCGCCACTGGCGGCTGGACCCTGTCGAAAGTCGCGATCTGCTCGACGCAATTGCGTGAGCTCGCGGCGACCGTCGACAAGGGCTAGCCGCACTGTTGAGAGGTTAGAGCCAACCGTTTTCGCGGGCGATCTGAAACGCCTCGATGCGGTTGGCCGCCCCCAGCTTCTGGGTCGCGTCCGCAAGATAATTGCGCACGGTGCCGGGCGACAGGCTGAGCGTGCGGGCGATTTCCTTGTTGGATTTGCCCTCTTCCACCAGCTTCAGAATGTCACGTTCACGTGCGGTCAGCATGACCGGCGCGCTCCAGGCGCTTTCCGCCAGCTCTGCGGCGACTGCGCGTTGTCCCTGCGCCACCCGGCGCACGGCGTCCGCCAGCTCCTCGCTGGGCGCGTCTTTCAGCACATAGCCCAGAACGCCCGCTTGCAGCGCGCGTTGCAGATAGCCGGGGCGGGCGAAAGTGGTCACGATCAGCACGCGAGTGCTGCTGCCCGCCTGACGCAGGGCTTCTGACGCTTCAATTCCGGTCAGGCCTGGCATTTCAATGTCGGTGACCAGAACATCGGGTTTGAGCTCTTTCACAAGGCGCACGGCCTCTTCACCGTCCTGGGCCTGGGCCAGCAAGTCTATATCGGGTTCGAGAGACAGCAGGGCCGCCAGCGCGCCGCGCAGCAGCGACTGGTCCTCAGCGATGACAATGGAAATCATGGGGTTTGCTCCAGGCTCTCCTGGCCGGGTTTGGCGGGGGGCAGACTGAGAATGACGCGAACGCCGGACTCCCGGCTTTCGATCTCCATCTCCCCTCCAAGGGATTCAATACGCCGACGCATGCCATCCAGACCGGTTCCGGCGTGCAGCTCGCCGCCGCAGCCGTCATCCTCGATGATCAGCGCGCCTTCGGGCGCAAAATGAATACGGGCGCTTCGGGCGCCGGAATGGCGAATGATGTTGGTGATCGCCTCACGCAAGGCCAGACCCAGCGAGGAATGCGCCGCCTGGTCGAGTTCTGGCGGCTCTCCCTCGACGCTTAACCTGATCTCGGCGGCGGCGAGCGCGGATCGGGCGCGCGCCAGTTCTTGATGGACGGTCGTGACATGCATGCCCGCGACCGCAGCGCGCACATCCTTGAGGGTGATGCGGGCGGCGTCGCGGATCTCGATAATCTCGGTTTTCGCCCGGTTTGCATCGGCATCCAGAAGACGCGCGGCCAGTTCGGATTTGACGGCGATCGTCGTCAGGGTGTGGCCCAACAGATCGTGCAGATCCTGCGCAATGCGTTCGCGTTCACGCAGCGCCGCCAGTTCGGCCTCCATGCGCAGATTGCTCTCGCGGGTGGAAACTCGCGCAGCGGATTCATACCCGGCCAGGGTCGCCATGGCCGCCATCACGGCGATGAATTGCGACAGCACCATCTCAAAGATCGTCACATCCAGCAGCCAGGAGGCGCACAGATAGAAGGCGCTCGTTCCCGCCATGACCAGCAGGGCGGTTCTTTGCGGTCTCAGTCCAGCCAGAAGGGTGACGGCGAAAATATGAAAGTTGCCGCTCATCCCCACCACAGGGATCAGCGCCAGCGACAGGAAGGACGCGTAGCCTGCGGCCAGCAGAATGCGGTGGGGTTTGACGCCATTGCGATACGGGTCGCCAGCATTGGCGTAAAGGTACATGGGGATGAAGCTGCCCACGGCCGCAAAGCCGATCAACGCATCGCGCAAGCCCGGCAGCTGGAAAAACCAGGGCGTGAAATAAAACGCCAGATATATCAGATAGAAGCTCGGGCTTTCAGACAAGCCACGCACACGGCCTGTCCATTTGGGCCTGGCGCCCTGAGACGCGGCGCCAGCGGACAGTCCATCGGATTTGCGGGTCGGTTCTGACGCCATAATAAACGCGTATCCTATCGGCGAGCGGCGGAGTCGGGTCAGGGTTCACCCTGCCCTGCTCCGCAGCTCAGAGCCAGCCTCTAGCGTTGGCGCGCCCAGGCGAGAAGCGCCAGGCCGGCCGCGATTGCGGTGATGACTAGTGTTGCGAGGACGTGGCCCAGCATCGCTTTTTCGCCGGCGGCTCCGCTGATGGACAACGCGATTTCAGCGAGATGAAAGCTCGGCAGGAATTGGGCGATTTGCGCCATGATGCGTGGGAAAACGCTGACCGGCATCCAGAGCCCGCCCAGCACCGCCATGCCCAGATAGAGGATGTTGGCGACGGCGACCGCGGCGTTGGCGCCGAAGACGAACCCCAAAGCCAAGCCGATCAGGACAAACGGAATGGCGGACAGCACGTGAACCAGCAACAGGCTGAGCCAGACGAGGGGAGGCAGATTCACGTCGGCGGCGAAAGCCGCCACGGCGTAGATCGCAGCCAGCGACACGCTTGCGATCAGAATGGTCGCCGTGGTTTTCGCCACCAGCAGCGCGCCCGCTGGCGCCGGTACGGCGCGTTTCAGGGTCAGCCAGCCGCGCTCGCGCTCTTGCGCCACGCCTGCGCCGAATCCGAACAAGGCCGGCCCCATCACCGCAAACACGCCGAAGGTCGAGAGCAGGTAAGGCGCATTGTCCCGGCTGCCCGGGATGATCACGCCGAACAGGGTGAAGAACATCACGGGCAGGATGAGGGTCGGGATCGCAAACTCGGGCATGCGCGACAATTTGAGGATTTCAGCCTTGATTTCAGCCAGATATGCATTCGCCATGAGATCAGGCTCCCTCTGAGTCAGATTGGCCCGTCAGCGCTTCAAAGGCGTCTTCCAGGGTGGGTTGCGCGACGCTGAGATCGCTCAGCGCCGGATCCGCATTCAACAGCGCTTTGAGAAAGGCGACTGACTCACTCACCTGAAGGCGGACCTTGCGGCCCGCCCGGTTCATCGCGATCAGTCCAGGTAATGCATTGAGCGCCTCATCAGACAGGCTGGTGACGCAGCTGATCACAGCACCGCCCATGCGAGTGCGCAGACCGTCCGCCGTGTCATCGGCGATGACGCGTCCGTTCTGCAAAACGACCACCCGGTCGGCCAACGCATCGGCTTCTTCCAGATAATGGGTGGTCAGCACCACCAGGGTTCCGTTCGCGGCCACGTCGCGCACGACGGCCCACAGGGCGCGGCGCGCTTCGGTGTCGAGGCCTGTGGTGGGTTCGTCCAGGAATAACAGGTCAGGCTTGCCGACGAGAGAGAGCGCAAACTGGATGCGCCGTTTCTGGCCGCCTGAAAGCTGGCCGTAGCGCCGCTTGATGAAGTCCGTCAGCGCGCACTGTTTGATCAGGGCGTCCAGATCAGCAGCATCAGGATAATAGCTGGCGAACAGCTCCAGCAACTCACGCCCCGTCAAGGTGTGCGCCAGATCCGTGTCCTGCATCATCACGCCGATACGGGTCTTGGTGGCATGGCTGCCCGGCTTGGCGCCGAAAACCTGCAAAGCGCCGGAGCTGGGAGGGACAAGGCCAAGCGCGGTTTGCACGAACGTGGTCTTCCCGGCGCCGTTCGGTCCCAATAGCGCCAGAACGCCAGTGTCGGATACGCTGATGTTCACGCCGTCAAGCGCGGTCTCGCGGCCAAAACGCCGAGTCAGGGCGTGCGCTTTCAAAACAGGCGCATCAATATCAGGGGAAGCGGTCATCAGTCCTCACAGCCTGGGTCAGTTGAACCCGTACCGTGCCAGGACTGGAAAGAAATCTGCAGTGACGCCCGTCACAAGAGCAGGGTGACACATGTCACCATCTTCAAGCGCTTAGCCGAACAGATGGATGGCGCCGCCGACGACAGCGCCCCAGAAGGCGCCGCAGGTGAACACCAGAAAGGCGAGGGTGCGTCTTGGGCTCCAGCGGTTTTCAACCACCGGTTCGGCGAACGCGGTTTCCAGACGTTCCTGCAGGGCGTGCGCCGGAGAGGGGATGGCGTAGCCTGCAGCCGGATCGGCTGTCGGAAACGGAGGGACAACGCCTGTAACCGCGCTCTCCGACGGCTGGGCCGGGGCGGGTATTGCGTGTGCTTCAGTCTTGCGGTGTGCCTGCATGACGTCCCTCCATGATTATCGAAGGTAGCCGAAAAAGCTGAACAAAGCCCCAACCAGCGTTGTAAACAAAGTGTTAACAGGTCCTAAATCATCGACGAAAAAGCAAGCAAGACTAGGTCTGACAGCCTTTATAAGATCGCCACCAGGCCACGTAACGCTGCAACCCTTCGGTGAGCATCACCTTGGGTTTATAGCCGATCTTGGCGTTTAGCCGGCTGATGTCAGCATAGGTGGCCGTCACATCGCCCGGCTGCATGGGGCGCATGATTTTCTTCGCTTCCATCCCCAGAGCGTCTTCCAGAGAGGCGATCATATCCATCAGGCCAACGGGCTGACTGTCGCCAATATTGTAAATCTCGTGAGCGCCCCGGTCGGGCGGCGCATCCAGCACGCCGATCACACCGTCAATGATATCATCAATATAGGTGAAGTCGCGGGCCATCTGGCCCTGGCCATAAACCTCGATCGGTTCGCCGCGGGCGATCATCTCGGCGAATTTGTAATAGGCCATGTCCGGCCGGCCCCACGGACCGTAGACGGTGAAAAACCGCAATCCTGTTTGCGGAAAGCCGTAGAGATGGGCGTAGCTCTGGCTGATCAGCTCGCACGAGCGTTTGGTGGCGGCGTATAGGGAAACCGGTGAGACGGTAGGATCGCTTTCCTTGAAGCCTTCGCCCGTAAGGGGGCGGTCGCCATAGACCGAGCTGGATGAGGCGTACACCAGATGCTCGACCGCGTTATGACGTGCCGCCTCCAGCACAGACAGGTGCCCGGCAAGGTTTGAGCGCTCATAGGCGAAGGGATTTTCGATGGAGTAGCGGACTCCAGCCTGAGCGGCCAGATGCACGATCCGTTTCGCGCCGGAGCGCGCCACAAGCGCATTGAGCGCTTCATGGTCGGCGATATCGGCGCGGACCAGCTCAAAACCCGTGTGCGCGCACAGCCGGGCGGCGCGCGCCTCTTTCAGGTCCGGGTCGTAATAGGCGTTAAATCCGTCAATGCCGATAACGGTTTCACCACGCGCCAGCAAACGCTC
The DNA here is from genome assembly GCF_000420265.1 of Oceanicaulis alexandrii DSM 11625. Taxonomy (NCBI): domain Bacteria; kingdom Pseudomonadati; phylum Pseudomonadota; class Alphaproteobacteria; order Maricaulales; family Maricaulaceae; genus Oceanicaulis; species Oceanicaulis alexandrii. Next base: position 1,764,614 of record NZ_ATUP01000001.1, read on the forward strand.
CGCTGTATGCATGCCGATGAAACCGGCGGCGCCGGTGACGATCACAGGCGAGGTCATGCCTGCAGTCTCCCTCCCCGTCGCGGGACGCCTAGGGCGCGCGAACGGTGTTATGTACTTCATCGTCTGCGGCGCAATGAAGATCGGACGGCCAAGGCTGTCAGGTCACGCAGAGATGATCAGCCGCCAGAAAAGACGACTGATTCCTGCCGCGACCATGCCCCAAGCCGCCCCAAGCGTCCATATCCCGGTCGCTGTGAGGGCATAAGGCGCCTAGACACCCTCGCCGGCGAAGGCTTTTTCGACCACGAAATCGCCCGGTTTGGCGTTCGACCCCTCCTCAAAGCCGCGGGCTTCGAGCATGGCTTTCAGCTCGCCCAGCATCGCCATGGAGCCGCAGATCATCACCCGGTCGGTTTCGGGGTTAAGGGCGGGACGGTCGATCATCTCAAAGAGCGCGCCGGTCTCGATCAAGGTGGTTATGCGGCCCTGTCGTGGCCCGTCCTCGCGGGTGACGCTGTCAAAATAGACAAGGCGGCCAGCTGCGGCCTCCCCCACTAAAGGATCGGTCTTCAGCGCTTCCACAAGACCGCGCGAATAAGTCAGCTCCGGGCTGGTGCGGCAGGTATGGGTGAAAACCACCTCGTCAAACTGCTCATAGACGCTCGGCTCGCGGATCAGGCTTGCGAACGGCGCAGCCCCGGTGCCGGTCGACAGCATGTACAGGCGCTTGCCAGGCTTGAGCGCATCGGTGACCAGCGTGCCGGTGGGCTTGCGACCGACCAGCACCCGGTCGCCGGGCCGGATATGGCGCAGGCGCGAGGTCAGGGCGCCGTTCTCCACCTTGATGGAGTAAAACTCCAAAGTGTCGTCCCAGCTCGGGCTCGCCACGGAATAGGCGCGCAGAACAGGTTTCTTTTCGCCTTCCAGACCAATCATCAGAAACTCGCCCGGCCGAAACCTCAGGGTCGAAGGCCGCGCCGTGCGAAAGCGGAACAGGTCATCGGTGAAATGCTCCACCTCAGTGACCTTGCAAGCGAAGAATGCGCCTTGGTCGATCACGTCCGCGTCTTGGGCGACATCAAGCATATCGGTCTCCTTCAGGCGCTCAGGCCCGCAGCAGCGTCCGGTTCCGTCCAGGGCGGAACTGGCAGCCCGCGGGCGCGCAGGAATTCAGGATTGAAGAGTTTGCCGGCGTAGCGGGCGCCGGAATCACACAAGAGGGTGACAATGGTCTTGCCCGGTCCAAGGTCTTTCGCGAGGGAGATCGCGCCCGCGATATTCACCCCGGCGGACCCGCCCAGCGACAAGCCCTCGGTCTGAATGAGATCAAACAGGATCGGCAGGAAGTCAGCATCCTCGATGCGATAGGCGTGATCGACCTCAAGGCCTTCCAGTTGGCCGGTGATCCGGCCCACGCCGATGCCTTCGGTGATCGAGCCGCCCTGTGATTTGAGTTCGCCTTGGGTGAACCACGAATAGAGCGCGCCGCCTGCGGGATCGGCGAGACCGATCTTGACGGCGGGTTTGGCGGCTCGCAGGGCGGAGGCGATCCCGGCCAGTGATCCGCCAGTCCCGGCGGCGCAAATGAAACCGTCGACCTGGCCGTCTGTCTGTTCAAGGATTTCGCGGCCGGTGGTGGCGGCATGGAAGGCCTTGTTGGCGGGATTATCAAACTGGTTCGCCCAGACAGCGTTGGGCAGGCTGTCAGCGATCCGTCGCGAGGCGTGGACGAAATGGTGTTCGCTGGAATAGGGCGCAGGATCGACTTCGATAATCTGCGCGCCAGCTGCGATGAGGGCTTCGCGCTTGCCGGCGCTTTGCCCGCGCGGCATTACGATCAGCGCCTTGTATCCGAGCGCGCCCGCGACCAGCGCCAAGCCGATGCCGGTGTTGCCTGCCGTGCCCTCGACGATGACGCCGCCGGGCGTGAGCGATCCGTCCGCCTCCGCCGCGCAGATCAGCCCAAGCGCCGTGCGATCCTTCACCGAGCCTCCGGGATTGAGAAACTCGGCCTTGCCGAAAATTTCACAGCCCGTGGCGTCTGACGCAGCCTTCAGGCGGATCAGCGGCGTGTCGCCGATCAGCTCCACAATCGGTGCGGTCATGTCATGCCCTCTTTGATCAGCCGCCTCAGATCAGGCGGACGGCGCCGGCGCGTTTGGCGCGCGCGGCGCGAACCGGATCAAAGATGCCGCACTCTTCGCGGTCCTGACCAGCCCAGCGGCCATCTCGAGAGCCGGGCGCGTCAGAGGGCGCGGTGCAGGGCCAGCACCCGATCGACGCGTAGCCGTCTTCCGTCAACGGGTGCCGGGGCAGGTCCAGCGCCTTGTAGCGCGCCGAGACCTCTTCTGGGTTCAGGAAGGAGAAAGGGTTGATCTTCACCCGCTCACCATCAAATTCCACGGCCGGAATGTCGCCGCGCTGACCGCCATGATAGCGCTTTCGGCCCGTAATCAGGGCGTCATACGGGTCGAGCGCGCGGCCGAGCGGGCGGACCTTGCGCAGATCACAGCAGGCCTGCCCGTCCCGGTCATACAGCGTCTCGTCAGGGTCCTGGGCGCGGACCTCGTCTTTCTCAGGGCTCAACACCTGAAGGTTGGACAGGCCCAGATGGTCGACCAGATGGTCGCGATACCGCAGCGTCTGGGGAAAATGCAGGCCGGTGTCGAGAAACAGGATCGGCGTGTCAGAGGCGATCTTGGCCACCAGCGCCAGCCCCAGCGCGGCCTCTGCGCCGAAGGAGGACAGCATGGCCATGCGTCCGCCATAGACCTCGGCGGCGCGCGTGAGAATGGTTTCAGGCGAGGCGCCGTCCAGCTCCGCCGCCAGCGCTTCGGCGGTCGCCTTGCGCGCCGCCAGCGCCCGAATGTGCAGGGCGGTCGGGCGCGCCGTCACAGCGCCGGGATCAGGCTGGTAGATATAGGGCGCGCCGCCCGTATTACGGTTGCGGGCGGGGCCTTCGGGACGTTCGATATCCACCGCGTCAAACCCCATCCGCAACAAATCGTCGACCTGATCAGGCAGCACAGGGCCGACTGCGCGCAGTTCGCCCTCAAACCCTGAGCGTCGCAGCAGCGCGGCGAGCGAGAAGCCGCGCCCATCCTTGAAGCTCGGGAAGCGGATCACGACGCGGTGCACGCCGTGAATTGCGGTTTGGGCCTCTGAGAACGCCGTGTCGCCCGCCAGCTCGACAGAGTGCGGTTCGACCCGGGCGAGAGCATCACGCGCCATAGACGGCCTCCTTGAAGGGTTCTGTTCCCAGACGGTTGAGGGTCTGGATGAAGGTTTCCTGGGGTAGAGCGTGCTCGGCATAGACGCGCACGCAGGCGATGACGGCGGTGACGGCGTCATCCGCCGATAGGCCGGGGCCAAGGATCTTGCCGATAGCGGCGGCGCCGTCCCCGACGCCCCCCAGGGTGAGCTGGTAAACCTCCACCCCCGCCTTATCGACGCCCAGAAGGCCGATATTGGCCACGTGGTGATGGCCGCAGGCATTGATGCAGCCTGAAATCTTGATCGTCAGGTCGCCGGTGGCGTCATCCAGTCCCGCCTGGTGCAGCCCGGTCGAAATGGCTTGCGCGATGGGGATGGAGCGGGCGTTGGCGAGATTGCAGTAATCAAGTCCCGGGCAGGCGACGATGTCGCTGGCGCGTCCGGCGTTCGGCGTGGCGAGTCCGGCCTCATCCAGCAGCGCGAACAGCGTGCCCAGCGCCGCCTTGTCCACATGGGGCAGAACCAGATTCTGCTCCTTGCTGACCCGGATTTCGCTCAGGGCGAACCGGTCGGCGATGTCGGCGATCAAATCCATCTGATCCGCGCTGGCGTCACCGGGCGTTTCACCGGGCGCTTTGAGCGGGATCACCACGACGGCGCGGTTTTTAACCTTGTGCGGCTTCACATTCACCGCGCGCCAGCGGGCGAAGGCGGAGCCTGTGGGGATGTTCGTCAGCGCTTCACCCGGCGCCGGCGGGGCGAAATAACCGCTGACGCGCTCGATTTCTTCAACGGGCAAAGTCAGGGCGCGGCCCCGGCTCGCGGCGTACTCGGCTTCGACAGCGTCGCGGAAGGCGTCCGGCCCCATGGCGTCCACAAGGATCTTGATGCGCGCCTTGTAGAGATTGTCCCGGCGGCCCTCGAGATTATAGACGCGCAGGATCGAGGTCAGATAGGCGAGCAGTTCGCGTTGGGGCAGGAAATCACGGATGATTTTCGCCACCACAGGCGTACGTCCCTGACCACCGCCCACATGCACCTCAAACCCGATCTCGCCGGCGTCGTTCTGCACCAGGCGCAAGCCGATATCGTGCACGCCGATGGCGGCGCGGTCCTCAGGGGAGCCCGTGACCGCGATCTTGAACTTGCGCGGCAGCCAGGTGAATTCGGGGTGCGTGGTGGACCATTGCCGGATCAGCTCGCACCAGGGGCGCGGATCGGCGATTTCGTCCGCCGCAGCGCCCGCGAACGGGTCGGTCGTGGTGTTGCGGATGGTGTTGCCCGAGGTCTGGATGGCGTGCATCTGCACTCCGGCCAGATGGTCGAGCACGTCTGGAATATCCACCAGCGCCGGCCAGTTATACTGGATGTTCTGGCGTGTGGTGAAATGGCCGTAACCGCGATCATACGTACGCGCCACATAGGCGAGCGAACGCAATTGCTCTGACGACAGAACGCCATAGGGGATGGCGACCCGCAGCATATAGGCGTGCAGCTGCAGATAGACGCCGTTCATCAGCCGCAGCGGTTTGAACTCGTCCTCGCTCAGGGCGCCAGACAAGCGCGCATGCACCTGTTCGCGAAACTCCGCCGTGCGCGCATCGAGCACCGCCCGGTCGATCTCGTCATACTTATACATGCGTGGCGCCCCGCTTGGTCGAACCGGCGCTGGGACCGGACAGGCGGATGGTCTCGCGTACATGCTTGCGGCCCGCCGGGCTGAACGCTTCGACGTCCGCACCGATCTCGATGGCGTAAGGGCCGACCACGAGCAGGATGTCGCGCAGGGCGACGTTAAGCGCTGTTTCGGTCTGGTCGTTGTTCAGGCGGATGGCTTCATCGGCGTTTTCAGTCCAGCTGTGATCGGCGGCTAGATAGACGACGCGACCGTCGGTGAGGCGGTTTGCTGTGATGGTTTTCATGCAGCGTGCTCCAGAGCTTGAAGGCTGAGGCTTGCGAGATGACCTGGCGCGCGCGCCACCACCTCGCCGATCACGAGGACTGCAGGACCGCTGAGCTTTTCAGACGAAATCGTGTGCGCCAGCGCGTCGAGCGTGGTGAAGACCCGCCGCTCGGTGCTCAGGCTGGCGTTCTCTATGATCCCCACAGGCGTCGCGGGTGAGCGTCCGGCTTCAACCAGACGACGCGACAGGGTCGCGGCCACGGCCACGCCCATATAGACCACAAGGGTGTGGGTTGAGGCGGCGAGCGCGGCGTAATCAAGGTCCGGCCCGCCCAGCTTCGGACGTCCCGTCACAAAGGTCACCGCCTGGGCGGCGTCACGATGGGTCAGCGGGATCTGGGCCTGGGCGCCCGCGGCCAGCGCCGCGGAGATGCCGGGCGTCACATGGGCTTCAATGCCTGCGGCGCGTACGGCTTCGACTTCCTCGCCGCCGCGCCCGAATATGAAGCTGTCTCCGCCTTTCAGCCGCACCACACGGCGGCCGAGCTTGGCCTGCTCGATCAGGATTTCGCAAATCCGCTCCTGCGGCACCGGGTGGTCGCCCTGGCGCTTGCCCACATCAATGCGATGGGCGTCGCGGCGCGCGCGGTCAATGATTTCAGGCGAGACCAGCCGGTCATGCACGATCACGTCCGCGTCCCGGATCAGACGCGCGGCTTTCACCGTCAGAAGTTCAGGATCGCCCGGCCCGGCGCCGACCAGATGCACCACGCCTTTGGGGGTGGGGGCGTCATCTTTCAGGGCGTCCAGAAGCGCATGGCGCACGCCGTCTTCATCGCCGGCGTCGGCCAGCTGTGCGGCGGGGCCGCGCAGGGCGCGCTCCCAGTATTTACGGCGAGCGTCGACACTGGGAAACGCATCCATGACACGACTGCGCAGCCCTTTGGCGGTTTGCGCGAGCAAACCTACGCCCGGAGCGATCACGCTTTCCAGCGCACTGCGAAGATCACGCACAAGGACAGGGCCGGCGCCGCCAGAGGACAGGGCGATGGTGATCGCGCCACGATCAATCAGGGCGGGGGTGTAGAAATCGCACAGCGGCAGATTGTCGACTACATTAACCAGCGCCCCGGCCTTGCGGGCTTTGTTGGCGAGTTTCACCGCGCGCTTCTCATCCTCGATCCCGATGAAGACGAGACGCGCGCCCTTGAACACATCATGGGGTCGAGCCCGGGTGTCGATGCGGGTGTTGGGGTTCAGATCAGTGGGCAAGACCGGAGAAACGCCGAGCGTGCACCAGATCAGCTCACAGGGCGCGGTCCGAAACAAACGCAGCTTGTTCAGCGCGGGTTCGCCGGAACCCAGCACCACCACACGGGCGCCGGAGAGAGGGATGGCGGGCAGGAACTGGTCCATAGACGGAGGCCTCTTATAAATCGGCCTCGACCTTCGCCGTCACGAGAACTTTTTACAAATCAGTATTTTTGCGTCATATAGAAAGAAATTCTTTTCAATGGTGATGTGTGGCCGGTCTCGCTCCTCTCAACGCTCTGCGCGCTTTTGAAGCCGCCGCCCGCCAGGGCGGGTTTGTCGGCGCGGCGGAGGAACTCAATGTCACGCCCGCCGCCGTGGGCCAGCAGGTGCGCCAGCTGGAAGCGTTGATTGGCGCGCCCTTGTTTGAGCGCGAAGGCCGCAAGCTCATCCTGACCGAGCGCGGGGCGGCGGCGCTGGAGCCGTTACGGCGCGGGTTCGAGCTGATGGGCGAGGCGAGCGCCGCCTTGCGGGTGGCTCAGGCGGCGCCGACCCTCACGCTGGCGGCGGATCACGACATCATGACCGCCTGGCTCGGCCGGGATTTGTCAGGCGTCGACGTCGCGATCCGCCTGGTCCCGGTCGGGGAGGAGGCTGACCTGACCCTGAAGCGTTCCAGTCTTGCGACCGTACCCGCAGAGGCGGAGCGGGTGATGGAGGAGGTCCTGACCCCTTTGGCGCGGCCGGGTCTTGTGCCGTCCGAGGCCGGGCTAGACGTGCTTGAGAGGTTGCCGCTGATTGAGGATAGCCGCAGCGGGTTGAGCTGGGCGGACTGGCTCAGCGCGCGGGGCGGATATGGGCTTGAGGCGCAAGCGCGCTTGAAAGTCAGCGAGTCTCTCGCCGCTCTGGCTTTGGCGGAGCAGGGCGCCGGGATCGTTCTGGGGCGCAAGCCGCTCGCTTATGACGCCATACGCGCCGGGCGGCTGGCGCCGGTATTCGCCAATGGCGACCAGCCCAGCGATCAGGCCTATTTCCTTCACTATGCCGCCGGACGATCACCGTCCGCTGTCGCCACACGCATCGCCCAGCACCTCAAGGCGTGCGCCGCGGCGCGTCAGGATCTTGCAGGCGAGCTGTGATCAGCGTGCCAGAGCGGAGAGCGGGCGGACGGGTCCCATCTCCGACTCGATATCGGGTGCAGGGTGAACGTCAGGCCACAGCCAATGGGCCAGAGCTTCCAGACTGTCGACAATGCCCGGGCTGGAGCGGCTGAACAGGCGATTGCCGTCAAACACAGTGAGCTGGCAGCCCTGAGCCTCCAGCTGACGCAGGGCGGCGATGGCGTCTGGATCGCCCGCAATGTCCTCTAGCGTACGCGCGGCGGGAAAACCGCAGGGCGCGATCACCAGCCGCTCAGGTTTGAGGGCGAGAACATCCGTCCAGCTGGTTGTCCTACTGGGACGACCGGCGGTGTCGCCGACATCCTCGCCGCCCGCGAGCGTGATCAGCTCATGCATCCAGTGGCCGCCTATGAAGGGCGGGCTGGTCCAGTCCAGAAGCACGGTCCGCGGCTGCGGGCCGGGCAGCGCCTGCGTACGCTTGGCGACGGAGTCGATCCTGGCCTGAAGGCTGGCGCGGAGCGCTGCAGCGCGGTCGCTGACACTGGCGGCGTCTCCGATCAGGCTGATGGTCTCAAGGATGTCGCCGAGCGAAAAAGGCTCCAGATTGATGAGCGTGGGCTGAGGGTCGAGACCGCTCAGGACAGCGCTGACCTCGGCGCCGGAAACCGCGCAGACATCACACAGGGCCTGACTGATCACCAGATCAGGTTTGAGCGCGGCCAGGGCCTGCGCATCCAGGGCATAGATTGCGTCCTGACCTGCGAGCTTTGCGCGCACGGCGTCGTCGATCTCACGCGCGGTCTGCGCCTCAAACAATGCGCTGGTCAGGGCCGGCAGGGTTCGGACTTGAGGCGGCCAGTCACAGCAATGGGAGACCGCGACCAGATTATCGGTTAGGCCCAGGGCGGCGACGATCTCGGTCGAGCTGGCGAGCAGGGAAGCGATGCGCATGCGACCGGGTCTAGCGGTCAGGCGTGGGACGCGAGACGAAAGGCGCGACGCCAGTCATCAGATGGTAGATCATGCTGGCGGGAACATGCGTGACCGCCGGCTCGAAATCCTGGTCAAGCCTGTCCACCCAACCATGCGCTGGGCCCTTGTTGAGGAAGCGGGCATGGATCTCGTCGATCATCGCTTTCACAGGCGCCTGCGGCGAACCCAGCGTGATATAGGTGCGGAGCCGTTCAAGCTGGGGCCAAAGCCGATATCCGGCATCCCCATTGCCCAGAACATTCAGCGCCATGCCGTCACGGATGCCATGGCTTTCTGTGAAAGCGTGAATGCGGCGCAGCCAGCTGCCGCAATCACGGCCCACCAGCCGGTCCGTTTCGCTCAGAAGATAAATCCACTCATAGCAATGGCCAGGTTCGATCCGGTCGTCGCGAATGCGCGTCCAGTCCGGACCAAAACGTTCCAGCACGGCGCCGGTTTCAGGCGCGAACATGAAGCGCTCAAACAAGGTGGCGAGGGTCTGGATGCGCTCGGCTGAGGCCGTGTCTCCCATGACCTCGTAATAGCGCAGGCTGGCTTCCAGAAGATGCATGTGCGGATTGGACAGCTTGCCGCCGCCGCCGGTCTCGTGATCCACCCAGCCGCCATAAAGGTCGTCAGCGAACAGCTCGTCGATCAGGGCGAAGGCCTCTTCCGCCAGCGCCTGCCCGCGTGGATCGCCCAGGCCTGCGAGTTCCGCGCCGGCCAGCGCCACGAAGGCATGGTCGTAAAAGTCACGGCGGGGATCATTGATCTTGCCCTGGCCGTCAAACCCGTGCGCCCAGCCGCCCTGAGGAGACCGCGCCGGACCGTCCAGGAAGCGGATCGCGGCTTCGATCACCGTATCCGCGGCGCCGTCCGGGTTCCAGCCCAGATGCTTGGCGCGCGCGAAGCTGAACAATTGCCGGGGCGCGACCCGGCCGCGTCGGGGCAGGCCGGGCGCAGCCTCGCCCTGCAGGTCCAGCCCCTCGATGAAGCCGCCCGTTTCAGGGTCGACGGCCCGCGCGGCCCAGCCCGGCATCACCGTGTTCCACAGCCAATCGCCCAAGGATTGGCGCTGGTCCGCACGCAGCAGCGTCTGTCCCAGGCTCTGGATGCCGGATACGGCGGGTTTGATCCCGGCGGCCCCGTCCAGGCTCGACACCAGCACGGCGTCGCGTGTGGCGATCACGGCGATGGCGTCCAGCCCGTGCACGGCCACTTTCGGCCCGGATGACTGGATGAACACGCGCTCCGCCCCGGGGGCGACCACGGCGCCGCGCAGAACGACCGGATCATGGGCCGCCTCGGCGTGCAGGGCGTGCACGGCGCGGAAATCACCCACATCGCTCCAGCCCATGGAGGCGGGCAGCACGGAAATATTGTCCGCCGCTTCCATCACCGCATAGTCGATGGATTCAGACCGACATTGGGAGAACAAGGTCCGGTCCAGCTGACCTTCTTCGGTGAGCGCGGCTTGCACGCTCTCCAGAATGTCGGGCGCATGAGCGGCCAGCGCCTCGCGCATCACCCGGGCGGTGAACATGAAAATGCCGGCGTTCCAGTAAAAGCGGCCGGTTTCGATATAGGTGCGAGCGGTCTCTACATCGGGCTTTTCAACAAAGCGCGCCACAGGCTTGGCGGCGCTATCGGCGGGAAGCGCCTCGATATAGCCATAGCCGGTGGCGGGAAAGTCAGGCTTGATCCCGAAGGTGACGATCTGCCCCTCGCAGGCGGCGGGCTGGGCGTTGCGGATGGTGCGGTGAAACGCGGCCACATCCTTGATGTGGTGGTCCGCAGGCAGGATCAGCAGGATTTCCTCAGGATCGGCCAGCAAGGTCGCCGCGGCGATGGCGGGCGCTGAATTGCGGCCCATGGGTTCAAGTACGAGGCGAACGCCGGGCAGCTCTTGTTGCAGCGCATCACGATGGCGGCTGGAGCCGATCGCCATGGCCGGTCCGAACAGGCCGTCATCGCTGACGCGCGCCAGGGTTTCGGCCACCATGGATTGCGGACCGGTCAGAGGCAGGAATTGCTTGGGGGTTCGGGGCGTGGACAGGGGCCAAAGGCGAGTGCCGCCGCCGCCGCACAATATGACGGGCGTGACTTTGGTCATGTTCGCTCTCCCCCGGATGGTCAATCCCGCGCCTGAACGCCTGTCAGCTATCGCAGGTGCTCACACGCCTTGCAATCATTTGTTTGCAGGGCTCGCCAGTCGGGCGCGTCGCTGCGGTTTCAGGCATGGTCAGGCTTGCGGACCTGATGGTCTCGCCTCCGCTTCGCCCCCACTGAGCGCCGCCCAGGCGTCATGCTGGGACAAGAAAACCTCACCGCTCAGGGCTTTGAGAAAATGCGTGTCCTTGAGCTTGTCCATCACCGGGCCCTTGACCTCTGAAAGGTGCAGCCGGACGCCCATCTCCGACAATTGGGTGTTGAGCGTTTCCAGTGTCTCCAGCGCCGAATAATCCACCTCGTTCACCGCCGAACACATCAGCACCACATCACGGATTGTTTGGGCGTCCCGGCTCAGCCGGTTGAGGATCATGTCCTCAAGGAAGTTGGCGTTGGCGAAGTACAGGCTCTCATCAATGCGCAGCGTCAAGAGAGAGGGCGTGGTCTCCACGGCGTGGCGGTGGATGTTGCGAAAGTGCTGGGTGCCCGGTACGCGCCCCACTTCGGCGATATGAGGTTTGAAGGTCTTGGTGATGTGCAACAGCACCGACAACACCACGCCGGACGCGACGCCCACCTCCACGCCCAGCGACAAGGTCAGCAAAATGGTGGCGAACACCGCGATGAAATCGGAGGTGGAATACCGCCAGGTCGACTTCAGGATGGAGAAATTCACCAGGCTGAGCACGGCGACAATAATTGTGGCCGCCAGAGTCGCCTTGGGCAGAAAATAGATCAGCGGGGTCAGCGAAATCGCGGCGAGCGCCAGGCCGATCGCTGTGAACGCGCCGGCGGCTGGGGTTTGCGCTCCGGCGTCGAAATTGACGACGGATCGGGCGAACCCGCCCGTGACCGGATATCCGCCGGTGAACGCCGCGCCGAGATTGGCCGCGCCCAGTCCGATCAGCTCCTGGTCGGGGTCAATGCGCTGGCGCTTTTTGGCGGCGAGCGTCTTGGCCACCGAGACCGATTCCACAAAGCCGATGATCGAGATCAGGACCGCGGGAATGAACAGGGCGCGCATCAGCTCCAGCGACAAATCCGGCGCAGTCAGGGGCGGCAGGCTCTGGGGCACGTCGCCCACCAGCGCGACGCCGCGGGCTTCAAGATCAAACCCCCAGGCGAGGGCGGTGGTCGCCGCCACCGCCACGACGGGCCCGGCCTTGGTGATGAAATCGGCCAGACGCACATTCACGCCGAGCCTGACCAGCACGGGCTTCAACCCCGAGCGCACCCCGAACAGGACTGCGATGACGCTGAAACCAATCGCAGCCGTCAGTCCATGCACATCGCCGGCATGGGCGACGAGCGAGAGGATCATCTCGATCAGAGTATGGCCTTCGGCCGATACGCCCAGCACGTGTTTGAGCTGGCTTGCGGCGATCAGAACGCCGGAGGCGGTGATGAAGCCGGCGATGACCGGATGACTGAGAAAGTTCGCAAGGAAACCCAGCCTCAATAATCCCAGCACGACCAGAAAGCCGCCTGACAGGAAGGCCAGAGTCAGCGCCGCTGCGGCGTAGCCGGCGGTTCCGGCTTCAGCCACCTGGCCGATGGTGGAGGCGGTCAGCAAAGACACCACGGCGACAGGCCCGACCGCCAGCGCCCGGCTGGTGCCGAACAGGGCGTACAGAAGGATAGGGGCGATGGAGGCGTAAATCCCCGCTTCAGGCGGCAGTCCGGCCAACAAGGCGTAGGCGAGCGATTGCGGGATCAGCATCAAGGTGACGATCACCGCAGCTGTCAGATCATGCCCAAGCGCGGCTTTGTCGTAGGTGCGACCCCAGTCGAAGATCGGAAAATAGCGTTTGAAACTGGCCATGGGCCAAGGATCGCCTTTCAAAGGGGTTCGCTGTGTCGCTCAGTTGAGCGTGCGCCTGACATCAGGGTCAGACCTGTCCATTATTGGTCCGCCTGACGAGGATGTCAGCCAGTAATCCCTTGAAAAATGAACCCGGACGTGCGGCCTCCTGTCGCCCGTTCGCAGCGTTTCACGGCTGGGCCGGCGCGAATTGTGTCTGGCCGGGACCTTGATGGTGAGCGGATTTTACAGCGAGGCGACGCCCCATCGCGGGGCATGGAACGCCCAGGCATGCTTGATGATGGTTTGAGCGTCCGAGAAGGCGGGCTCGAAACCAAGAAGCTCGCGCGCCAAGCGGGTGTCGGAGATCAGCTGCGCGGCGTCTCCCGCCCTGCGGGGAGAAATCGAGTGGGGCACAGGCCTGCCAGTGACGCTTTCGACCGCGTCCAGGATTTGTTTGACGGAAATGCCTGATCCGGTTCCAAGATTGCAGGCGAAAGACGGTGCTCCATCTCGCAAGCGGTCCAACGCCTTGAGGTGAGCTTGGGCGAGATCCGTCACGTGGATGTAATCGCGTACGCATGTGCCGTCTGGCGTCTCGTAGTCATCTCCAAACAGGTGCATGGGCCCACCAAGCCCGGCTGCGGCCTTGAGCGCATTGGGCACCAGATGGGTCTCGGGGTCATGCTCTTCGCCGATCTCTCCATCCGGGCTCGCGCCAGCCGCGTTGAAATAGCGCAGAGCGGCATAGTTGAGCGTCCCGATCCCAGAGACATCTTCCAGCATGAGTTCGACCACATGTTTGGTCTGGCCATAGACGTTGACTGGCGTTCGGGGCTCATCCTCGGTGATAGGAAGCGTTTGGGGCTCGCCATAGACGGCGCAGGTGGATGAGAAGACCAGATGGCGCAGATCCGAGCGCTCCATGGCCTGGAGCAGTGCGATGACCCCGGCGACATTGTTGTCCCAGAACGCCAGCGGCTCGCGCTGGCCTTCGCCAACCTCGATATTCGCGGCGAAGTGCATGACGGCGTCGATGTGCTGGTCTGACATCGCCTGTGTCACGGCGCTGACATTGCGCACATCTTGCTCGATCAGAGGTCCCCATTTCACCGCGTGGCGGTGACCGCGAGACAAGTTGTCGAGGACGATCGGCGTATCGCCTCTTTCAGCGAGCGCTTTACAGATGTGCGAACCGATATAGCCCGCGCCGCCAACGACCAATACTCGCATCAAGGCCCCCATTGCTGCGTTGCAGTGTAAAGAAAGCGAGCGGAAAGCGCGAGCGCAATAGTTGCAAAATCCGCAAGTTGAAGCGCGAGGAATGAGGGTGCGCCGGTCAGTGACGCTGAGCCTGTCTCTTGCGCAGGGCGGTGAAGCTTCTGCCTTCAGGGCGCTCGCAAAGCCGGCTCACCGGCGACAGAGAAGCGGGCTCTGGGTTAATGCGTCATTATCTATAAACACAGGCTAACCACTATACTTGGACGCTGCTGCGGACCTGAGCCGCCCCCGCATTTGACAGAACCTCGTGAGGGCGAGAGAAACTCCATTTTTGACAATGATTTAGACGAAGGTTTGGATTTAGATTGTGTTAAGGTTACCCTCAAGTAAAATAAATAAAGCGTTAGGGTAAATTTATATTAAGCAAGTAAATAGTCCGAATTTTATAAGTTAAAAGGCCAGTCTCCTCGTGCGCAGAAGCACGCAGGAGAACAGACGTGTCCACTCAGAATGAGCAACGGTCCCGGCCCACCCTTTTGTCTCTTCTTGGCCTTGCCCTGGCTGGTCTGTGGTTGACCGCTTGCTCAGCCACCACGCCCGGTACACCCCACCTTGTGGCCCATCAGGTGACGGTGCCTCCCGTCGGCGCGTTCGCATTCTGTATGGAAAACCGTGAGGCTTGCGGACTTGTCGACGCCGAGCTGGCGACAAACAATAAAGACATGAGCAAGTCTTCGCCAGCTGTGTTGGAGGAAACGTCAGCAGCGTCTGATGCGTTTTCTGAACAAGAGTATTCTGATGAGCAATTGCTCGCCATGGCGCATGTGGTCAACGCCGCGATCAATACCGCGATCTCCTATCGAAGCGATGCTCTGACCTGGAATATGGAGGAGCGTTGGGTTCTGCCCATCCGATCGGAAGGCGTCACTTATGGGGATTGTGAAGACTTCGCGCTTGAAAAGCGTGCAGCGCTTCTGGAGGCAGGCGCGCCTGCTGACCGGATGCGCATGGCGACAGCCTGGTCACCAGGCACGGGTTTGCACGCTGTCCTGATCTTGCGGCTTGAAGCGGGAGATTATGTGCTGGACAGCGTGTCGCCTCATATCCTTACGGTGGGGCAAACCCGGTATGAGTGGCGCGCGCTTCAGACGGGTCCGAGTCTGCTTGAATGGTCCACGGTCTCAAATGATCCGCTGGGGGCTTCTTCCACGTCTTATACAGCAGGCTGACCGCTGATGAGGCTCAGCGCGTTGAAATGAACTCGACGCCAGCAGCGCTGATGGCTGCGGCTGTCAGAACGCCGGTCTGGTAGGCGCCCGTATCCAGACTGATCCGTCTGTTATCCTTGCTCGGCTCGGATTGCGGCGTGTGCCCATGCACGATCATGTAGTCGTACTGGCGCGTATCGTTCAGAAACGCATCACGAATCCAGAGAAACTCCGCATCAGTCTGCTCGGAAAGCGCTTTGCCAGGGTCTATCCCCGCATGAACAAACAGATACTCGCCGCGTATCGTGAAGCTTTCGAGCGTTTTGTAAAACTCGAGATGAGCGGGTGGGAGGTGTTCGCGAAACCGCTTGGACGTCGCCGCCCAATGGGCTTCGTCCTTGCTCAGTCCGATATCTTGCACGCCATAGGATAGAAGGGTTTCAAGGCCGCCATAGGTGCTCCAGGACGAGCCCACTTCAGGGGTGTCGAGAAACTCAAGCAAGGTGGCTTCATGGTTTCCCTTCAGGAAGGTGCAATCAACGTCCTGAAGGGCCTCTGAATGGATGAGATGCTCCACCACGCCCGCCGATGTTCGAACTTGATAACGCGAACTTCGTTTGGACCTTCTCATACGAGCTGCAATGGGAGGATACGCGCCTGGATACGGTGCGGTCAGACCTAGAGGTCATTGGCCGCTTGCTCGATGAAGCTGACGTTCCGGTATCCATGGATGTCATAGTGGAGGCGTTGGCGGAAGAGGATGAAAGTCAGGGAGTGGTTGCAGATCGTTCCCCTGCCCATCGTGCGCGCAATGCCATAGCCTACCTTCAGGACCAGGCATTGACCCGTTGTATCAATGTGCGCAGTGCGGATACGGGTTATGTCTGGAACGACCGGGACCTGACGGATACTGAGTGGAAAGCTCGCATCGCTGAGCCTCCAGTAACTCGGACAATTCCTGTCATGCGAGTGTTGCCGCCGGAAGCTGTGGTGGTATTGGTAAATTGAGGGTAAGGGCGTGTGGCGCGCGGCGGAAGCGCCGGCTGCGCTAGTCCAAAGCCGTGCTTGGGCTGAGGGGCATATAACCTTCAGCCCTTGCGCCTTCACGCCAGCTCGGGGCAGCCTTCAGTGAGGCAGCAAGGCGCCAGCGATGCTTTCGCTTGGTGCCAATGTTCCGGACGGTCGGTCGATTGGAGGCGCTTAGCGCATTCATCGACGCCTCGAGCATCCGTTTGCTCGGGATCGCCGGAACCACGTGCAAAGATCGGCTTTCCAGATGCTCCAGGAAGAACCGGGCAACGTAAGCCAGATCATCCTCTGACACTTCCACCTTGCGATCCTGAAGAGCCTTGCGCAGGGCTTTTACAATCATCCGCCAGTGCGAAATATCGACTTGGTCTGCCATTGGAAAATGATCTCGCTATTCGTGTTTTATCAGCCTGGTCCAGACGCAATGAGCTAAAGCGCGAGGTGTGGAAGACCGGGCTTGAGTGAGCCTTCCTTTCATTCAGCCGCCACACCTTTGAAGTTCTTTCCTAGTGAGGCAGCAACCGTAATGAGCCTGCTGAGAAGAGGGGGGTGAGTCAAGTCAGTTTATTGTAATAATTACCTTTTTCCTTCTGTCAACATGGCGTTGACGGAACGAAAGCCTTCTGGAAATGAGCTCGTGGGCCACCATGGAGCGCGCATCTGGCTGCCGCATGGATAGATGTACTTCCGTTTGCGCTTGATTTTATCAAATGAGGCCGAGAACAATTTGCTTCTCCGGTCACTTCAACGCGCAATCTACTAGGACGAGACCAGCCGGCGCATTGCAGAGCCAACGGCCGGCCCCCCCCCTTATTTGGTGACGCTCAGGAGGAAGAGGATCTCGCGAGCGGGACAATCTATGTCCTGCGCAGCAACTCGACCAATCCAGTGGTCGCAGAGAACCGTGAGGTGCTCCACAAGATCGGCGTCACGGGCGGCAGCGTGGAGGCGCGTATCGTCGGTGCGGCCAAGGCTGAAACCTACCTCCTCGCAGAGGGCGAAGTCATGGCGACCTATGAGTTGTTCAACATCAATCGCAAGAAGTTCGAACGCTTGATGCATCGCGTCTTCGAGCCCGCGCGGCTCGAGATTTCCATCCCGGATCGGTTTGGAAATCCCGTTGAGCCGCGCGAGTGGTTCCTGGTGCCACCTTTTGTGATCGACCAGGCTATTGAGAAGTTCAGGGAAGGGGGCATAGGCGACTTCGTCTATGACCCCTCAATAGGCATGCTGATTGAGAGATAAGGCTATTTGAGCCTATCTCTGTTGCAGTGTCCTTATGCGTGCTGTCCCGGGTTTAGGCGAACTGCTCAGTCTTACCGAACTGGAAAAACCCAAATGCTCGGCCTTTGAGGTCGAAATGCGGATTATGCCATGGGTTAAGCCATTGCTGTGCTTGGTGCGGATCGATGAAGAGGGGCTCCCAATAACTTACGTGCCCGAGGCCGCCACTTGAGCGAACCAGTTTCGGGTAGAAACAATCTGGTTCTATTGAGCCAGGTTTAAGATCGTAAGTCCCAGCGATGTAAAAGACATCTCGCCCATTGCCTGGCTTTACTGTCATATAAGGGTCAGAGGGTTTGCGGCTCAAATAGTCATAGACGAAACTAGCTATTGGCAGAATACCGCGCTTCTGATTGTGCACATCGATGTCTTTGTTGAGCCGCGGCATTTCGTTAATCCGCGGCAACCCTGCAACAGTAAGGAATTTACGGTAAACGCCGCCCGACTCTCTAATTATGATAGGCACCGGCTGGTCTGCGGTGACCTTCCGTCCTGTGATCCACTCAGGTTTCCGGCGGGGGTTCAGCTTATCCCAGAGGTGGGGTTGTAGCGAAGCGAGGACGTGGCCCTCATCAGGGTATTGGTAGCCTATAATTTTCATATTTCTCTCTTGAGAGCTATGAGCACACAGGATCGATGACCGGTGGTCATAGATTTTGGTGCTAAGATTTTTGGTGGGATTTTGTCAGCATGTGCGATGCGCTGCATTGAAAGCGAATTGTCATGCTGCAGACGAATTTCCGAAATCTGGGCAGGCTAAACACGGCCTGCTCTTAACTTGAACAGCATCATTAACCACACGTGATGTCGCGCACGTGCGATGTGTGCTAAAATCAAGCTAAATTTTCGGAAAATGGGTGCACCCCGTGAACCCATTTTTTTATACTTTAAATTTTCCAAAATTGCAAGATAATTATCTTAATAGCTGAATTTTTATCAGCTTTAAAATGACTTTCTCAATCCACATACGGAGCCAGCTAAAGGCGCTCTTCTTTTGGCTGCCCAGCGCGATGGCTCTTCCGAGACTGCTTTGGCGCAGAAGCGGTCTTAGCCGAGAAAGCCCGATGGCATACAATACCGGTCAGGGGAGATGCTCCGGTTCGTAAGACCCCAGTCGATCGCCTAGCTATGAAGCGCTTCCCGCTTGGCGTGTGTGGAGCTTCCAAAAATCCAGTCGATCTTCTACGACTCCATGGATGCGTTCAGCTTAGGCAAAGTCAGCAATGCCAAAGACAGATCTTGTACGACCGAGTCGGGATGGTGATCAGTTTCACTACCTCTGGGCAGCGCGCCGTTGCCTGCGCCTCCTCCATCCGAAGTCGGGTTTGGTCGCGATTAGCGTCGAAGCAGTATCGCCCAGCGAGCAAGAGGGCGCCCCGGCCACCGAAGCAGGGACAGACGTAATCGATTTGGCGGAGTACTGGGGAGCCGAAGAACTCGAGAGCGCGACACGAATTCGATACCTGCAGCTCAAGCACTCTACGCTCCACCCTGAACAGCCATGGACCGCGAGCGGACTGGAGAAAACGATCCGCGGCTTTGCTGAACGATATGCGATGCTGCGTAAGGATTTCTCGCCGGAAGATCTCGCGGCGAAAATAGAATTTCGTTACGTCACTAATCGTCCGATTGCGAAAGCGATCGCGGAAGCCGTGCTAGACGCCGCTAATGGAAATTCGGCGCGTCATCCGAAAGAGCTCGAAAAGTTGGAGCGCTTTACAGGCCTGTCTGGATCCGCCCTCAACGCTTTCGCCGGGCTGCTTCACCTCGATGCGGGCCAGCACGGGTATTGGGAACAACGAAATATCCTTCACCAAGAGGTTCAGGGCTATTTGCCTGGGGGGGACGCGGACGGACCACTCAGAATGAAGGAGTTGGTTACACGCCGCGCAACGTCGGAAGGAGAGGCGAACCCAACTATCAATAAGATGGATGTTCTCCGAGCTCTAGGAACGGAAGAACACCGATTGTTCCCAGCACCATGTCTTATTGCTTCGCCGCCAGACGAACTTGAACGTGCCCAAGAAGCCGAGCTGCTCTCCACAATAATCGAAGCAGCGCACCCGCTAGTTGTCCATGCGGATGCCGGAGTTGGAAAATCCGTTCTTGCGTCTCGGATTGGTCGGGGGCTTCCCTGCGGGTCGGCTACCGTTTTGTACGACTGTTATGGCAATGGCCTTTATCGCAACATCGCCACGTATCGGCACCGCCACCGCGACGCACTAGTTCAGATCTCCAACGAACTGGCTGCAGAAGGGTTGTGCCACCCGCTAATACCTAACAGCGCCGCGGATGCCTCTGACTATATGAGAGCATTTAACCACCGGATCGGACAGGCTGCCGCTAAGTTGAAACTGAGCGATCCCGCCGCAGTTTTGGCATTGGTGATTGATGCTGCGGACAATGCGCAGATGGCCGCGGAAGAGATTGGTGAGGCGCGTTCATTTGTCCGAGATCTAATTCGACAGTCTTTTCCGGATAACGTCCGGTTGATTCTTCTCTGTCGTACGCACCGCCAAGACCTGCTCGATCCGCCGCCTCATACAATTCGGATCGAGTTGCAGCCATTCAGCCGCGAGGAAACAGGATCGCACCTAAGCTCAAAGTTCTCCGACTGCAGCCAGCACGACATCGACGAGTTTCATCGTTTGAGTTCGCAAAACCCCCGCGTCCAGGCGCTAGGGCTATCGAAAGGGCTATCCCTTCCGGAAACTCTTCGCGCGCTTGGCCCAAACCCAACTAGTGTCGCAGAGACTATTAAGCAACTGCTCCAGAATGCCGTCGACAAGTTGTTAGACGAGTGCACAACAGTTGAGCGCGAGCAGATCAACCGAATTTGTGAGGCGTTGGCTACGTTGAGGCCCTTTGTGCCGATTAGCGTTCTGTCTGAGATGTCGGCGGTGGAGCCGGCCGCGATCAGTAGCTTTGTGATCGAGCTAGGCCGTCCACTTTTGCTTTCCGGTGATGCCATCCAGTTTTTCGACGAACCCGCTGAGACTTGGTTCCGGGAACGCTTTAGACCGTCGCCCGCCGAGCTTGATGCGTTTGTATCTCGTCTAAAGCCGCTAGCCACTGGAAGCGCTTATGCCGCCTCCGTCTTGCCTCAGTTGATGCTCGAGGCAGGGAACTTTACCGATCTCGTTGATCTCGCCTTAAGTGGTAAGGCATTGCCTGAAACAAGTGATCTGGAGAGGCGTGAGATTGAGCTTCGCCGTATTCAGTTCGCCCTAAAAGCGGGGCTTCGTACAAGACGATACGTTGACTCTGCGAAACTTGCTTTGCGAGCTGGCGGGCAGGTCGCTGGCGATGAACGGCAACGCAATTTGCTGCAAAACAACACTGATTTGGCTTCCGAATTTCTAGATCTAGAACTTATCCAAGAACTTGTTTCACGAGATGTCTTTGGATCGGGGTGGCTCGGCTCGCACAATGCCTACCAAGCTTCGATCATGTCTGCTCGTCAAGAGCTGCAGGGCGACGCGCGTAGTCGTCTTCGGATGGCACACGAATGGCTTCAGAACTGGAGCCGTTTGTCGGACGAAGAACGAGAATCGGAACAGGTTTCTCATCAAGACATCGCGGAGCTAACCCTCGCGCATCTGAATGTACACGGAGCCGCACGTGCCGTTGAAACACTCAATGGTTGGCGCCCGCGTTCGGTTATGTATGACGTCGCCCGCATCGTTGGCCGGCGATTAATTGATCATGGACGTATGGATGACATCAAGCAGATGGCCTGCTCGGCGGGCAACAATCTTTGCTTGGTGCTCGGTCTATGTGTGGAACTCAGTGCGGTGCTTAAAACACCAGATGTCGGCGTTGTTCGCCGCGCTATGCGGCTCGTATCGAGCAAGCGCATTGACCTGTCTGTTAGGGACGCTTGGGATTCAAAGGAGTACGTGCTTGAGGCCGTGACCTCGCTCGTAGAAGGGGCCCTGCTCTTGGAGGTCTGTTCTGTCGACGATGGAATCGATGTTCTCACCCGGTACCTACCCAAAACTCCGCCTCGGGGTCTTTCGCATGGCTATTCAAAATCGCGATCTGTCTTCCTGCGGGCCTATACTTTGAGGTCTGCATTGCGAGGCGAAAAGCTAACTGGGCGCGATCTGGCCCATCCGGAATTGCTCAAGGAAATGGATAAAGATCAGCAGCACAGTAAGCCCAGAGAATTGTACGAGTTCGACGAGCATGTTACCGGCCTGCTGCCATTCTACCGACTTCGCGCCGCTGGTATTCTGGGTCAGCTTGGCGCCGGCGAGTTGGAAGGCCTCATTGAGGAGGCTAATAAAGCTTCGAACGCTTCCACAGATCGATACGCGAGCTATGGGAGCCGCGCCGCTGACGAGAAAGCACTGCTCTGGATGGAAGTCCTGCATCGCGCCGGTGTGTTTGAAGGCGGTGCATGGGAAGCATTTTTCGCTTGGAAGCGTGGCTTGAAACGAGCCTTGTTTACGCCGACTCTAAACGCATTGTCTCGGTTCTGCGGCAGGACAGCCGAAACTCAGGCAGAGGCGCTACAGTTCGCTCTAGAGGCTTTCAATCTTCACAACGCAGACCGGTCGGACGCGGATAGCATCGCTGACGGTTACATGGATTGCGCTCGATCAGTGCTGGCGTTCAGCCCTTTAGATGCCAAGGCTTTTTTTGATGACGCCGTGGCCGTTTCGAGCAGGGTCGGTAATGAAAATCTATCCCGCTGGGCAGCTATCGTTGACCTCGCAGATCGGGCCGCCAGCTCCGACCGACCGGTGCCTCAAACAGCCTACAATTTCGCGCGTTGTGCCGAGCTGACTTATCAATATGTGGCCAGAGACAAGCACTTCGATTGGTCTGCCTCAGTGCGTGCGCTGTCTGGATTGTGTCCTAAGTCAGCGTTGACGATCTCCAGTAGGTGGCGAGACAGGGAGTTTGGATGGCATAAACGCGTGTTCCCGCTGGTTGTGCAAACGCTTGTCGATCAAGAGTTTCTTCACCCACTCGACGCTGCGCCTTTAATCGCGATTAGTGGTGAGTGGGATGCCGGTAGGCTGACCGATCAAATCTTAAATGCCTGCCCTGACCGCAAAAATCGAAAGATGTTTGGGCAACACCTGTTCAAGTACATGAAGTTCAGTGCAGATGGGAGCCAGGCTCTCTTTCGTGCAGCTGAAGCGCACAGTATCGAAATCGACGGACTCGAGAGTATCGCTACTCGAGCCACGCAAAAAGCTGCCACTGAAAATGCTCGCGAGCTCGACCGCAACAGCGACTGGAAACTACGTACGAAATCGGCGAAGGAATGGGACGCGATCTTTGAAGATTGCGATGTCTCGAGCGTCGATGGGATATCGAGGGCTTATAGTCGCTTTCGAGATACAGAGCCGCCATTAGAGCATGATCAGTTCTTCAAAGAATTGCTGGTGCGGGTCTCGATCGGCAGCGAGCCGGATCTGATTAACGCCATATCTGACGTCGTCGAATTCGAAGCCTATCAGTTTCGTTCGTTTCTAGAGCAAGTTCCCTCAACCTGGAAAGAAAGACCTGCTACGAAGAAGGCACTAGCTCAAGCTGTGCGAACCAATTTACGTCGCCGGTGTCTCGAAATTGCCCGCAGCCGTTACTATCAAATCCTGCCGTTTGACTTAGCGTCAGAACTCTCAGGGGCCTCGGAGGCTGAGCTTGCCGCAACAGTTTTGGATGCGGTAGGAGACCTGCCTGATCTGCTCGATAGCGACCGCCTCTTTTCTCTTATTGGATTGTTGGCACCCAACATTACGGATGACGAGGCTTTATCCGTTCTCGAGTATGGTCTCCAGCTTTTTGACTCGATGCTCGAAGACACCGACGCGGACGGGTCCTGGGCAAATCACCTGCAGCCGCCAAATTCCGGACTAGCTTCACTGGCAGGCCATCTATGGTCAGTGCTCGCGTCTCCAGACGCCGTCGAGCGATGGGAGGCAGCGCACGTAGTCCGAGGCATCGTGGAACTCGGCCGCGTCGAACTTTTAGCTGAGCTCGTTAAGCTTGCTGATGGCGGAAACTCTAATGCGTTCTTTGACGCGACGCTGCCAGCCTATGAACTCCATGCAAAGCAATGGTTTTTGATCGGAATCGCACGAGCTGCAGTTGAGCATCCGCAGGCGTTAAAGACACACTTTGACACCCTCTTCCTTTGGGCGACTGAGGGCAGCCTGCACATCATGATGCGCGAGTTTGCAAAACGGGCCGCTCTTAGCCTGGTTAAGCAGGGTGTCGTCAAGGCGACGGGGGACCAGGAGGAGTTTCTGAACAACATAAACTGCTCTCCGTTTGAGATAGAACACGTAGAGGAGTTCGAACACATAAGACAATCGGAATCAAAAGCAGAGCCCGAGGCGCCGGAGGATCGATACTTCTTCGGCATCGACTTTGGTCCGTATTGGTTGGCACCGTTGGGTCGCGTTTTCGGGCTCTCCCAGAAGGCTGTTGAAGCGCGCGCGCTCAAGATTATCAGAGAAGAGTTGGGAGCGACTTCCAATGGGCGCTGGGACGAAGATCCGCGCGCTAACTCTGGCCTCTATCAGTCCGACCGATCTATGGCGTCCCACGGTTCTTACCCCAGAGTGGACGTGTGGAGCTTTTATCTATCCTACCATGCGATGATGTTACTCGCCGGCCAGCTTTTGCGGTCGGAGCAGACGATCAGTAATCCCAATTACGGCGAAGAAGATGAATGGGCATCGTGGCTAGAGCGTCACGATATCGCGCGCAATGACGGTCGTTGGCTTTCGGATCGCCGTGATACCGAGCCTGAGTTGCTTACGAGCTGGAAAGCGAAAAATCGGGATGACCAAGAATATGTTTTGGTCACATCCGCGGATTTTATTGAAGCTCTGTTTACAGGAGAACGCATTGTTGTTGACGGGGACTGGTCTACTGCCAATCCAGAGCGCCAACAGAATGTCCACGTTGTAAGCGCATTGGTTGACGCAAGGCACGCTGACGCGCTCACGCGGGCGTTGAGTTCCGCTAAAGACCATATGGATTATTGTCTTCCAAACGCCGGTTCGGTGCACGAGATCAAGCACGGGGATTTCGGCCTAAGGGGGTGGATATCCTATGAAGGCTATCGCGGTGGCCTCGATGACTTCGACCGGTGGGCCGGAGGAATCGCCTTTCCTGCTTCCAGGCCAGCCGATGGAATTTGCGGTCGCCTAAAGCTGCGACCAGATGAGGACCAGAGAACGTGGACCGGCCCGAATGGCAGCGTTCTATTTTCTTCCGAGGTTTGGGGGCATTTCGACGAAAAGCAACGGAGCGATTTCACCAGTCCTGAACGTGGCCAGCGCTTATTAGCTTCAAGAGCTGCGATCTGCGAATTACTTAGCGGAACCGAAGAGCAGCTAATTGTTGAAGTTCGGATTGATCGCCACCGGGTCTATCGCCCCTACCAAGCTAGCGAAGATGAGGAGAAGGAACGTGTCCGAAGCACAAGAAAAATCTTCTTGGTCAACGAGCGTGGCGAAGTCAGAACACACTAGCACCGTAATGGAACTAGGTAAGCGCTTAGTGTGCGAACTCGACCTTGAGGACTCGACTGACACGCTTAGCCGGTGGATGGCTCATCATATCGCGGAGCTGATAACGCGGTCTGAGCAGGCTGGAGGCTCCAATCGCGCGCTCAATCACGAGTGCTATGAGGCAATTCTTCAGCTGTGGAGGCATCGACACGAACTTCCGGACGGCAAACGTCCATTTGAGGAAGTAGAGCCGGTCGCACGAGCGATCGCGAGCCTCGACCCAGAATCCACTTTTCCACGGTACTTCCAACGACCTCACGGTCGGCAGGAAAAAGAAGACCAGAGCCCGAGTGAACAATGGTTGGAGGTCGCTGAGGGGATAGACTATTCAGCGCGAATTCTGATCAGCGAGTGCTTCAAGTTGGCGGCGCAATCAGCTCCAGACGCCGCAAAACTCATCGAGATTGCCAACGCCGTTGATGGGCCGCCGGATGCAATGCGAGTCGTGGTCGAGTTTGTGTCTTCAAACAGTGGAATTGATGAAGACGTTTCCCTGAACAGCGAGGAATTAGAACGTTTAGAAAAACGTTTGCAGCGCCTAGAAGCTTTCACATCGTTTTCGGATACGTTGGCTACGCACTACAAAATAAGGCTCGCCGCGTTGTCCGGAGAATCTTGAACACTGGAGATGGTATGTAATGTGAGCGTCTCCGCTAGCGATCCAGGCTTCTTACCAGCCGATCAAGCGAGCTTCAGAGTACTACCGGGCGAAATCGCATCTCCCTTTTTGTCCGCTTTAGGGATGAACCGGCAGTAGGCTTCATCAGCTTAGGTAATGATGAAGTGATGCTTCAGCCATCGACACTTAGAACGCATCCTAAGCGAACGGCGGTCAGCAATTGGGAGTTCAGCCTGTCCGAACTTGCTGAGATTTCCGCCTCACGAGCGCCCCATAAAGCGCTACGAGCTTCGAGCGTGTCGAGCACCGTCACCGCTTCCAGATCGCGCCCGCGTTCCAGTCGAGCCAGCACCCGTTCCGCCGCTGTGACAGCCTCCTGTGTCTGCTCCACCTGGCGCTCACTGCGGATATTGCGGGCAATCAGCTCCAAGGCCTGACGACGGATAGTCGCCTCAGCCGCAGCGAGGCTTGCGACCCGACCACCTTGGGCGCTAGCCGCTTCAGTGAGGCGCGCTGCTCTTAGTCCGCCTGTAATGGGTAAGGACACTCCAACGCCGACTCCGGTCTCACGACCATCTTGTTCACTGAAGACCTGAAGGCCCAATTGAAGGTCCGCTCGCCGGTCATATTCAGCACGTTGACGCATCAACTCGGCATGGTTCAGCTCCAGACGCGCGACATGCAATTGCGGGTTTTCCGCCAACATCGCTGACAGAGCGTCTTCGTTGTCTTGTGAAAGTCTGCATGTACCAGAGAGCAGCCCTTGCGCCAGTTCAGGACGCGCTGTGCCCGGGAACCGCGCCTCAAGCGCCAAGCGGGTTAGTTCTCGGTCCGTTTGCGCGCCCTGCAGAGCTGCGGCGGCTAAGGACAGATCGCGTTCCAATCGATCAAGGTCGACATCCCGCCCCCGGTTTTGATCGACCCTGATCGCTTCTGCGTCGCGGCGCGCACGGGCGTCTTCTAGTCGGCTGCCCATGATCGCTTCCAGTGCGCGCGCCTGATCCCATTGGACCCAGAGGCTGACCCACTCAAGCGCTTCGGCCTGCCAGGCCGCAGCATAGGACGCGTCCGCCATAGCCATTTCCGTCCGGGCCAGCTCATTGTCCAGGCGGCGTTTCTGCGGCCAACGAAAACTGCGCGTCACGCCCACCTGCCACTCACTGGTGTCAGAAGAGGATTCGGCCTGACGCCGGGCGAAGCCTGCATCGAGACTGGTTTCATACTCGCCGATATCGCGCTGTTCGGCCCGAGCCAGCGCGATCTCTCGCTCCGCTCGAGCGACCGCAACCGAAGGCGCTGCCTCCAATGCAATGCGCACATGCTCTTCTGCAGACTGGGCCTGAGCCGGCGGCGACAGTAACAATGCGCTGACGAGCAACAGGGCGGGAAATATATAGCTCATATCAGCCGTCCAAACTCTTCAATAGGTTCAATCCAGTACGCGATTTGTCGACGAGGGCAGCGCGCAGCGACTGTATCTAGAATGGTCGCAACATCTCCGCGCGGCAGGATCATCACGAACTGCACGGCCTGCATCGCGCCTCGCACGCGTTCTCCTGCTGTGGCGAGATGCATGTCAGCCCCACGCCCTTCGCAGGGCAGCATGGTGTAGCCGGGGATGGCGTCGGGCAGATCATCCAGGATGTCAGCCAGGGCTGTTTTGATGTCGCGTGGACAGACAAGGCTTAGCTTGCATAGGGACGGACCCATCGGGCGACCTCCGTACGTTCAGTGTCCAACCCGGTCTCAACGCCGAAGCGGCGATAGAGCAGAGGCAGGAGGTAAAGGGTCAGAAGTGTGGAGGACACGAGTCCCCCAATGACAACCACTGCCAGAGGGCGCTGGATCTCCGCCCCGGGACCGGAGGCGAACAACAAAGGCGCCAAGCCGAAAGCGGCGGTTGTCGCTGTCATCAAAACAGGGCGCAGGCGTCGGCGTGTCCCTTTCAGGACGATATCTTCGACAGATTGGCCTTGGGCGCGCAGATCGTTGAAATGGGTGATCAGCACCAGGCCATTCAAGACCGCAATGCCCAAGAGCGCGATGAAGCCGACAGAGGCGGGAACCGAGAGGTATTCCCCCGACAGTCGCAACGCGATCACCCCGCCCACCAGCGCGAAGGGGATATTGGCCAGGATGAGCAGCGCTTGACGCACCGAGCGCAGCGTGGCGAAGAGGACGATGAAGATCAGCACCAGCGCGACGGGCACCATCAGGCTCAGGCGCGCCGCCGCCCGACGCTGGTTCTCGAACTCACCACCCCATTCAATCCGATAGCCTGCCGGCAACGGGCCCAGCCCCTGGACCGCCGTCTGCGCATCCTCGACAAAGCCCACAAGGTCCCGGCCCGACACAAATGCTTGCACTACGGCGTAGCGTGATCCGTTCTCTCGATCGACGACAGCCAGCCCCTCGGCCCGTTCAACACGGGCGATATCGCTCAGCCGCACCTCTCCGCCATCTGGCGCAGCGATACGCAAATCCTCGAACCCCCAGGGCGTGTCACGATAGCGCCCGTCGGAGCGTATCATGATCGGCGTCCGGCGCCCCGGCTCGATGACCTCGCCTGCGCCCAGGCCTTCCAGACGACTGCGCAGCTCATTCTGCGTGCTGATGACGTCGAAGCCGTAGCGCCCGATCCGTTCAGGATCGATCGAGACCTGCAGATATTCAGCCAGATCATTGGAGGTGGTGAAGACATCAGCGGCGCCTTCGACTTCCGCCACTGCGGTTTCTATCTCCCCGGCGATCCGGGCCAGAGTATCCGCGTCCGGGCCGAAAATCTTGATCGCCAGATCCCCGCGAGAGCCGGTGAGCATCTCGGAAACCCGCATCTCGATCGGTTGGGTAAAGGAGGATTCAATGCCCGGAAAATCTTCCAGGACCGCCCTCATTTCCCCGACCAGCCAGTCCGTATCCGGTCCGCGCCAGTCTTCACGCGGGGCCAGCTGCAGAAAGGCGTCGCTTTCGTTCAGGCTCATGGGATCAAGGCCGAGCTCATCCGACCCGACACGAGCAATGACATGACGCACTTCCGGCACGCGCTCGATCAAGGCCGCTTCAATGCGCAAATCATCCGCTTGGCTCTGATCGAGATTGATGGACGGCAGGCTGGCGAGCTGCATCACGACAGCGCCTTCGTTCATGGTGGGCATGAAGATCTTGCCGGCGCTGAGATAACTGATCGCAGCGAGCCCGACGCCCAGAGCGGTGATCACATAAATGATGATCGGGGCTTTCAGAGCGCGTCCCAGCGACCATTCAAAGGCCGGTCCCAAGACGCGCATGATGAACGCCTCGTCGCCGCGTCCCGCCTTGAGCGTGAATGCGGCGAGCACCGGGATGAGCGTCAGCGCCAAGAGCATGGCGCCGCCCAGCGCGAACACGATGGTTAGCGCCACCGGGGAGAACAGCTTGCCCTCCAGCCCCTGCAACGAGATCAAGGGAATAAAGACCAGGCAGATAATCAGCGTGCCTGCGGCCGTAGGCGTCGCCACCTCGCTTGCAGCGCGATAGACGGTATGCAGTCGGTTTTCCGACGGTCGCTCATTGAGACGTTCGACGGTGTTCTCCGTCACCACGATCGCGCCGTCCACGATCATGCCGATGGCGATGGCGAGACCTCCAAGGCTCATCAAATTGGCGGAGAGGCCCACCATCTGCATCAGCAGAAACGTCATCAGCGCCGAAAAGGGCAATATCAGCGTCACGACCAGCGCAGCGCGCAGATTACCCAGGAACAGCACCAGAATGGCCACAACCAATGCACTGGCGATCAGCAGGGCTTCAGAGACCGTGCCCACCGCCCGTTCAATCAGATCCGAGCGGTCATAGAACGGAACAACCCGCAGTCCTTCCGGGAAACTTTGTTCAAGATCGGTCAGACGCGCTTGAACGCGGCTCACCACGGCGCGCGCATCTGCGCCGCGCAGCGCCACGACGATGCCCTGGACAGCCTCGCCTTCACCATCCTTGGTCACTGACCCATAGCGTGTCAGCGAACCGATACGCACATCCGCAATATCGCTCACCCTGACGGGCGCCTCGACATCGCTGCGCACAACAAGCGCGGCGATGTCTTCAAGGCTTTCCGTCGCGCCCAGGCTTCTTACGACCAGCGCTTCCTCGCCGTCATTGATGCGCCCTGCGCCGTCATTGCGGTTATTCGCTTGCAGGACATCGCGCAGTTGGGAGACGCTGACCCCCGCCGCAGCCATGGCGGCTTCATCGGGCACAATTTCGAAGGTCCGCACCCGTCCGCCCAACGCATTGACGTCTGCAACGCCAGGCAGGGTGCGCAGGCTGGGCCGGATCACCCAGTCCAGGATGGAGCGTCGCTCTTCCAGAGACAGCCCTCCACCTTCCAGCGTGAACATGTACAGCTCGGACAGGGCCGTTGAGATCGGCGCCAGACCGCCTTCGACAGTTTCGGGCATGCTGCCCCGCACGGAGGCCAGGCGTTCGGAGACCTGCTGACGCGCCCAATAGACGTCCGTACCGTCCTCAAAATCGATTGTGATGTCGGCAATGGCGTATTTCGCCTTGGCGCGCATCACGGTCTGATTGGGAATGCCGAGCAATTCCATTTCCAGGGGCGTGACCACCCGGGCCTCGACCTCTTCCGGCGTCATGCCGGGCGCCTTGAGGATAATCTTGACCTGGGTCGGAGCGATTTCCGGGAAGGCATCAATCGGCAAGCGCAGGCCGGCAATGGCGCCTGAGATGGCGAGCGCGAAGGCTGCACCCAGAATGAAAAGGCGCTGGCTCAGGGCGAAGGCGATCAAACGGTTGAGCATGTCTAGCCGCCTTCAAGCTGGTTCTTGAGCGCCGCCAGCCCAGAAATGGCGACCTGATCGCCCTCAGTCACCGTGCCCGGTTCAACCGTCACAGCGTCGCGCGTTCTGGTCAGAACGCGAACGGCGACTGCCTGGAAAGTTTCGCCACGGTCAATAAACACATGGTCTTCGCCTGCCAGCCTGACGATGGCTCGGGCAGGCAGGCTCAGCCCCTGGCGCTCCCCTGTCACAGGAAACAGGACGTCAATCAGAGATCCGGGGCGCTCGCTGACGCCATCGGGCAAGGCCACATGCACGGTCACAGCCCGGCGGGCGGGGTCGATCATGCTGTCGATCGCCATGATCTGGCCGGTCCCTGATACGCCGGGAACCCGGATTTCAGACCCCACTGACAAACCATCAGACAAACGGGCAGGCACATGCAGCCGCGCCCACACCGTATCGTCGGTATTGATCGCGAAAATGACGGCGCCTTCTTCAAGGCGAAAACCGGGCTCCGTATTGATCTCGGCCAGCACGCCATCGGCGGTCGCGCGCACCAGAAATTGCCCCGCCTCGGAGCCCGACTCGAAAGCGCCAAAGCGGGCGCGCATTGCAGCCAGTTCCAGACGGGTCGCAGTCGCCGTCAGACGGCGCTCATGCAGGTCCTCGCCTGTGGTCAGGCCTGCTTCGAGCAGCGCTTCAGCGCGCTGCGCCAGCTCCTGCGCATGCTCGGCTTCCAGTCCGAGCACGTCCAGCTGCGCGCGAAGCCCCTCCAGAACCGGGCTGTAGAGGACCTGAACAGGATCGTCAGTCGACACCCTTTGCCCAGGCAAGACCAATGTCTCGGCGACAATCATTGTCGCCGGCGCGACAACAGCACGCCGCGATTGCGGCGGCACAACGATCTCCCCTGTCAGGACCACGCCGTCGGCCGTGATGGCGGATCTGGCCTCCACTGTTTCGATGCCGAGCCCCAGACGGGCCGCCGGAGAGATAGTGACGGCCTCTGACTGGGCTTGCGCGTGTGCGGTGATTGAAACCGGCGCCAGCGCAACAGCGGCGATCAGCACGCGCAACATTCGTCCAGGACAAGCCAGGGCGCTAGCAAGGAACATGAGACTTCTTCTCCACAACGCTACAGGCATGACTTGTCCTCAGACGGACCGTGCATCCAGCATGCGATGCGGAGCTGACGCGAGGCTGACAGGTCTGATTTCGAAGATCAGTCTTGCGGTGGGAGACTTCGATTGAAACGGATCCGCAGTCCCGTCTCTTCAGGGCGGCAGGTTTCAAGCTCGCCGTCATGAGCTTCTGCGATCCGGTCAGCAATCGCCAGCCCCAAGCCAGCGCTGCCCGAAGCGCCCTGATCCGCCCGGACTCCGCGCGCCTTGAAGCGCTCAAGCGAGGGGGCATCCAGGCCGGCGCCGCCATCCAGCACCGCGACTTGCGCTCCAGGGCCCGCTCGGACGACAACCTCTCCGCCAGCGGGGGTTTCACGCAAAGCGTTGTCCACCAATGTTCTCAGGGCGCTGGCGAGCGCTTCCTCAAGACCGCAAATCCGGACCGATCCCGCATCTTCATAGGAAAGCGATTTTCCATCATGGATGGCGCGGGGCGCAAGATCGGCGACAACACGCTTACTGAGTGCAGCCAGATCAACCGGGTTTTGGCCGCCTGGATTATTGGATCGGGCGAGCAGTAGAAGCTGGTCAATCAGTGCAGACAGTGCATGGACCTGCGTCTTCAAGGCAGCAGCGGTGTCCTGGGGCAGGCGATCGAGCTCCATAGCCAGAACCGAAAGCGGCGTCTTGAGCTCATGCGCAGCGTCTGCTGCGAAGGCTTCTTGCTGGCGCGCATGGCGGTCCAAACGGTCTGTCAAACGGTTGACCGCCTCAGCGAAAGGGTGAATTTCGCGTGGCAGCGCCTCGAGCGGCGCCTGAAAGGCTTCGCCGCGCGTGCTGGCTTCATTGGCGAGATCCGCTACCGTCTTGAGCCGTCGTGTCGCTGCATTGATCACAAGGATGCTCCCCGCCATGGACAGCCCGACAAACACCAGCAGCGGGATCACCACATGCTCCATGATCTCGGTCAACGTGGCGTTCAGCGGCGGCGGGGTTTGGGAGAAAAACCCGTACTCCAATCCCACAAGTACAATAAGTACGACCGCGCCAAGGAGGGCGCTGATCACGAAACCCGATACCAGCATGCGGCGCACAGAGGTCAATTCGCCACCTCTCCGAGATAATAGCCCACGCCGCGGACCACATGGATCAGTCCTCCCGCGCCAGCGTCTGCAAGGCGACGGCGCAGGCGTGAAGCCGTGGCTTCCAGAGCATTCGCGCTAACAGCATCATCCCAGCTGTAAAGCGCGGTCTCGATCGCTTCTCGCGAGACTACCGCATCAGGTCGTTTCATCAGGACTTCAAGCAAGGCCGCTTCCCGACGCCCCAGGCGCAAGGGCGCGTCCTTGAACCGGGCCTCGCGCGCCGCCGGATCAAACGTCAGCTCTCCCACTTCGATCCGTGCGGGCTCTCGCGAGCCGGGCCGCCGCAACAAAGCGCGTAATCGAGCGGCGATCTCATCAGGGTCTGCCGGTTTGACCATGTAGTCGTCCGCCCCGGCATCAAGGCCGATGACCCGTTCGCCCACACTGGCGCGCGCCGTCAGCACCAGCACCGGCGCATGAAGGGCTGGCAAAGATTTAAGCCAGTCCACCCCATCGCCATCCGGCAGGCCAAGATCCAATACAAGAACGTCATACGCAGTCACGGCGATGTGGTCCGCGGCGCTGGTCAAAGACCCCGCCACATCACAACTGAACCCACGTCGGGTCAGCCCCTCTGCGAGCAGGAGTGACAGCCGGTCATTATCTTCGATTATCAATACCCGCATCACACCATCCTACAGGGCTAACTGTAAAACGCGTAATGTGTGCAGACTAGCTGACGCGAACCTGACTTTGGGTATTTCCCGGAGAGAGCCGAGCACCACTCGGCTCATGATTGGAGCCGGTCACGGTTTGCGCCCCACATAATCGATGAGCGCGGACATTCCAGAATGCCCCATCCCTTCAGAGATGACGCTATCATGCGCTCGCAGAACCAGGACGTCCAAGCCTGACAGCTCTGACTTGAGCAGTTGCTCGGTATAGAGGTTCTCTTCTTGTGGCGGGCCGCCGGTGCCATACGCTAATTGTTCAGTCCTATAGCCTTGCAACATGAAAAGTCCGCCAGGCTTTAAAGATGAGATGGCGTTCTCAAACAGTCGCCTTCGTGCCTCTGGTCCTGCAAACTGGATAAAGATCGCAACGACGGCGTCATACTGGCTCTTCGGCCAACGCCAGTGGAGTAAATCAGCCTGCTCAAGCTCAATGGAAACCTCAGCTTGCTGCGCCAAGGCTCTGGCCTTCTCAAGGGCGATCCTGGAACCATCGACCGAGTGAACATTATGGCCCTGTTTGGCAAGCCAGACGCCATTTCGTCCTTCGCCATCGGCAATCGCCAGGATCCGCGATTGCCCGGGCAACTGGTCGGCGACGCGAACCAGAAAGTCATTGGGCGCGGTCCCGTAGACATACTCGTCTGTGCTGAACCGTTCGTCCCATATACGGATGGCTGGAGGCGTCTGAGAATTGTCTGACATGGGTTTGGCAGTCTGGCTTGAGGGCAAAGAGGTGATCAGTCTTCTGACGGCGTCACACGATAGCTGCCGTGACAGCTCGTACAATTGCTGAGCGTCATGGCCAGCTGATCCAGAGCAACCCCCATAGGGGTCTCGTCGGAGAGTTCTGAAAGGGCGGCAAGATCGCGATTGAGAGACCGGCTGATCTGCCGGAATCCATCTGGCATATGCGTTTGCATGGACCGTGTCGCAGGATCGTGACGGGTCGTGTTGAGCTCGTCCGCCACTTCCCGAAACCAATCGAGATCGTCATTGGCCGCCGCTTCGGTCATCGCCTGCACGCCCGACAGCAAGTCCAGCATGCGAGATCTGACATGGGCTTGCTCCGCTTGTGTCAGATCAATCGCTATTCTGGGGTCTGAGTAATCATCTTGCGCCACAGCGTATTGGGGACTGATACCGACCAGGGTCAGTGCGCTCAGCAGACCATATGCCAGATGGATTTTCATGTTTCGGCTCCGCTCGGTCAGAATGTGAACAAGCGGGTGCTTGGCGCCATCATCACATCAGCGATCTCAGGCGGAGTGGCGACACTCACGCCCTCAAGCAAATCGTCTTGGGTTGCTTCGCTATTGGGGAGGTAAATCGCACACACCTGTACCTGCACGCCATCAGCCATAAGCCCTTCAAGCATCGAGCGCGGCGAAAACCCTCGGGGCTGCATGGGTTGCGTAGAGGCTTCAGGGGCTTCACGCAGCGCCAGATCACCCGCGCTATCGCACAGAAGAATACGTGCTTGCGCTCCCTCAGCGAGGCTGGCGCGTGTCAGGATCAGGGACATGAGCTGCGTCTGGGGCTGATCGCTAGTTAGAATGGTCAACAAATCAGGCGCTAAAGACTCTGATTGAGCCTGGGCAGGCATTGCGACGCCCAGCATTGCGATGGCGGCGATGACAAGTGTGCGCATGACGCAGCTCCTTTAAAATCAGGACGCACCAGATCCGGAAAGTCTGCGGGCGCCCCTTCAAGGGTTATTAAGTATCATATAATAAGTAGTATTCAATATGCTAGTTTATGGATCACGGCATGAGTTGCAGACGAAAAAGGATAAGCACAATGAATGATACTGATCTCGGCCAGCCTGATCCGCTCCCCCCTCAAGCCAGGGAGCAGCTGACACCGCTTCAGATCAGCGCGCTCGCATTTGCACTGGAAGATGAGCGCAAGGCTTATAAAACCTACGGGCTCATACTTGATCGGTTTGCAGGCCAGCGTCCTTTTGTGAATATCATTGAGGCTGAGAACCGTCACATAGAGGCGTTACTCAGGCTATATCATAAATTTGATCTGGACGTTCCGACGGATAGGACCAAGCCAGACCCTTCAGCCTTCACAGCCTCATTGCAGGACCTATGCGCTATAGGCGTCCGATCAGAGCGCGATAATGTCAGGCTCTTTGATACGGTGTTGATCCCTGCAGCAGGTGACAATCATGAGATTGTCGAGGTGTTCACAAGGTTGCGTGACGCCTCAGCGCATAGACATCTGCCCGCATTTGAGCGTTGTTTAGAGCGTCGAAACTGCCGCTAATCCACTGCCTGAGCCCTCGTCAACGCATCCCAGGCGTCAAACTGAGACAGATAGATCTTTCCTGAGAGCGCCTCTAGGAAATGGCTTGAGCGCATCTTGTCCATGACAGGTCCCTTCACCTCGGACAGATGCAGGCGCACTCCCATATCCTTTAAACGCTCATCAAGTGCTTCAAGTGTCTCCATTGCCGAGTAATCGAGATCATTGACGGCGGAAAACATCAAGACGATGTCACGAATATCGTCGCCGTCGCGTGCGAGGCGGTCAAGAACCAGTGACTCCAGAAAGTTCGCATTGGCGAAGTACAGGCTCTCATCAACCCGCAGCGTCAGAAGCGACGGTGATGTTTCGACCTCATGGCGCAGTATATTGCGGAAATGATGCGTGCCTGGCACCAGCCCCACTTCGGCGATATGCGGTTTGGAGGTCTTGGTGATGTGCAGCAATAGAGAGAGTATGACGCCAGAGGCCACCCCGACCTCAACGCCCAGTCCCAGCGTTAGAATGATGGTAACAGCAACGGCCAGGAAGTCTGATTTGGAGTACCGCCAGGTCGACTTCAGGATTGAAAAATCAACTAAGCTGAGAACTGCAACAATGATGGTCGCCGCCAATGTGGCCTTGGGCAGGAAGTACACAAGAGGCGTCAGAGAGACCGCGGCGATCGCGAGGCCAATGGCGGTAAAGGCTCCGGCGGCCGGTGTCTCCGCGCCCGCATCAAAATTGACCACAGACCGGGCGAACCCGCCGGTGACCGGATACCCGCCCGTGAACGCAGCGCCGAGATTAGCCGCGCCGAGTCCGATGAGTTCCTGATCGGGATCAATACGCTGACGTTTCTTGGCCGCCAGTGTCTTGGCGACCGAGACTGACTCCACAAAGCCGATGATTGAAATCAAGACGGCAGGGATAAACAGGGCGCGAATGATCTCCGGGGACCAGTCCGGCATAGTAAGCGGCGGAAGCGCTTGAGGGACGGCGCCCACCAGATCGACGCCCCTATCCTCGAAGTTGAGCCCCCATGCCAGACCTGTCGTCGCCGCAACAGCAAAAACCGGCCCGGCCTTGGTCAGGATATCAGACAAACGCGCATTCAGACCCAGGGCTCGCAGGGCTGGCTTCATGCCCTTTCGGACCCAGAACAAAAACGCGATCCCAAAGACGCCAATCGCCAAGGTGATCAGGTTGGTCTCCTGAAGGTGACTGATTAAGGAGGCGCCCAGTTCAACTAGGGAATGCCCCTCCGCGGAGACGCCAAGGACATGCTTGAGCTGACTGGCGGCGATCAGAATCCCTGACGCTGTGATGAAGCCTGAAATCACAGGGTGGCTTAGAAAGTTGGCAAGAAAACCAAGCCTGAAAAGGCCCATCAGCACGAGAAAGGCGCCAGACAGAAACGCCAAGGTGAGGGCTGCGGCGGCGTATCCGGCTGTCCCTTGTTCGACCACCTGCCCAATGGCGGACGCGGTCAGGAGTGAGACAACGGCCACCGGTCCGACGGCTAGAGCGCGGCTGGTTCCAAAAACGGCATAGAGCATGATCGGAACGATGGACGCGTAGATCCCGGCCTCTGGCGGGAGACCCGCCAGCAGCGCATAGGCGAGCGATTGCGGGATCAGCATGATCGTGACGATCACAGCCGCAATCAGATCATTTGAGAGCGCTGTGCGGTTATACGCACGCCCCCAGCTCAGGATCGGAAAATACTGCTTGAAACGGTCCATGGTCCTAAAGGCCTTATAGTCCGACACGCGAGCCGCCGGCGTCGGGTCCGGCGGCTCAGTCTGCGATCAGACGAATGAGTATCGGGATCGGTGGGGCATTCGCCGCTACTCTTCGGCGACCAAGAGCGGTTCCGGCTTCGCCATCCATTCCTTGCCCTTGAGCATGGCTTGCCAATAGATCGGCGGAAGCATCGTCTCTTTAAGGAACCAGGCGCCGCGGGTCGGCTTGGTTCCATCGAGCGCCCAGGCAGGAAATGATGGTTTTAAAACGCCGCCATAGCCGAACTCGGCGAGCACGATCTTGCCGCGTTCAACTGTCAGTGGACATGAGCCATACCCGTCATACGCCGCGGTGGGCGACCGGCCGGCGATATCCGCCACGATGTTTTCCGCTACGGTCGGCGCCTGCTTGCGCGCGGCGGCAGCCGTCTTGGCGTTGGGCGCGTTCAT
The DNA here is from genome assembly GCF_000420265.1 of Oceanicaulis alexandrii DSM 11625. Classification (NCBI taxonomy): domain Bacteria; kingdom Pseudomonadati; phylum Pseudomonadota; class Alphaproteobacteria; order Maricaulales; family Maricaulaceae; genus Oceanicaulis; species Oceanicaulis alexandrii. The sequence continues at coordinate 1,802,106 of NZ_ATUP01000001.1, forward strand.
CACATCGCCCAGTGACCAGATGTTTTCATAGGTCTTATGGCGAAGCGTCGCCTGATCCACATCAACCCAACCCGCAGCGTCCGCTAGGGGAGACACACGGATAAAGTCGGGCGCCACCTGAGGCGGACAGACATGAAGCATATCGAACTCCGTACTGACTTCATGCGCTTCGATGTCTGGTCCAGAGACCTTGAATGTCGCTTTTTTCTGAGGGCCATCGACGGATATGAGCTGGTGGAAGAAATTTAGGCTTGCACCGTATTTTTCGACATATTCCATCAAGGCTGGCACATAGTCCTTCACACCGAAGAGCACGCCGCCAGCCGTCATGAACTCAATGTCGATATTCTTCAGAACACCCCGCCGGAACCAGGCGTCACCTGACAGATACATCGCCTTTTGTGGCGCGCCGGCGCATTTGATCGGCATAGGAGGTTGTGTGAAGATCGCCCGACCTTTGTCGAGCGCTTGCACGAGCTGCCACGTGTAGGGCGCGAGATCGTATCGGTAGTTTGAGGTCACGCCATTACGTCCCAGCGTATCCTCAAGGCCCTCTATCTGAGCCCAATCGAGTTTCAGTCCGGGGCAAACGACTAACCGATCATACTTCACGACCCGGCAGCCATCGAGGATGACGGCATTGTTGACGGGCTCAAAGGCGGCGACAGCCGCTTTGATCCATGTCACGCCTTTCGGGATCAGGCTGCCCATGGTCTTGGCGGTTTGGTCAGCCTTGAAAACGCCGCCGCCGACCATAGTCCAGCCGGGCTGATAATAATGAATGTCGGCGGGATCAATGATGGCGATGGAGAGGTCCGATGAGCGCGCCTTCAGACTGGCAGCCACCGAAATACCGCCAGCGCCTGCACCGACAATAACGACATCGTATTGCGCGTCACCGGTCTCAGTTGGCGTCTTGCCATTGTTCAGAATGCGGCGCGCCACGCCGTTCATGTCGTAGCCAGCCGCCTGGGTGGCGGCCAGGATTTCAGGCAGAGGGCGTTTCTTGGCTTCGTGAAAGGACCACAAGCTGGCCGATCGCGTGCCCGTGCGGCAATAGGCCAGCACCGGTCGTGGCAAATCCTTCAGTGCTGCGCCAAAGTCGGCAACGTCCGTGTCCGTTACCAGGCCCGCTTTGACGGGCACATAGTGCGCTGCGATACCGTGCGCCGCTGCAGCAGCGTGGATTTCCTCAAATCCGGGTTGATCAACGCCCTCACCGTCGGGGCGATTGCAGATGATGGCCCGGAATCCCGCTTCTTTGATGGCGGGAATATCCGAGGCCAGGATCTGTGGGCTGACCGCGAACTTCTCTGTTATGGTCTTGATTTGCATCAGATATGCTCCCTAAAGCCCATTCACGGGCAGTTTGAGCATTGGTTTGCCATCAGGGTCCGTCGGCATTTCACCGGCCCGCATATTGACCTGCAAGGACGGCAGGATGAGTTGCGGAACCGCAAGGGTTGCATCGCGTTCAGTCCGGAACTTAACGAAATCCTCTTTTGTCTTGCCGCCGCCCACATGGATGTTGTGGGCTTTCTGGTCCGCGACCGTGCTTTCCCAAAGGATCTCGCGACCATTGGGACCATAATCATGACACATGAAGAGGCGCATCTCGTCGGGCAGGCTCAGGATGCGCTGAATGGAGTCGTAAAGCGTGCCTGCATCGCCGCCCGGAAAATCCGCACGCGCCGAACCGGCGTCCGGCATGAAGATCGTATCACCTACAAACGCGGCGTTTCCAAAAACGTGGACCGTGCAGGCTGGCGTGTGTCCGGGCGTATGCATGACGAAGGCTTGCAGGCCGCCAACCTGGTAGGTGTCGCCATCCTCGTAGAGCGCGTCGAACTGGCTGCCATCGCGCTCAAACTCCGTGCCTTCATTGAAGACCTTTCCGAAGGTCTCCTGCACAATCTTGATGTCAGCGCCTATGCCAATCTTACCGCCCAGTCGCTCTTGGAGATAAGGCGCCGCAGAGAGGTGGTCGGCATGAACATGGGTCTCGATGATCCACTCAACCTTAAGCCCCTGAGATTGAACATAGTCCGCGATCTGATCCGCATGCTCATAGGCGATGCGACCTGAGGCCTGATCGAAATCCATGACGCTGTCGATGATGGCGCAAGCGGATGACGAGGGATCTTTGACGACATAGCTGATGGTGTTGGTCGCCTCATCAAAGAACGCTTTGACGTCTGGCTTGACCTCCATTTTTACAGGGTACTGCATGGCTTCCTCCGAATTCATGCGCCTTGTTTTTCACAAGGCTTTGCATGGCATTTAGGTTTTGAACTTGGACGCTGGTTGTTAGAGAACGAGCTTAATGATCCCGCCCAGGATCGTCACAGTGAGCACGCCTGCGGCCCAGAGCCCGACGAACCAGGCGAATTCACGCAAGCCGGTTTGCTTCACGCCCGTGTCTTGAGCATTGCGCGTTGGATCTTTGAGCATCAGTGATACCCCTCCGCCGGATCGACTTTTCCGCGAAACACCCAGTAGGCGTAGGCGGTATATGCCAGGATCATGGGCAGCAGGATGAGCGCCCCGACCAGCATGAACATCAGGCTTGAGTCCGGCGCTGCTGCCTCGCGAATGGTAATGGCGCGCGGCACCACATAAGGGGCAATCCCGATGCCCAGCCCGCCAAAGCACAATCCGAAGAGAGCGATAACGCTTGGAAATGGCGCCCAGTCTTTCTTGGACCAGAGCCCCCACAGCAGGATCGCGGCCGCAAGCACGGTGAGCGTTGGAACCGGGAGGACATAGAGCAAGCGCGGGAAGCTGAACCAGCGCTCCGCGATGTCGGGAGAGAGAAAGGGCGTCCACAGACTCACAAGTCCGATAAAGCCCAAAGTCGCCAAGGCAGCTATTCTGGCGAGGCGATAGGCTTGGTCGCGTAGCCCGCCTTCGGTTTTCATCACAAGCCAAGTCGAGCCCAGCAAGCCGTAACCAGCGGTCAGAGCGATGCCGCACGCCACAGAGAACGGGGTGAACCAGTCAAACCATCCACCTGCATAGGCCCGGCCTTCGACCTCTATGCCCTGAACGAACGCCCCAAGGACAACGCCTTGAGAGAAAGTTGCAAGCAGAGATCCGAAGAAGAAAGCGCGATCCCAAATTTTCTGATGGGCGACATCCCGCCAGCGGTACTCAAATGCGACCCCGCGAAAGACAAGTGCGAGGATCATGGCGATGAAAGGGGCATAGAGCGCCGGCATGACGATTGAGTAGGCCAGCGGGAAGGCGGCGAAAAGACCGCCACCGCCCAAGACCAGCCAGGTTTCATTGCCGTCCCAGACTGGCGCGACTGAATTCATCGCCACATCCCGATCCCGATCCGACTTCAGGAAGGGAAAGGACAGGCCAACGCCCAGATCAAAGCCGTCCAGCACGATGTAGATGAAGATAGCGAGCGCAAGGAGTCCCGCCCAGATTTCAGGTAATCCGATCATGATGACCTCCTATTCAGCCGGGAAAGCTTTGGGATCGAGACCAGCCGCTGGCGTGGTGCCTGCAGAGCGGATGGGTTTGCCATGCTGCTCTTCGGCCTGGGCCGGGCCTGCTCGCATCAGTCTGAGGATGTACAGCGTGCCAGCGCCGAAGATCGCGAAGTAGACGATCACGAAGGCGATAAGAGAAGCTGCGACCGCTGGCGCCGCCACTGGCGCGATCGACTCGCCCGTGGTGAGCAGGCCATAGACCGTGAAGGGCTGGCGTCCGACTTCTGTGGTGACCCAACCCGCCAGCACCGCGACAAACCCGCTGGGGCCCATCACAAGGGCGGCTTTGTGAAACAGGCTATTCTCGTAAAACTTGCCTCGCCAGCGCAGGAAGAGGCTGATCGCACCCAGAGCCGCCATGGCGAGACCGATCCCAACCATGATTCGGAAGCTCCAGAAGACGATCGCCACGGGAGGGCGTTGATCGGCAGGCACATCGGTCAAACCGGGTGTCTCGCCATCCCAGTGGTGGGTCAGGATCAACGCGGACAATCCCGGAATGCCGATTTCAAAATGGTTCTTTTCAGCTTCCTGGTCCGGGATGCCGAACAGGATAAGGGGGGCTCCGGTCTGGCGCTCCCAATGGCCTTCCATCGCCGCCACTTTGATCGGCTGGTGTTCGAGCGTGTTAATGCCGTGCATGTCGCCGGCGAAGATCTGGATGGGCGCCACGATCGCCGCCATCCACATCGCCATGGAGAACATTTTTCTCGCTTCGGCGTTGGCGCGATCACGCAGGAGATGGAATGCGCCCACAGCCCCCACGACAAAAGCCGTGGTGAGGTACGCCGCCAAGGTCATATGGACGAGGCGGTAGGGGAAGGACGGATTGAAGACGATTTCAAACCAGTTCTCAGGAATGAACTGACCAACTTCATTGATACTGAAGCCTGCCGGGGTCTGCATCCAGGAGTTTACCGACAAGATCCACGTCGCAGAGATCAGCGTGCCGAGCGCAACCATGCCGGTGGCGAACAGGTGCAACTTGCGCGACACACGCTCCATGCCAAACAGCATCACGCCTAGAAATCCGGCCTCCAGGAAGAAGGCAGTGAGCACTTCATAGGCCATGAGCGGACCAATGATTGGTCCGGCTTTATCAGAGAAGACCGACCAGTTCGTACCGAACTGGTAAGACATCACGATCCCGGACACGACGCCCATGCCGAAGGCGACCGCGAATATCTTCATCCAGAATTTGAAGAGGTTGAGATAAACCCGATTACCGGTTCTGAGCCATTGAACTTCCAGCACGAACAGGAAGCTCGCGAGTCCGATTGAAAAGGCCGGGAAGATGATATGGAACATCACTGTGAACGCGAATTGCACGCGCGCGAGGATGGTTGCGTCTAGGGATTCAAACATCGCTGCGAACTCCGCCTGATGTCGATTAGGTGAACATGTATTTGGTGAAGTAGCGCCAATTAAGTGGCATTCCATATACAACTTTTGGCCATAGTGTCGCAGGCCTTGACGGTTTGAAGCTGACAGGACCAGCCCCAGAAGAAGCGTGCGCATGGCCCCAGTCAGGGCAGGACATTGTGACTGGGGCCATGCGCGCCCGGTAGCGGTTCAATCAAGCGGACCTTCGATTGAACCGCCCTCGAGATCAGCCGAGAGATTTGGTGGAGAAGTACCAATCCACCGTTTCATAGCCTTCAGAGGCGCGGCTCTCGGCGGCGTCGGCGGTGGCCGGCGGCGGTACGATCACCTTGTCGCCCGGGGTCCAGGCTTCAGGGGTCGCCACGCCTTCGCTGTCAGAGGTTTGAAGCGCCTGGATGAGGCGAACAAATTCCTCGATCGAACGCCCATTGCTCATCGGGTAGTAAACCATGGCGCGAAGAACGCCCTCGGGATCGATGATGAAGGTCGCGCGCACCGCAGCGGTGTTAGAAGCGCCCGGTTGGATCATGCCGTAAGCGCTTGCCACTTGCATCGAAAGGTCGGCGATGATCGGGAAGCGAACATCAACGCCGAACTTCTCCTTGATATTCCGCACCCAGGCGATGTGGGCGTAGTGGCTGTCGATGGACAATCCCAGAAGTTCGGTGTTGAGCGCCGCGAACCGGTCCTGAGCTTTGGCGAATGCCATGAACTCGGTGGTGCAGACGGGAGTGAAGTCCGCCGGGTGAGAGAACAGGATCAGCCATTTGCCCCGATAATCAGACAAGGACCGCTCACCATGGGTCGTCGGGGCGGTGAAATCCGGGGCGGCTTCGTTCAGCCGCGGGAAGGTGCAGGTTTCAATCTCAGTCATTGGGAACTCCATTGTTTGACGCGTTTGGCTCGTGGCCAGTGCGTCATGATGTATCCCTTAAAGTCGCATATGTCATACTACTTATTTTGATGCAACCTATAGACCCTCTCTATGCCGACCCTAAAGTCTATAAATGTTACTGGGTCTCCGCGTCATTCAGGCGCGAGAGCAGGACGCTGCGGTTGGCGGCGATGTCGGCGATCGTGACATCATCTAATACAGCCAGGAAGGCGCGGGTCGCCGTCTGAATGGATGCTGAAAGGTGGCATACGCCAATCAGCGGGCAGGTGTTTGTTTGTGCATTAAAGCATTCAACAAGCTCCAATGGCGCTTCGGTAATCCGGATGACCTCGCCAACCGTGATCCCCTTGGCAGGGCGGTTGAGGGTAATCCCTCCATTGCGGCCCCGAATTGCTTTGATGAACCCTTCTTTTTCGAGCGTGTTCACTGCTTTGAGCAAATGGTGACGCGAGATGCCATGAGCTCGTGCCACATCCTCGGTACGGATCAGGTTTGGAGCGTGAAGGGCGGCAAACTGTAAAAGTCGCAATGCAAAATTGGAAAAATTCGTAAGCCTCAATGGGCAACCTTTCACATGGGGATTGTGTGTCGATAGCGGGGCGTTGAACACAGGGCGTCAATAACAGTACACGCTTTAGTCAGATGTCGCATTAACGACACTGATCCGCTTCAACCGATATCCTTTGCTCATAACCATATGCGCCCTGGTGAGAGCGAACCGCATCCAATAGGCCGAGGCAGCTTCTCATACTCCAAGCATTTGGCGGGCGATCTAGGAGGGGTGGAAGTATCGTAGGGGCGTACGAGTAGGTCGCGCTTTGAGAATTTATGGGAAAGCTGCCGTGAGTCTTCATGCGCACGTGCTGGGTATGTGCTGGAAAGTTTCGGCGCGCCCAGGCAGATTTGATTTTATATCATTGAAAAGAATGTTGGTCGTCAGAAAAGCTTGGACACTGACGCCCTTAAAATCAATGCCTTATTGATTTGAAAATCTAAGAAACTTGGTCAAATTCTCGGGCAATTTTGGACAATCTACCCAATGATCAAATTAGCTTGGATAATTGCGGCAAAATTTTTAGGGTAAGTCATAAAGTTCTTCTGCGCGACGCAATACACGTTCCGCGATTTCTACAACAGACTCCTGGTCCTGCTTAAAGTGCAAAGGGTCAACAAGCTTGAACCCATCACCGCCTGTTTCCTGGACGACGGCACCCTTCCAAATTTCCTGCTGGGTTTTTCCGCTTTTTCGAAAACGCCTGTATCGACCCGGAGCCACGACTGGATCGAATAACGCTTCTATTTCCCAACTGGCGTTAGATTCATTAAGGGTTAGGTAAAAGGACCACCGGCGGGAAACCGCTTCAATAAATATTTTATCCTCATAGGCGTGCTCTATCGTGAACGACGGCCTCCTCTCCCCCTCAAGCGCCATGAGTTTTTCTGCAACACTTTCCAGAAGTTGATACTGTGGACGGGAGTCTAATTCGATCCCAGTGGCTGCAAACACTTCTTCTTTATCGACGAAAGACACAATACGTTTCGACCATTCGTTTACCGGCGAAACATCAAACTTCGCGAGCTGCTTCAAAGCGGCTCTCGGGTCGACCTCGAGCGCCTTCCCATAAAGTGAGGCTCGCGCGTATCGGCGTCTAAATTGCTCAACTGAGGCACAGCATATCATTTCCTGCCCATGCGCCCCGGTACGTGAACGAATTAGTCCAAGATCTTGCAGCTGTTCCAGCGTTTGCCCCCTGGCGCCAGTCAGTGCCTTCGCTTTGGCTTTGGTCATCAGACGAGTAGCTTTGCGTCGGCGTCCGGCATGCTTAGTTCTGAAACACGCAACCACAACGGCGTCAAAAAACGGCACTCCTGGATCGATGGATACGAGCCCAACACTTCTACCCGCCCGTAGGCAAGTTAGCGCATAGGAGAGAGAATACCCCCGCCGCGAAGCGAATTCTCGTAACGTGATCCTCTCACTCCTGAGTTTGTCAGGGGGGCTAGGGTCGAGCTTTGTGATTGCCTCTCTGTCATCGCCAAAAAAGTAGCGAACGCCATCTTTGCGAAACCCGATTTTGATAGCACGTGCGGAAACCAGTTGGTCCAATTCCGACTCGTTACACCCTAAGCTATCTGCAATCTTATCCGCTGGAATTGCACGATCCAGTGCTTGACGTATGAGCTGAGCGTCCTCCTCACTTAACAGAACCGCGCGATTTTCTTTGCGCTTATTAACATCGACGCCCGCCTTGATCGCGACTTTACGAATTTGCCTTCTGCTGAGCCCAAGATCCTTCGCTAGGTCAGTTTCAAGCGTCCGCGTCTGCTTGCAGGCATGAGACCGAAGGGGACCAGCCTCGCTGGCAAGGCCCAAATCTGCACGGACTTGCGCATATGCCTCGACTATTAGTTCTCTAAGGTGAGAAGGCTCCAGAGCGCTTATTATTTGGCGGGCTTGGCGGATTTTCGCGTCACGCGAGTCATCTCTTTCGCTTGATGCAAGCCAAGGCGCGGACCGTATTTGCTTGACGACCGCATCAAATCCCAAATTCAAAGAGCTAAACCCCGCATTGGCATGCCTGCTGATCTCTTGGGGGGTATGACGATACTGCTCTTCATAAGTGTGCAAGCGCGAAATCGTCATTGAAGCAGCCAACACCGCCGACAATTCTTCCTGACATAGAGTCTCGTATTCAGCCGGCAGGTTACCGGCCAATAATCCGAGCACATATTTTTCAAGCTCTGAAGCCGGCTTCGAAATGGCGTGATTATCGTCGATGAGTACGCCCGCTTGGGTCATTCCGACTACTACTTTTCGCCAGTCAACAGGGTCGCCTGGCAACCCGTAAATCAACTGAGAGTCGTGAAGCGGGCAGCTCTCCATCACTGAAATGTCCCACCAGACGCGGTAGTGGCGACTTTCCTCTAGGCATGTGGGGCAGACGCGCCGAACCCCCTTGTTGATGAAGCGAGGCGGCAAGGGGTGGCCTCTCAGCAAATAACCCAAATCCGCGGGAACGGGACTATTTTGCTCCAGTGACCGATAATCGGTCGGGATTTGGGACGCGATATCAAGCAAAGAAGCGGTGTGGAAGTGCTTGCCTTCCAGACCCAACGAATAACAAAGAGAGGGCGTGCTCAGAGCGCTATTGCACGCAGCCAAGCGCTGGAACCAGCCATATACCGGCTCAAATTCTTTTACTTCCTCAGGCCATGCTCGAACGGGCACCATGTCCACGTCGAAGCCGTTGCTTGCGGCAGAATTCATGATCGCAATTGTCATGATATCTACTTCCTAGATGCCCTAGCGGCTGAATGGATTGAATTGCTCGCCAGGGCGCTTCCGCGCGTCCCAGGCTTGAGCGAAGTGACTGAGATCGACGACTGGCGCGCATTCGTTGATCGCCAGCGCGCCGGCCGCTTCCATCAAAAATTTCAACCAGCCAATATTGCCCTTGCACGCCATGAAGAGGCGATACGAAAAGTCCATTGAGGCAAAGCCAGCAGGCTCAAACGGCATTTCTTCGTCAAACTTCTGGCAAAGAACGCGGAACCCCTTTCGGTCCGATTCATCATTCCAGTTGTACGGCCGAAGGCGGCAGTGCTCTAAACCACCGCGGCCAATGAGTTGCGCATCCTCGGCCAAAATCGAGTAGGTCTCTTCAAGGCCAATGCATACGATATTAAATGCCTGAATATTAAGCATCTTTCTTATGAAATTACGGGCAAAATTTAAGACCCTTTTATTCTTGTCATAGAATATGATGTTCGCTTCATCCAGGATCACGAGCTCAACAGAAGAGCGCTTCATTTCTTTCAGCACCGCCTCCACAGCATGCGGGTTTGGCATTCTGTGAGACAATGCAAGTCCGAAGGCCGAGGCTGCGCTATCGATCAGCCCCCTAGGCCCGCCCTCGATTGGAGAGTCGATAACGACGACTTTACGCTTCACGCCATTCTGCCCGATCTCGCTGGGGAACTTCGAGGCGTAGCGGTTTGCTGCGAAGGTCTTCCCGATGCGGCTATCACCAATCAGAGCCGCTAGCTTGCCTCTTGAAGGAAGCCCGCCTTTCACCGGCGTATGAAATCGCTCGATCGCGGCGCTGGCCAAGCGATGCCGATCGTGGTCGACGAATATGGTTTCCATCTGACGCTGGCGCGCGACGACGTTGTCTTCCTGAAAATCACGCATTCTTTTGGCTCTCCGACCTAACGTTAGCCGCCGCTAAGAGTATCTCGTCGAAGTCGTCTTCGCTTTGATGTGCGGGGGGCAAAAGATGGGCGGCTCTTCCACTTGAAGCGTCAACATCAGCAGAGGTACGCCTATTCCGCTCAGTCTCATCCTCAACCCCCACATGTCTGGGGCTCTCGACGACATGCAAAGGCATTGGTTCTTCGATTGCTGTCTCGTGTTCGGCGTCCGCCAAGGCACTTTCAAATGCCATCTGCCTGCGGTTGTATAGGTACCGCGCTATCCGTTTTTCGGTCTTTTTCCGGATGCCTGAGCGTAATACACCCATTGCCGCTTGACGCAGTTCGTGTTTGGCTCGGCTTAACGCTTCGGGGTCATTTCGCTGACCCTCGACCACCTTCGCGTGTTCCAGCGCGCATCTGTGTTGATAGGCGGTCAGGCCCTGCGTGTACTCCCGCCATCGGTCGCATGCCGGCACCGTGATGATGCTGTCATCATGGTGGTTGACCAGATACACCTTGGACAGATCGTATGGATCGCGCCGAACCCGATACTGGGCTGGTCCGTTCCGCCCTGACCTTTCGCAATGGTCGGGATGGGCCAAGACTGCATCCAGATCAGTCGACCAATAGACAATGTGATCCCATGTGATGCCTGTTTTCTGAACCGTACGCTGAGCGACCTCACCGGCCAGAGCGACAAAGAGCGTCGGGTCGGGAAGCTCCGTGACGTCAAGCTCATCCACTTTATCATGCCACGCGTCGATCGGAGCTCTTCCGACACCTGGCACTGTCCCTAAATTCCGATTTGGAGTGCGGTGACGGTCAGTGACAAGCCACTTAATGAAGAGGGCATCTAGCTCCTTCAACGTGAACGTGGGATAATCAATATTCTCGTAGTCTTTCAGCTCCAACCAGTTCGATTTGGTCGTGCCGGGAAACGCATGGACGAGGTTGGCCACTTGACCCATGAATCCCTCAACAAGACCTTTCAACCATGGCTCTCTCGGAGGGAGCCGCGTTATTTTAAAGCCAAGCTGAGGTGATGAGGCTTGTAGAGCTCGATTTAAAAACTCCTTGCCATTGTCGAAGAAGATTTCTTCAGGCCGGCCAAAGCACGGCCAGTCATCATCTGATAGTCCATCTATGTGAGATATTTTCTTGCGATAGATCGTATGGCGGAGCGCCTCCATCACCGCTGCGTAGCTCAGAGTTCATCCAGCGTGATAGAGTAGCCAACAACCATGCGCGTGGCGCGATCTATGAAAGCAATCAGGTAAGGTCGTCCAAGACATGCGCCGCTCTTATCCACGACGAGTATGTCTAGTGGCGTCGCGTCAGCCTCCAGCTCAGCGTAAGGACGCTCGGGCAGCGACCGAGTTTGATATCCTTGGTACTTTCTGCGGGCGACATTCCAGCCCTGTCGGCTCGCATCCAGAGCGAACGGAGAAACCTCACGTTTGCGCCGATAGGCAGTCGGCAGCGAGGGACAGGCTAGCTTCCCGGACCGATCAAGATGAGCCGAGTCGATTGTTTTGCATGCGCGCCGCCCTTCAGCTGAAGCGTTGAATTCGCGGATATGCGCCTCAGCCTCCAGATAAGCATCTTTCATGGTGCCCGCTTTCATATATCTCGCAACGGCCTTTTCGAGCGCTTTCTCCTGTTCTGGATGAAGTTTGCTTCCGCGGCTTCCCTTGCAGTCGTGGCGTGGAACGTAAGCAGCGAGCCCAATCTCATTGAAGTAGGCTTCGTGGCGGGATACCCAGTTCAACACAGAGCCCGGACAAGGAGGATTTTTATCGTCAATCCTCTGCGCCACCTCCGGTATCATTTTCTTGACCCACGGCTTTGAAATTCGGAAGCCGTCAGGATGCTCGAGTACGTGCATCACGTAGGCGTGCTTGCGTTTGGCCTCGCTCTCGAACAGCGGATCCATTGCCATTTCAGAGAGCGGAGAGAGAGGCTCGTGCTTTCGGGGGCGTGATCGAACGCTTAACCGGCCATCTCCGAGCAACCGCACTAGGTTGGATTGCGCCTCTAGCTTTGCCTCACGAGTATCCGCATCGATGAGAAGCCATTTGCCCAGCTGCTTTTGCTGAGCCAGGTGCGGCCGCCTATCGATGAAAACCAAATCGTTAGATCGGATCCGAACATTTGGGTAGCTGCTGCTTTCGGACGGTTCGGCTTGGCCCTTATCGTTACGAGAATTGTTAGACGAGGTCACGGGAAGGGTCTCCTCGGAACTCGACGCTGGTGGCTGCGTTGTATCGTTCTTTGGGGCAAAGCTTTAGCTCGCCTTTCAACGTCAGGCGCATCACCGCGGAATAGGCTTCCGTAACGGCTATATCTCCTGCGGCGCAGGCTTCACGGCACAGGTTAGCCAAATTGGAGAAACCGCCTGCATCCACCAGAGCATTGCGGACTTTAATATCCGGCGTTCTTGAAGTCGGCTCAAAGCGATGGCGAAAGAGTGTCCGCGCGTTGGTAAGCCTCGGCTCGGCTCGCAATTCCTTTTCGGTCCAGATCAGGAGGGTGGCATCGTGGTCCCGATAGTAAGCCTCGCGGATAAACGGCTCGCGCCGCACCCATTTTGAGTCCCGTGCGAAGCGTCGCGCCTTAGCATCAATCACGATGACTTTCCCGTCAGTAGTCAGGGCGACAAAGTCAGCATTGTACTCCCGCTTCACTACGCCTCCGGACTCTGTTGGCATCCAGTAGTAAAGGGCCGGAGGCTGGCAAACGTACTGCGCGATTCGACAATCGACGGAGAGGTGGAGGTGAGCGAGAGCCTCAAGTGAGCTCTCGTAAGGGGCATATTCATTCAGGCATTTCGGGGTGTGCGGGAATATCCCATCGCGAGCACACCAAACCTTCCCAGGTTTCCAGCTGCGATTGGGTACGGCCCCCTTGAAGAGGCCAAGCGCCTCCAGGCGGGCGCCTTTCTTCCCGACCGAGATGGGTGAAGCTTTTCGTTCAATCCCGCAAAAGGTGCCGCTTGTTCGAAAAACGTTCGTTTGGCCCGTATCGGCTTCTTTAGGTGCGAGCCTATCCTTGGCGCTCGCGCAGCCGCGCTCTGCGTTACTCAACATAGCAACCTCCCTCGGCACGTCGGCCTCGAAGCCTTCCGACGGAGACGGAATTCGCCCCGTCCGCCTCAACGTTCTCCTCGTGACGCATCCGCATTATTGCGAAAGCACCAAATATGGTGCCTTTTATTCGCCGGCATTTTTCTTGTCAAGGTCAAAGCACCATATATGATGCTTGCGCACAAATATGGAGACGCGGAATGACCAGGAACCTCAAACCTGAAGTTCGGAGGGAGCTTGCTGAACGCAGGTGGGCTACTGGGGTGATACGCTCCCAGATGGTCAAACGTGGGATCTCCTACGCGCAGCTGACCGAGCGTTTGAAGCTTATGGGAGTTGAAGAAAACGAACGAAATCTCAGAAACAAGGTCGCACGCGGCACGTTCAGCGCGGCGTTTATGGGGGAATGTCTCGCGGCACTCGGCGTGCGGCATCTCGAAATCGACGTGATTGACGCCCTAACAGGAATACGTGAAGCGATAGCCTTCGACCGAACGATTGATCGGCTCAACGCCGGCATTCCCATCGAGCAGGCCAAAGTTGAACTCGACGAGATTGATGACCCCTACTCTGAAGAGGTCATGGCTCGAAAAGCTAAGAAGTTTGGCTCACTGAAATGATCTGAGACCTCTTGCCCTGATCGATCTCAGCTTCGAGTGTTCACCCTCCTTCATGATGGATGGCGCTGAGGTCCTGCAAAAATGATGTCGCGAAAAGCTGTTTCGGCTGCCAGCTCTAGGCTGGTTGTCAAAACGATCGGCCTTGCCGCGAGCCCTGCGTCATTCATCGCTCCGACCTGGCTACGTGCCAATCGTTGGCGCGAGAAATAAAACACATGGAAATCATGAATGTGACGCCCCCGGACGAGGAGCGCATTTTGGCTCTCTTGGAGCCTTACTTCAACAACGAGCTCAATCCGCGTCGCATTCCGGAGTGGGTTACAATTGATAAAGAAAATAAGCGCTGTCTATACCGGCACGCGAGCAGTTCAATGATGATTTGGGCATGCATTAGTCAGCAGGCTCGTTCGGTCTGCGATAGATGAATCCATCCGACCGTGCGCCTTCGCGCCAGCTCGGGGCGGCCTCCAGTGAGGCGGCAATGCGCCAGCGATGTTTGCGCTTGGTGCCGATGTTCCTGACGCTCGGTCGCTTGGAGGCGCTTAGCGCATTCATGGACGCCTCGAGCATCCGTTTGTTCGGGGTCGCTGGAACCACGTGCAACGACCGGCTTTCCAGATGCTCCAGGAAGAACCGGGCAACGTAAGCCAGATCATCATCTGATAGCTCCAACTTGCGATCCTGCAGAGCCTTACGCAGAGCTTTTACAATCATCCGCCAGTGCGAAATATCGACTTGGTCAACCATTGGAAAAAAGATCTCGCTATTCACTTCTCGTGGAGCTTACGTCTCAGTCGGAAGCTTACGCGGGTGCACGATCTGTGGCCGGAACGTAGTCTGGCAATGATGGGGTTGGATACGCTTTGCTTTCACGTAGAAGCGCTTCCATCTAGGCGCTAGCGCACGGTTATAGCTCCCATGACAAGCTTGGGCCATGCCGTGGCGCCTGTCAAGCTAAATTACTGAATTATATGGGCTTTCGTTTGGTCAACGTGGTGGTGACAGAACGAAGAGCCTGAGAGTTTCCAGTCTGTTGCTGACTTTGCGATCCTAGATTCGAACTAATACATGTCCTGTAGTGTGGGGAGCGTTCAATAGCGGAGCCCCCAATTTGTTCGCGCAATCAATGGGGCGGAGACGTCAGCTTGCTTGGCGGTCATTCTGGTATCTGGTGCTCACGACTGTGCTTCCAGTCGGCTAACAGTTTGCAGGCGTCATAGACGCGATAGCACGCTGAATCGACCAGACATTCTTTGCTTGTGATCATCTCTCTCCAGAGCGTGGGTTTGCCGGGACTTTCCTGGAAGATTTATGGCCGGGCTAATTCGGTCTGGCTCGCCCATTCACGGTCGCTTGTCTGGTCCGTTCTATGCCGTCTTTGCTTGGAAAGGGCTTTGGCTTCCCGTTAGGCGGAAGCTTGGGTTTAACTTATTGGTGGCGTTGCCTTTATATTGAAACATAGTGCCTATCGATTCTAAGTAACCGAAAATAGCCACAAATATATATAGCTATAAATCAATTTCGAATTAAGCTATCAAGATTCTAAGTTACGTTTTGTCAACACGCGCATGTGTAGGCACATGCAAAAACTAATTGAACTTTAAATTTTATTTGCTATGTTTAAATCAAGGTCGCGCGGGGCGCGCCTTTCCCCAAAAATCTACAGCCAAAGGACGTGTGAATATGATCACAGCGATCACGGCGTGCGACCCGCACGCATTTGCCGAGAACATGCAGCGCTTACCCGATCTGAGTTACGTTATGCGGAGCTCAACTCCATGGGTGCCGACTAGTGTCATCAGCGAAGGGATGAAGGTGCCAGCAATGCGGTTGGCTGGCGATAAGCATGTTGATTGTTCTTGGTCGCCTTTGACTGGGCTCAATGTTCACCCGAGCGAGCGCAAGGACCTTGATGCAATTCCAACGGTTGTGCCGTTCAGCACTGTGAGGATGAAATGCGAGAGTCCTTCAGGGCCACACGTCTTCGCTGATCTGAAGCCGGAAATACTGGGGACTGTACATCTTATCGCTGGCTACTTGAGGCCGACAACTGAAGGAGGTCCAAGCCTAGGCTTTTTCCCTCACCTTATCGAGCCCATACCGGGGCGGAGCGCTTGGGTCGACCGTGAACCTTTGATCTTGAGCTTTGGAGCATTGCGCGCTTGGCTGAGCGTCAACAACGAAGTCCTGCCCAAGGCATCCAATTCGGAATTCAAAGAGGTCAGCGTTAGCCTTGCTATGCGGTGAGGCGGTGATGTCAGTTAAACCGAGCCGATGTCGAAAATTACCATGTCACATTACTTTAGGAGTGCGGCGCGCGCCTCGGTGATCACCGAGGCGTGGGCGTCTTTGAAGAGATGGCGGCATATAAGGAAGGGTCGTAGCTGATGTCGATGCCGTGCACATGAAGGAACTCCTACACATTGCACAGCGATAGCGAGAACAGAATGTACATCATCATCGCCAGGCGGATGATCTCGGGTGAGGTCCTGGAATGGCGGAAGAGTTTGGTTGTGCGAGTAGGATTGCCGAAGCTAACGGGCCGTTGCCTCTGACGGCCCCCTCATGAGGATTGAAATGAGGGGCAATGAGCGGGTTTTATGAGGGGTGTAGTCCCCAACGTCGCGCATAGAACGACCAGGCGTGTTCAATGATGGTTTTGGCGTCTGAATAGATGGGCGAGAAGTTCAAGAGCTCACGCGCCAAACGTGTGTCGGAGACCAATTGCGCCGCATCCCCCGGGCGTCGGGGAGAGAGTGTGGGGGGAACTGGCCGTCCGGTGACGGTCTCAACGGCGTCGAGGATTTCTTTTACCGATATCCCTGTTCCTGTACCCAAATTGCAGGCGAAGGAGTCCGCCCCCTGCCGTAAGCGATCAAGCGCTTTGAGATGAGCTTGAGCGAGATCCATCACGTGGATGAAGTCTCGCACGCAGGTGCCATCCGGCGTGTCATAATCATCCCCGAACAGATGCATGGGGCCGCCGAGTCCCGCGGCGGCCTTAAGCGCGTTGGGCACCAGATGGGTTTCCGGGTCATACTCTTCGCCGATCTCTCCATCCGGGCTCGCGCCAGCCGCGTTGAAATAGCGAAGCGCAGCGTATTTGAGCGCTCCTCTGGATGAGACATCTTCAAGCATCAGCTCGACCACGTGTTTGGTCTGGCCATAGACGTTGACCGGCGTTCGGGGCTCATCCTCGGTGATAGGAAGCGTTTGGGGCTCGCCATAGACGGCGCAGGTGGACGAGAAGACCAGATGGAGCACATCCGAGCGCTCCATGGCCTTGAGCAGTGCAACGACCCCAGCGACATTGTTATCCCAGAACGCCAGCGGCTCACGTTGGCCTTCACCAACCTCGATATTGGCGGCGAAGTGCATGACGGCGTCGATGCCCTGGTCTGACATCGCCTGTGTCACGGCGCTGACATTGCGCACATCTTGCTCGATCAGGGGCCCCCATTTCACCGCGTGGCGATGACCGCGAGACAAGTTGTCGAGGACGATCGGGGTATCGCCTCTTTCAGCGAGCGCTTTACAGATATGCGAGCCGATATAGCCCGCGCCGCCAACGACTAATACTCGCATCAAGGCCCCCATTGCTGCGTTGCAGTGTAAAGAAGGCGAGCGGAAATCGCGAGCGCAATAGTTGCAAAATGCGCAAGTTGAAGCGCAAGGAATGCGGGGGCGCCGGTCAGTGACTCTGCGCCCGTCTCTCACGCAGGATATGGTGAGCTGCGGCCTTCAGGGCGCTCGTAATGTAGGCTCATTGGCGCCAGAGACACGGGCTCTAGGTTAATGTGTCATTATCTATAAGCACAGGCTCACCACTATACTTTGGTGTCGCCGTGGGTCCGAGTTACCCCTCATTTGACCCAACCCGCGTAAGCGCGTGAAGAAAGCAATTTAAATCAATAGTTTAAATGTAAACCTGAGTTTAGAATATGTTAAGGTTACTCTCAAGTAAAATAAATAAAACGTTAGGGTAAATTTATATTAAGCAAGTAAATAGTCTACACAGCCACCAGACGTGTCCACTCAGAATGAGCAACGGTCCCGGCCCACCCTTTTGTCTCTTCTTGGCCTTGCCCTGGCAGGTCTGTGGTTGACCGCTTGCTCAGCCACCACGCCCGGTACACCCCACCTTGTGACCCATCAGGTGACGGCGCCTCCCGTAGGCGCGTTCGCATTCTGTATGGAAAACCGTGAGGCTTGCGGACTTGTCGACGCTGAGCTGGCGACAAACAATAAAGACATGAGCAAGTCTTCGCCAGCTGTGTTGGAGGAGACGCCAGCGGCCTCTGATGAGGTTTCTGAACAAGAGTATTCTGATGAGCAATTGCTCGCGATGGCGCATGTGGTCAACGCCGCGATCAACACCGCGATCTCCTATAGAAGCGATGCTTTGACTTGGAATATGGAGGAACGCTGGGTTCTGCCCATCCGATCGGAAGGTGTCAGTTACGGGGATTGTGAAGACTTCGCCCTTGAAAAGCGTGCCGCGCTTCTTGAGGCTGGCGCACCCGCTGACCGGATGCGCATGGCGACAGCCTGGTCACCAGGCACAGGTTTGCACGCAGTCCTGATCTTGCGCCTTGAGGCGGGAGATTATGTGCTGGACAGCGTGTCGCCTCATATCCTTACGGTGGGGCAAACCCGGTATGAGTGGCGCGCGCTTCAGACGGGTCCGAGTCTGCTTGAATGGTCCACGGTCTCTAATGATCCGCTGGGGGCTTCTTCCACGTCTTATACAGCAGGCTGACCGCTGATGAGGCTCAGCGCGTTGAAATGAACTCGACGCCTGCAGGGCTGATGGCTGCGGCTGTCAGAACGCCGGTCTGGTAGGCGCCCGTATCCAGACCGATCCGTCTTTTGTCCCTGCTGGGTTCAGACTGGGGCGTGTGCCCATGCACGATCATGTAATCGAGCTGGCGCGCATCGTTTAAAAACGCATCCCGGATCCAGAGAAACTCTGCATCAGTTTGTTGGTCTATGGCTTTATCGGGGTCTATGCCAGCGTGCACGAAGAAGTAATCGCCGCGGACCGCAAAGCTCGAGAGCGATCGATAAAAGGCGAGATGCGAAGCTGGAAGCTTCTCAGATAACGCCTTTGCGGTTTTCGCCCACGCAGCCTCATCCTTGCTAAGCCTCACATCCTGGACGCCATAAGAGAGGAGGGTTTCAAACCCTCCATAGGTGCTCCAGGACGCGCCGACTTCGGGCGCGTCCAAAAACTCAAGCAATGTGGCTTCGTGATTGCCTTTCAGATAAGTGCAATCAATCCCGGACAGTGCGTCTGAATGGATGAGATAATCCACCACGCCCGCCGAGTCCGGGCCGCGATCAATGTAATCGCCTAAAAAGACCAACTCATAATCTGAGTGGCCGGCGTGGTCTTTTATGAGGGGAACAAGACGCTCAAGCAGGTCTTTGCGGCCATGGATGTCGCCAATCGCGTAAACCGTACGGTCGGGCGGCGCATAGGATCGTTTGCGTCGGAACAGATCGATGAATGACTTCATCTTAAGTCTATGACCTTCTCAGACTGCGCCGGGTCAATCTGAATAGTATTTTTGATACGAGCGATAATAATAACCGCCCTGATCATAGCCGTAACGCGCTTGAGCTTCCAGATCGACATTATTGAGGACAACGCCGAGGATATTGGCCTTGGAGGCCTCGATTTCGTGGATGGCCTTACGCACCACGCCGGTCGAGCTTTTCTTCCAGCGCACGGCGACCAGAACCCCGTCAGCCCGTGAGACGATCGCGCGCGTATCCGCCACCGCCAGAACAGGGGCGGTATCAAGAATGACCTGATCATAGCGCTGACGCAGCTGATCAAGCAGCGCTTCAAAAGCGGATGAGCCAAAGACATCGCGCGGTGTAAATGTTGTTTGCGCAACGGGCAAAACGTCGAGACCTGTGTCTGCGTCGCTTACGATGACGTCATCAAGGTTTGCCGTACCGGACAGGACTTCAAGCAAGCCTTCCTCGGCATGAGGATGGAGCGCTTCAGTCAATAGCCGGCGCCGAAGATCGCAATCAACAAAAATGCTGCGAGACCCCGCCATCGCCGAAACGCGCCCAAGGCACAGCGCGGTTGTGGTCTTGCCATCACCAGGCACGGCGGAGGTGATCGCAACGACAATATTTTGATTGTCGATACCGCTGATCCGGATAGCTGAACGTATGGTGCGGAAACTCTCAGAGAAACTCGACAAGGGCTTGGCGAGCACATACTCGCCTGGATCAATGGTTTTACCGCTGATCCGGTCCGCCAATCCCACTTTCAGGCGCGGGACAGAGGCGATATGCGCCAAGCCGAATTGCTTCTCGATATCAGCGTCTGTGTGTATGCCGCTATCAAGAATTTCGAGCGCGAAGACGACGCCGACCCCTGTAATGCCGGCCAGAACGACCCCTAAAGCCAGATTGAGCATGACGTTGGGGGAACTTGGGGTTTGAGGTGTGGAGGCTTGGGCCACCACACGGGCGTCCGCTTCCGTCAGGCCTTCAGTTTCATTGGTCTGACGAAAGCGATTAAGGAAGCTCTCAAAAAGCGCGCGGCTGGCCTCGGCTTCACGCTCCAGCGCCCGCAGCTGGACAATGGCGCTATTATTGACTGAGAGCTCTCCGCGCGCATCCTGAAGGCTGCCCTGGAGTGAGCGCACGCGCTGGGCGGACACGTTCACTTCGTTTTCAAGGCTGGCGACAATGCGATCGATTTCGGCGTCAATTTGGGAATTGATATCCGCCAATTCACGCTCAACCGTCAGGATCTCGGGGTGGCGGGGACCATATCGCCCGCTCAAATCCGCCTGGCGGCGCGCCACTTCGGCCTGTTGACGACGCAGTTCGCGAATAACGTCTGATGACAAGACTTCGGCGATGGTGTCAGACGCGACGCCACGCTCAAGCTGGCTACGGACAGCATCAAGGCGAGCGCGCGCTTCTGAAAGTTCAGCGCGCTGTATGGCAAGCTGGCTGTTGAGATCGGCGACTTGTTGCTCAGCGACTGTCGCGCCTTCGGCATTGATAAGCCCGGCCTCATCACGGAAACGCGCTACGGCCTGTTCGCGGGCTTGGACTTCTTCACGCAGCAACTCAACGCGTTCATTAAGCCACTCATTCGCGCGCTCAGTGGCTTCAAACTTAGCCTCGAGCTGAGACGTGAGGTAAGCGTCAGCATAGGTGTTGGCGATATCACGGGCCAAGCTCGGCGTTTCAGAGGTCGCAGAAATTTCGATCACATAAGTCAGTCCGGCGCGACGCATAGTGCGCGCTTCCATAAGGGCCGAAACGACAGATTCCCGTATACGCTGCTGCGCCTCTTCCTCTGTCAGGGACGTGGCCGACGGACCTGGCAAGAAACCGCGCAGGAAGGATTTTACGCCTCCACTCAGAGCGCCAAGACCGCTTGGCTCTTGAAGACTGCTGTTAAATTCAGGGACGTTCACCAATTGCAGGCGGTCGACAACCGTTTCCGCCAGAGCCCGGCTGCGCAGGACTTCAACTTCAGTGTCCACCATCGCTGAATCGGGCGGCATGCCAGAAAGCACCGCTTCGATATCCACCACTTGCGACTGGCGCACATTGAGAACAACGCTTGATGAGGCGGTATAAAGCGGCGTCGCCTGCAAGGTGAACAACACCACAACGACAAACGTCAAAAATCCTGTTGCGACCAGGGTCCAGAACCGCCTGCGAAACACAGCGATGAGTTCACGAAGATCAATCAGATCATCGTTTTGAGGTGTTTGACTGCTTGCGACTGTTTCGGACATGACACAGGTGTTCCGGCAAAAGACGACCCACCTCATTATGCATGAGGTGGGCCAGTTCTATAAGGGAGTAACGGACAGAACCGATTAACGGCGTAGAACGAGGCTCAGGCCAATCACGTTCTTGGAATAGTCTTGGTTGCCCGCGGCGCCGGAGGAGTCCTGATCCACATAGCTATAGCTGGCGCGCACACCGGCCGTCCGGTTCAGGAAATAGGTGACGCCGCCAGAAATGTTGAGCCGCTCATCGGTGCGGTCAATGCCCGAATAATCATCTTCGCTGAGGGCGACCCCGGCCGAGATAATGATATTACGGCGCAGCTCATGATCCACGTTGACGCCGGCGCTGGTCGCGAAGAAGCCGCCAGAGCCTGCGACCGCAGAGTCCTGAACGGCGCGGGACGCGTTCACGGTGACTGTGGTCAGCTGGGTCGGGAACCATTCAATTGTTCCCTCAACGCTCAGGCCGTCGATGTCGGGCAGAGCAGCGCTCTCATAATCCTGTTCGGTATAGCCAAGGCCAATCACGCCGCGCGCAACGCCGTTCAGATCGAAATCTGCGCCGACATCGAAAGTGTAGCCTTCAGAATCGCGCAGCAAAGCGACGGTGGGCGGAGACAGATCGTAGCTGCGGTCATTGTACCGCAAGCGGCCAAAAATAGCCGTGTCCGGGCTGACCGCGTAATCGCCGCGCGCAGACAAGATATACTCTTCACGGTCGCGGAAGTCCTGATCGGCGACGCCGCCGCCAAACAGCGGCGCATCATCGTAATCAAAGACGTTAAAGTCCACCCGGGCCTGAGCCTTGATCCGGCCAGCAGCGCGCTCAGCGCCCAGATAGCTCGACCAGGTATCGTACTCAATGGGCTCTGCGGCTTGACCCGCTGCGCCTGCGGAGGTCCGCGGTTCGGTGAGGGCCGAGTAACGCGCGCCTGCGGTTACGTTGGTCTCGCGCGTGATGTCCAGCTGACCGCCTGCGCCGGCCGTGAAGTTCCAGACGCTTTCATCAGAAAAGTCGAAATGCTCGCGACGGGTCGCTGAAATATCGCCCGAAACAGAGTGGCGCGACCATGTGGTGTCAAAGGTTAGGCCTGGCGTGATGACGGCGATGACATCGGATTCTTCATTGCCGGACGTTGCGAAGACGTTGTCCGTGAACTCAAGACCCAGAACCAGTTCGGGATAGATCAGCAAGGCGCCGTTCTGAATCCCGCCCGCATCGTAATCGGGGCGCTGACGTTCAAGAACACTGACATTGCGATCGCGCTCGAACATGCTCTCGGCGCCGCTGGTCTGGGCCATCGCCAACGGCGTGAACCCGGCGACGGTGATTAGGGCGAGACTTGCCGCTTTGAACATCATGGTTAATCCCCCACCAGGCGCTACAGGCCGGTCATTTGTCATGAAAAAGGCGGGGCGATGATCACCCCGCCCTATTTTACGCGTCAGTTTTGCTCGGATCAGTAATCCGAATTGCCGCCGCTTCCGCCGCCAGAAGGAGGCGGAGCGCCTGCATTGCCACTACCGCCGCCCGGTGCGCCGCCAGCTGTAAAGCCATTGCCGCTGGTGCTCGGCGGGTTGGTCGCAACATTGGTCGCCGCAATCACAACAGACGGGTTGGTTGCATTGTTGGTGGCGACGATGACCATGGCTTGCGCCGTGACCGTCGCGTCAGCGCCAGAGTTGGCGACGGCCAGCGCGATTGCAGCCTCGATCTGCTCTTCAGTCGCATCGGCAGGCAGGGCGTCAATGGCCGCCTGAACAATCCCTGCCAAGGTGCTGGCGTCAACGCTCGGCTGGGTTTCGCCACCGGCGGGTTGAGCCGCTTGAAGCGCAGAAGCGGCAGCAGGAGCAGCAAAAAGTGCAAACGAACCCAAAGCGATTGCGCCAAGGATTGGCGATACGCCATTGAAAAATTTATGTTTCATGCTTGGCCCCTCAATCGTTAAGTCGATTGGTGAAAATTCATTAGCACAACGTTACCAGTCATAGCTGAAAATTTCGAGTCTCTTTTCAATGGTCTTGAACGCGCCTGAGTAGATGTTGCGGGTGCGCAACACAAGCAGGGGGCGAACCAAAATGAGAGCTGATGCTTGCTTGATGTCGCTCAGATCAGTCGGGAAGGCCAACGCGTCGCCGCCACCGCGCTTCGGCCCGAACGGGCAAAGTGCGCGCTTCGCGCTCTGCGGCGTCTCGCAGATCTGCTGGCATGCTGGTCCAGGCGCTCGCGACGAACCCAAGCCGCCACTCAATAAAGCGTCTGTCGGCATAGGGCATGAGATAATAAGATTGGCGCAGCGCCTCTTCCGTCTCTCCGGCGATGATCGGAATGATAGCATAATTCACATAAGCGAGTTTCGCCCATGTCTTCGCACTGCGCGGCTCAACATCCAGGCTTGAGCGGAATGCTGCACGCGCGAGCGCCAGGTCGGGTGCGTCAAGTCTGAGCGCCCGGTCTCCGATCGCCTCAAGGCGTGTCGCGGAGCCTTTCAAGTCAGCTTCACTGGAAACCTTCGTCGAAAACGCTTCGTCGCTCGATGAAGCGATGCCCAAGGCCGAGTTGCGATCCACGCCGGCGTACAAACTGAAACTGGCGCAGGCGACAAGCGCTAGGGTGACGCCAGCCTTGAGGGCGAGAGAAGGCGCGCCCTGATTGCGCTTTGATCGTCCACCATCGGCCACGCCAACGCCGAGCCCCAAGATAAAGGAAAACAGCCAAAAGACGGCCGGGATCTCAAGCGCGTAATCGACCATGCCATGGGCGAATACGAACACAGCAATGATGAAACACGCCCGCAGGAGTGAGCGCTGGCTGCGACGAGTTGAGAGGCCCCTCAATATGCGGCGTAAGAGTGCGCCCGTTAGTGCAAGCGCAAGTAGGCTCGCCGGCAGCCCTGTTTGCAGGAGCCATTGGAAGGCGACGTTATGCGCGGCGTTTTGGTACATAATCGTTCTGGCGTCAGGGGCTGTCGCAATAAAATCATTGACGAAAGCGAAACCGCCCAGTCCTGCCCCCCACAAAGGAGATAACCAGATCGCCTGAATGTACTTGGCAAACATGACGCCGCGGGGGTTGTCGGCAAGGAGCAATCCGCCTTGCTCAATCCGTTCAGCATAAAGACCGCCGGATACCCCAAAGAGAACAAGCCCGAGTACAATGAAAGCGCCTGGCCCTGTGATGAGGCCCCAAGGCCCTGTTCTGGTCGGAATGAGATTTTGTTCGCTTCTTTTGCTGAAGCTGGAGCGCCATGCGGCGACGCGGTCCCACGCTAAAAAGCTAAGAGCCGTAATCATGAAAAGGCTGATCCCGGCCCGAGATCCTGACAAAAACAGGCATGTGGCACAGGTGAGCAGTGAGCCAACGGGCAGGGCTAGGCGTTGCACCTTGCTGTCAAAGCGTCCGCCGCGCTTGAGCGACGCCGTTATAAAAGCCAGCGCCAGAAGTGCGAATATACCATAGAAAGTGGCTGCGGTATTCGCTGACAAGAAAGGCGTTGATAATCTTCTAATATTGGTAGGTAGTTCAAATCCAAACAGGGTTCGGGGGGCGATGAAAAAGTCGATGAAAGCGGCGAAGCCTATTAATGCGCCCATTCCAGTAAGTATGAGAACGATCGCTTGCGCGGCTTCTCGCTTTAGTGCCGCGTTTCGCGCCGCCAGAAATACACCGCCCCCCGCAAGGAGCGATGCATATTCTCCCGCACCGGTAGACGCCCATCCTTTCAGTGCTCCTATCAGGAAAAGGCCGACGCCGCCGACAATCCAGACGGCGCCCAGGACGCTAATGCGCGCTCCGGGCGATACGAGGATCAAGGCGCACCCGGCTGACAGCAGGGCTGAAAACAGCAGTGCGGAAGACGGCTGGTCGGCGCCCTGCGCCAGGGCGGCAAGGCCAATAATCAGAAGGATTGGGCCGGCCGTCCAGAGAGAGCTGGGCATTCTCGCGCCTGCCTTGAACCCTTAGAAGAAGCGCTCTGCGATCCGGATCGTATCGCCGGGCATAACGCGCAAAGTGGCGGTTAGAGGCAGCTCAACTTCAGCATTGGTCTCGGCGCGCTTTAAGAACACGACGCGTGTATTGGCGCGATATGTGAAGCCGCCGGCGCGTGCGACAGCGTTCATGACGGTCAAACCGTCCGTATAGGGATATTCACCGGACTCCTCGACTTCGCCGAGAATATAGAAGGGGCGATAGTTGAGCACTTCCGCGCTAACCCTGGGGTCGTTGAGATAGCCGTCAGACAGGCGGCTTTCGAGTTCCGCGCGGAAGGCGGCGACCGTTTTGCCGGCGGCGGGCACTTCTCCGACCAGCGGCAGCGACACCATGCCGGCCCCATCGATGAAAAACTCGCCTGAGAGGTTCTCTTCACCGAAGACGATGATGCGCAATTGATCCCCGGATCCTAGCGTGTAGGCGGGGGGCAGGCTTGGCTCGGTTCCCGCTGCTAGAACAGGACCAGGCTCTGGGCCGCGGCTGGGTGTTGACGTGGTGGCGCAGGCCGCAATCGCGACCAACGACGACAAGATGATAAACGCGCGCAACAACATCATGACGGTCTGGTCCCTCATGTCCGTGATGCAGTTCGACCTGCACATGAACCCCGATTAAGTGTCTACACGCTTATGCTGGGTTTTCAAGCGCGGCTACCGATAAGAACGCGCGGTCCGTCTATTTCAGAGAGTCTTGCAAACTACGAGATCAGCAGACACTTCCCGCCCAGAACGCCGGTATTGGATGGCGTCCTTGCTTTTAGTGGCATAGGCTATGGAATACACCGTCGACACGCTAGAGACTGTACGCTTTACAACGCCATTTGTCGGGCGTGGGCCACCGGTCGGGGAGGGGGAGGGTTGACGCGAAAGATGAGGTTCAACCCTATTCACAGCAAAATGTAGGCTATTCAGCCTGGGGAACATTTCGTGTACGATATCGGCGGCACAGGAGAGTCCCATGGCGTCGAAGCCAAAATCCACATTGGGCCCCACACAGCTTTCCAATAGCGGCGTCTTGACAATCGCGGCCACAAGCGAAGACGGGCTCGACTTCGCTGGCTCCGCCGAGCAGGATTTTCAGCTGCAGCTGATTAAGCGCATCACCGACACGCTGTGGATGCCCGCCTCGAAGCCGGTTGAGCAACACGAGGCGCTCATCAATCAGGCGCTCGCCGCGCTTGAGGGCCTGGCGCCCCGCAACGAGGCCGAAGGCATGCTCGTCAGGGAGCTTCAGCCCGGCGTAGTCGTCATGGACAACCTGCCCGGCCACAAGGTCGCCGGGGTGCGCGAAGCCGTGCAAGCGGCTGGAGCCAAAATCGCCTACCTGTCGCCCTATAGCCCGGACTTCAATCGGATCGAGAACGCCTTCTCCAGGCTCAAGGCCCTGCTGCGAAAAGCCGCCGCGCGCACCGTTCCCGACCTCCACGACGCCATCGCCGCAGCGCTCGACGCCATAAGCCCTGCCGAATGCGCCAACTACTCCACAGCCTGCGGATATGAGCCGGAATAGAACGAAAACGCTCTAGGTTATTTTGAACCTTCTCCAAAGTACCTGAGCGAGAGGGAGGCACGCCTTCATAGGCCTCGAACCGCTGGATAGTCTTCCATGTCACCCCGGCGCTTTCTGCGAGCGTCCGGCACGGAGCCCCTCATCCGCGTGATGGCTGAAGGTGATCAAAAGCTCATGCGAAGCGTTGTGGATGAGATTAGCGCCGCGATTGCAGGCCGCACTAGCGCCGAAAAGGTGAGTAAGGCAGCGGCCTCATAGAGATCGTCAAATGGTGGTCGAATTCATTCTGCCTCTCAAAATGATTTGGCTGAAGCTTCGGCTATGGCGTCCAGAATGCGGTGGGCCGCAAAACCGTCCCAAGTCGGCGGGAGCGGATCTTCAGGAAACTCTGAAAATCTGAGCTTTGAAATGATATCGTGGATGCGCCCCGGATCGTAACCCGAGACGAGGTTTTGATGAAATTCGAGCGTCGTTGGCCACTCAGTGCCTTCGCGAATGGTGACGCAGGGCCGTTTCATCACGTATGCCTCCTCGCGCAAACCGGCGCTATCGGTGATGACCAGTGATGCCCCGCGCAATAGACCCATCAGATTGAAATATGACTTTGGACCAGAGACGTGCAGCCCACTGGCTGACGGCAAAGATTGAATGTCAATTTTAGCTACATCCAGCTGTGCGCGCGTTCGCGGATGGACAGGAAATACAATATCTAATCCGCCACAGGCATTGATGATCGCTCCGATCACGGATCTAAGCCGTGTTGAATCATCGACTGTTTCCGGGCGGTGTAAGGTCACCAGCGCATAAGGTGCTGACGGTTTCGCCACGTCTGTGAATGAGGGCTCGAATGTCTTCAGGGCGTCGACCAGGAGATTGCCGACCTCAACCATCTTTCCAGCATCAACGCCTTCGCGTTTCAGATTCGCGACCCCGCTTTCGTGGTTCGCCAGGTGAAGGTCAGTGATCGCGTCGACAATGCGGCGGTTCGCCTCCTCCGGCATGTCCATGTCTCCAGAGCGAACACCCGACCCGTAATGGGACAGCTTCGCACCGTAGAAGCGGGCGGCGAGGGCGCCGGCGGCCGTCGTAAGCACATCGCCATACACCAGCACCCAGTCCGGCTTCAGCGTTTGAAGCCCCTTAGTAATCTCGCGCAGCATGTGAGCAAACCGATCGGGCATGGCGCCGCCATTAACAGCGCAGCTGTAAGCAGGCTCCGGCAACCCGAGCGCCTCAAAGAAGGCGTGGTTCATATCGGCATCTGCGTGCTGGTTTGTGTTGATGATGGCGTGTTCGAGGTCTCGTCGCTGCGCCTCTCTCGCGACCGGCGCAAGCTTGATGAAATTGGGCCGTGCCCCGACGATCGATACGATCAATTACGTCTCCCTCATGACCCGGCCGCCCGACCCGGGCGGATTGTTAGACTGTCAATCGGCATTAAAAAATAGGTGCAATGATCCGTGCCCCTGCGGGTCCGGCAGAAAATACAAAAAATACTGCCTGAAAGCGGGAAATTGGTGAGGCTCGTGCCGCGCTTGCAACATCTTCGCATGTTGAGCGAATGCACTTCGTCCCCGGCTACCACCTCGTCAAACCGCAGGCCGGGGATGAGCGGCAGAAACGGGCCGGCTTGTTCAGTCGACTAGAACCCGTTCCAGCCTCTGGGCGAGTTTGGCGTAGTCATAATGTTCAATCGCCGCTCGGCGACCGTTTTCGCCCATGCGGCGGCGCTCTTCCTCGGGCATAGCATACATGTGGCGGATGGCGCCGGCGAGTGCCTGGGGATCTTCGGCGGGGACAGTGAGACCGGCGCCGAACTTCTCGACCGGATCGTTGCCGCCGCTGAACCCGTGTATAATTGGCTTGCCCGAAAACAGGTAATCGGGGACCTTGTTTGCCGCAATCCCCCAACGATATAATGGGGACTTGAGCCACCCAATATAGCAGACATCACACGCCGCCAGCACCGCTTGCACCTGCGGCTTTGGGACGGGCCCTAGGAACCGCACGTTTGTCAGACCGAGCGCGTCGCGTCGCGCCTCCAGGTCGGCGCGGGCGCGGCCCTGCCCAACCAGCAGGATGTGCACGTCCGGTAGATCGCGCAGCAGCGCCGCCGTCTCGATCAACGTATTGAGGGCATTCGCGGCCCCAAGCGTTCCGGTGTAGACGATGCGCAGCCCGTCGGCGGGTATCTGTTCAGCGACCTCCGGCGTCAGGGGCGCAGGGGCAGTTACCTCGTCAAGCGAGATCCCGTTTGACACCCAGGTGAACTTGCCACGATCCATGCCCCGCGCGGCCATATGCTCCACCGCGCCTTCGAGATTGGACACCACCCGATCAGCGCGTGAATAGGCGCGATCCTCGATCCATTGTAGAACACGGATGAACGGATGGCGCTTGCTGTAGCCGCCGATCTCGATCAGCGTGAGCGGCCAAATATCGCGCACCTCGAACACTAGCCGCGCCCCACAGGTCCGCGCGAGGCGCTCTGCTCCCGGATAGCCCACCGGATGCGGTGACGAGTACAAAATCGAGTCCGGCAAGGCCGCCAGTGTCCGCCTCAGGCCTGGCAGCTTGGCCGAGAACGCAATCCAAGCGAGGACGCGTCGCTTGTCATGAGCGTGCGCGTACCGGGGCACATCAATACGGATGAAACGGTAGCCATCAACCATCTCCTCAGCGGGCAGGCTGGCTGGATCGACATCATGGCGTAATAAATGGTGCGACCGTGCCGCGATTACAGTTACATCATGTCCTAGTTGCGCCAATTCGCGCGCGAGATAGTGGTGGCGTCCCCCCATACCAGTCTGAGGAGTCGAACTCTCCGGATATATAATCCATAAAGTTGCCAAAGTTCAATCTCCAATGTATACTTTTGTATTAACGGTGCATGCATATCTAGTTTCACCGTATTGACTTGCGCCGCCTAGGCCGCGCATTTCTTGGATCCATTGATAGGCCGCCATTTCCACGAACAAGTTGCTTTCTAGCTTTGAATGCGGTTTGCGTTTAGGGGTTGGTTTGGTCAATGGCTAAGATATCGGCCATTAGACTACGATATAGGTTCAGTAGCTTTTCGCTCTCTGCTTCCCAGTTGTAGCGATCTTCCACGGCCGCGCGGCCCCTCCGGCCCATTGCGGCGGCCTCCTCTGGATTGTCGATGACCCACTGCATCGCCCCGGCGATGGCCTGCGGGTCCTGCGGGTCTACCAGAAGCCCGCAGCCCGCGCCCTCGACGATCTCGCGCCAGAGCGGGAAATCCGAGGCGATCACCGGCAGACCAGCCGCCATATATTCGAAGAGCTTGATCGGATAGGATATTACGTAT
The DNA here is from genome assembly GCF_000420265.1 of Oceanicaulis alexandrii DSM 11625. Taxonomy (NCBI): domain Bacteria; kingdom Pseudomonadati; phylum Pseudomonadota; class Alphaproteobacteria; order Maricaulales; family Maricaulaceae; genus Oceanicaulis; species Oceanicaulis alexandrii. The sequence goes on from NZ_ATUP01000001.1 coordinate 1,832,393, forward strand.
TGCGGCGTCGGGTGAAGCAACACCAGCCCGGCGGACGCCTGCGAAAGTTCCTCGACCACCGTTTGCCGGCTGCTCCAGCCGAGGAAGTTCACACGTTGCCAACCGTCCCGCGCGCGCATCTGCGCTTCTAGCCGTTCATCATTGAACGCCCCGAGCAGATGAAGGCGGGCACGATCGTCCCCAACCAGCTCTATGGCCTCCATCATCTCGCTGATGCCCCGGACACCGACGATCCCTCCAATATAGACGAAGCGACCCGGCACACGCTCGCGTGCGCTCACGCAGATCTTGGGAAACTCGCCAAGGGAAGGAAAGTTGGCCAGCAGAATCACGCTATCCTGGCTAAACCTAACCTGCATGGCGGGGACGACCACGATCAGGCGGGTGAGAACCCGGGCCGCCACCCTTTCCAGACGTTCGGCGAACCAGCCAAGAACATGGGCAACAGGCTTGGCGAGATATGCCTTGTGGCGCAACTGCCGGGGCAGGTCTTCATGCACGTCATAGATCACCCGGATCCCCTGCAACTGCAGCAGCATTGCCCAGGGCAGGAGTTCGGGATCGTGGAAATGGGCGATGCGGGGGCGGGCGCGGCGGACGGCGTTATACATGCGGAACGCACCCCGCGTCATGCGCCGCAGCCGCCCGCTCTCGGGTGCGCCAGTGTCGTGTACGATGACGCCGTCGCTTGCCTCGGTGTCGTCGCCCTTTCCGTCCTGAACATAAAGCGCCACGTTGCCTGACCAGACGCGCGCCAGCGTCGCTACTTCCTTAACCCGAATCCGGACGTCGGTGCGGGGGTGGACGGTAGTGAAATGGATTATGGTCGTCATTTTTCACCAACTTTGTGAGGCATTAATGAAAGTAATATCAGAAGAAATAGTAGCCCATGCGTCAGGAATACAGTTATAAAATCTGCACTTGTGAATGCAGTAACCATTACAGTGATCGAGGCACTTATCACAACGAAATGACCGACCTGCCGACCATGCGAATTAAGCAACGACAGTGTTAGTCCAATTAAAGTGCCGTATATTAATACGCCTGCGAGTCCAAAATTTGCAAAACCGCTGCCAATAAAGCCGGTGTTGGCCGACATTGACGCCCTGCCAAAGAAGTTTTCACCAATAAGAAAAGGTGCAGTCGCATCGTAGGGCGAGGTAACAAGCCCCATCGATATTCTTGAGTCACTCCAATGCGTGAAAGGGTTATTAGAGAAAAATTCTATGTAATAGCTGTCGATTAGAGGGGGAACGAAAAACACACGTCTAATAACGAACGTTGTAAATACACCAGCATCTTCTATATCTAGCACGTAATAAAAACAGAATTCTATTATACCGATGAATCCGATCAAAAAAAACAAAATATTTATACAAATACTCAATCCGTAACGCGTAAGAACCGTATGTATAAACAATATTAAAAATGGAGCAACTAACACGGACTTGTGACTTGTAAGCCCGTACATGAGTATTGTAAGGCCTATAAAGAGTACAACACTCCAGCGGCTTCTATAGTGCAAACTCAGCATAACTCCGATTGGGAGCACGACTTTGGATACTGGAGAGTTGATATATGAAAATATAGTTGGCACCCCAGCGGCGGCTTCAAATCGAAAATCGTACACTCTCATGGGATTCAAATTAAACGACTTCCACCCACCGAAGGCGATGATCGTAAATATTGCAGTAAACGCCATGAGTAGCATAATTACCAATATCTGCTTTTTACTTAAAGAGGCTATATTTAGTATTTGAAGTTGTACCCTGCTAAAAAATATACAACAAAAAATGCCAGCCATGACGTAAACGATAAAATCAAACTTTGGATTTCCTATATAGAAATATACCAATGCTGGGCATATGTATAGAAAGTATATAAACTTATGGAAAAATGTAACGACATCGTTTGATTCCTTTATAATGAATGGAAACAAAAACAAAATAGATACTGATAATATAAGTCTTTCTCCTGAAAAATCTCGTGCAAATCCCATATACAAAAAATGCGACGATATTTCTAAGAAGTAAATTATCGATAGGGCTGTGAAAAAGAAAATTCCAGACAACAATGTTACGAACCTGGAGCTTTTCAGTTCCGAGTCGGCGATCTTAAAATCTACCAGGTCAGATTTTCTCATTGTGTTCATTTAATTAGTACCAAAATTATCGCCAGATAAAGCGCATAAAACAAAGCACCAGTAACTGCGTACGTTTCGGAAACCACGTCAGATGCTGTACAAGCCGCTATGATCACAGGCCCAACGCGTACAAACAAACCGAACGCTTGGAGCACCATCGCAACAGCCACATGTCCAGTAACGTGTAGCGCAGAAGAGACGGGCGAGGCCACAAATTGCAGCACGAACCAAGGAGTCATCCACGCGACAAGCCAGCCAGCTCGAGCCCACTCTGCGCCGAAAACTATCGGAAATAGGAATGGAGACACTAGGCCCACCAGGACCAACGGGGGCGCTCCAGCCCGAAACAGCGCCCACATCATCTGACGAGTAAAGATCGAAAGCTTTCCATCACGATGTTTTGCCGGGGCTTCGGCGATAAACACCTGCGCCACCGACGAACCGATCAGCCCCATCGGCAGCCCCATCACACGCATCGCCAGCATTAGGAATCCAGCCTCAGGACCAGCAGCAAGGGCGGCAATCAGAATAACTGGAAGCTGCACTCCGGCGGTGTTGAATAAAGCCTCGGGCACCGACCATATTGGGAACCGACGATAGGTGCGAGACTGCTCAACGATCCGCGCAGCAGTCAATTCGTGCAGCACTTGGCGGTCCTGCCGCAGCAAATCGCGTAGAAGCCCCACTACGCCTAGCCCGCCATAAAGCATATGACCAAATACTAGCCCGAAGGGTGACGCAGCTGCCGCACCGATGGCCACTTGCGTGCCTACTCCGCCAACCGCGCGCGCTATACGAGTGCGTGTAATTAAGCCGAACCGCTTTTTTCTCGAAGACCAATATTGGAGTGCGTTGTACGTTGACGCTAGGAGGACTCCCACTGGGACCATCCACAAATAAGGCGCCAGCATCGGATGACCCAGCAGTGCTGCGGTCAGGCTCGGGACCAGCAGCGTCGGCAGCGCAAGCAAGGCCGAGACCACAAGAGCTGCAATCAGCGCTATTGTCAGCAGAGCCAGTCCGTCAGCGTCGTCTTCGGGGAGCGGGATGGCGATATTGTATCGCAGGCAGGAGACGACCGTCATGATCCCAATGATCGCCACATAGACGGCAAGCAGTGAGAAATCCTCCGGAGAATAAAGCCGGGTCAGCAATGGCAGCGCCAGAACCGCCAAGCCTTGCGCGAAGACCGTTCCGCTGGTCAGCACTCCAACGTGCCGAGCGAACGACCCGGCGCGGAGCCATCGGGCCAGCGCCTGTCTCATTAGCTTCCCACCGCCTGCGACAATGCATCAATCACTTGCTCCGCAGTTGCAGCGCTCATGTATGGATGCATAGGCAAGCTCATTACCTCGTTTGCTGCGCAATCTCCCTCAGGAAGGTGAGCGGTAACATCCTCGACAGCCGGCTGGCGGTTGAGTGGCAGCGGGTAATGAACCGAGGTGGGAATTCCAAAATCTGCTAAGGCCGCTTGTACTGCTACGCGGTTCTGCAAGCGAATGGTGTATTGCGCCCAGGCGCTCTGGCGCTCGTGTGCTAAATGCGGCGTAGGAATACCAAGCGCAGCCAGTGCGACATTATAGGCCTCAGCCAGATTTTGGCGCGCTGCGATCTCGTCGTCCAGAATGGTAAGCTTGGGCAGAAGAATGGCCGCCTGAAGCGTATCAAGTCGTGAGTTTACCCCAACACGTATGTGGTGATACCGCCGGTCCTGCCCGTGGCGCGCGATCTGGCGGATGACTGTGGCCAACTCAGGGTCTGATGTGAAAATCGCGCCGCCGTCTCCGTAGCAACCCAATGGTTTGGAGGGGAAAAAGCTGGTGCAGCCAATTGTCGTCAAGCTGCATGACTTGCGGCCTTTGTACGTAGCGCCAAAGCTTTGTGCGCCGTCCTCAATTACGGGGATCCCATGGCGAGCGGCGATCGCGTTGATCTCATCAAAATCTGCAGGCTGACCATAAAGAGACACCGGAATGATCGCGCGGGTACGCGCGGTGACCGCCGCTTCAAGTCTTGCAGGGTCCAGGTTATAGGTCGCAGGGTCGATATCGATATAGACAGGTCGTGCGCCCAACAGAACCGCGGCTTCGGCCGTTGCGATGTAGCTGAAGCCAGGTGTGATAACCTCGTCGCCCGGACCGACACCCAACGCCATCAAAGCAATCTGAAGCGCGTCGGTCCCATTGGCGCAGGTGATGCAGTGCGCGGCGCCGGTGTAGGCGGCCAGTTTGTCCTCCAGCTCCGCAACCTCGGGCCCGAGGATGTACTGCCCATGCGCCAAAACCCGCGCGATGCCCGCCTCAATCTCGGTCCGAAGACGGTTTTGCTGAGCGTCGAGATCAACAAAGGGGATCATCGCACAGACCTCACAAAGGCGAGCCATTTTTCATGATCTACAGCAAAGTTTCCGGAAACTGTGCAGTTGTTAGGCACATCCTTTGTGACCACAGCGCCAATAGTCACTTGGGAGCTGGAGCCTACTTTTACGCCGTTACTAATAGCGGTGTTTGGGCCGATAAAACTATCGTCGCCGATCTCGACTCGGCCAGACAGCGCTGCGCAGGCAGCAATTCTCACCCTGCTGCCAATCTTGCAATCGTGCGCCACATGCACCTGGCAATCAATCTTTGTATCTGAGTTGATTTCCGTAAAACCCCCAAACGTTGAACGAATTATGGTGGTTTTTGATTGTATATCTACATGGTCTGATAAAGAAACACCGCCTGATTGACTAATTATTTTACGTGGTGACATTGTCATGTTCACCTCGAACGCATCACCAGCGACAACAGCACCAGGACCTATGCTACAAAAAGCGCCAATTATTGATCGTGGTAAAATTACAGCGTTCGGGTGAATGACGCAGCCCTCACCGATTTTAACATCTTTTTCGGCTATATATGCACCTGGATAAATAAATACAGATTGATGTATAATAGTATCAAAGCTCGCCCACTGAAAATTGGGAATAGCTGAGATTTGATCCTGTATTTGAAGTAAAGAATATAGAGGGTTTTCTGTGGTCCCAAGTCCAAATCTTTCCGGAACAGAATCGGCTAGATCTGGCGTTGTTATGATCCCAACGATACCATCAGTAGCAATAGCTTTCTGAATGTGTTCTTGTTTTTGACACGGTACGATACGAGCATTGAGTCTCGTGGGTATTTTCCCTACAAAAGCGAATTCGCAATCGCGAATAATTTTTAGATCAATCGAGTTGGCAAAATGACTCATAGGAAGGGTGCTGCCTGTGAACATCAGGACGTGTTCCCCACAAACGGATGAACCTCACCGGTTCGGTTGATAGGCGCTGTGCGAAGATGGGACACCGTCTCAATAGCCACGCGGTTTTCCTCCAGGCCGAAACCGCGACCGGCTAGAATTTCCTCATAGGAGCGGGTGTGCAGATCAGTGAATCCGCCTGAGAACTCGATCTCCTCACCATCTACAGTGATCGAGCGGTAGGTGCGCTGGCCATTGCTGCGCGGACCATCAGGCACGTCGCCGAGATTGAGCGACAGGAACCAACGCACCCGAGCATGTTCATACTCCAAATAGCCAGCAGCGCGGGTATCCTCTCGCAGGTGCACACGGTTATCCTGCAGCCGACCGAAGATGAAATGCAGCATATCGAAAAAATGTACGCCGATATTCGTGGCGATACCGCCCGATTTTTTCTCGTCACCCTTCCAGCTTTGCAAATACCACTGCCCCCGCGACGTGATGTAAGTGAGGTCCACCTCGTGCTTTGAGCTGTGGGCTTCAGAGGCGACCTTGTCGCGCAGAGCGATAATCGCCGGGTGCACGCGCAATTGCAGAATGGTGTTCACACGTTGCCCGGTGTCAGCCTCGATCTCCTGTAGTTCGTCGATATTCCTGGGTTCGAGCACCAGCGGTTTTTCGCATATGGCGTCAGCCCCCGAGCGCAAGGCAAAGCGCATGTGGCTGTCATGAAGATAGTTGGGTGAGCAGATCGAGACGTGATCAACACTGCCGCCCGCGCGTCGGAGTTTGTCGATGTGGCGATCGAAACGCTCGAATTCGGTAAAGAAGTCCGCGTCGGGGAAAAAGCTATCGATAATGCCCACAGAGTCATTGGGGTCGTAAGCGGCGACGAGAGTGTTGCCGGTGTCACGGATCGCACCCATGTGACGTGGCGCGATGTAACCAGCGGCGCCGATCAAGGCAAAGCGTTTCATGTCTCAAGCCTTCACGATGTTTTCGGCAGCGTCGCGATAAACCCCGCGACTGTCGATGATGAGCGGCGCATGGGTGCGGATCATTTCATAGTCGAATTTTGCATGATCGGTCGTAAGCACAACCGCATCAAACTCGGCGAGCATTTCCGGCGATAACGCCAAGCTTGAAAGATCAAATTTGTGCTCGCGCATCTTGGGGAAAACGGGAACGTGCGGGTCGCAGTATGCAAGTTCGGCTCCGGCGCTACGGATCAGTTCCATGATCGCGACCGAAGGGCTTTCGCGCATGTCGTCGACGTTCTTCTTGTATGCGATCCCAAGCACGAGAATGCGGCTGCCATTCAGCGCCTTCTTGCGTTCATTTAATGCATGGACGAGTTTGCCGAAAACATATTCGGGCATTGCACGATTGATCTCGCCTGAGAGCTCGATAAACCGTGTGTGCAAGCCGTACTGCCGCGCCTTCCAAGTTAGATAGAACGGGTCGATCGGTATGCAGTGTCCGCCCAGCCCCGGGCCCGGATAGTATGCCGTGAATCCGAACGGCTTGGTCGCCGCAGCATCGATGACCTCGAAAAGATCGATTCCCATCTTGTCAGCGACGATCTTCATCTCGTTGACAAGGCCGATATTGACCGAGCGGTGGATGTTCTCGAGCAATTTGGTCATTTCGGCGGCCCGGGTTGAGCTGACCGGGACCACTTGCTCAATCACGCCTCCATAAAGCGCCTGGCCGACGTCCAGACAGGCGGGGGTGTGCCCGCCAACGACTTTTGGAATGGTTTGCGTAGTGAAGTGAGCATTACCGGGATCTTCGCGCTCTGGAGAATAGACGACGAATACGTCACGACCGACCGTGAGGCCACGCGCCTCGACTCGCGTCACGATTTCTTCCTCAGTCGTGCCTGGGTAGGTGGTGCTTTCCAGTGAAATGACTTGCCCGTCGCGCAGGTGTGGCGAGACGGCATCCAGTGTGCTGACGATAAAGCTCAGATCTGGCTCGCGATATTTGTTCAGCGGCGTCGGTACACAAATGATCAGCGCGTCGGCCTCTCCCACGCGGGTCCAGTCAGCAGTTGCTTCAAATCCCTGCTCCACCGCCCGCGCAATGCGGGCGTCGCCGATGTGCTCGATACCAGAGCGACCCGCGTTAATCTCACGAACCTTATGCTCGTCGATATCAAAGCCCAGAACGCTGAACCCCATCTCGGCAAATCGCAGAGCTAGAGGTTGCCCAACATAGCCCAAGCCGATGATGCCGATGACGGCCGCTTTGGTGTCAATTTTCTCAATCAGTTTCATCAATTTTTATCCGTATAAGGACGGTTGAGACTTCTTCACGTACATGTCTGTGTTTGATGGGGCCTGAATGGATCCGGGCGAGTACGGTCAGGCTGCATAAAAATATAACAGTTGAACAAGTTGGCACCGTTGATTCTTGAGGCATCGCATACCCTCGGGTTACTCCACCGTCACGGACTTGGCGAGATTGCGGGGTTGGTCGATGTCCGCACCGCGCAGGCGCGCCACGTGGTAGGCAAGTAATTGCAAAACGCAGGCCTGCGCCAGCAACAGCGCGCGCGGCGTGGCGGACGGAAGGGTGAAGACGGCCTCGCATTGGTCTTTAAGCGATTGCGCGCCTTGCTGATCTGTAATGGCGATCACGCCGGAGCCGCGTGCGCGCACCTGCTCGATGGAGGCGCGCGTCTTATCGAACAGATCATCGCTGGGGATCAAGATGACACACATGACCCCGGGCTCGATAAGGGCGAGCGGGCCATGCTTCAGTTCGCCCGCGGGGAATCCTTCAGCGTGGATATAGCTGATTTCCTTCAGCTTGAGGGCACCTTCAAGGGCTAGCGGGTAGCCTTCCCTGCGCCCCAAAAACACCACCAGCGGCGCAGCGCTCAAGAGCGGCGCCATGGCCGCGATTTCAGCTTCGCGCTCGCAGACAGCGCTCACCGTCGCCGGCGCGCTCATCAGATCATCCACCGCCTCGGCCTCGGCTTCCTCTGTAAGAGTTCCGCGCTGGCGCGCCGCCAAGATCTGAAGGCAGAAGAGGGCCGCCACCTGGCTGGTGAAGGCCTTGGTGGAGGCGACACCGATTTCCGGGCCTGCATGGGTCGGCAGCACTAAATCCGCCTCGCGGGCCATTGTCGAGTGGGGGGCGTTGATAAGAGCCATGGTTGGAAGCTCACGCGCACGCACGAGACGCAGCGCCTCAAGCGTGTCGGCCGTTTCGCCCGACTGGGAGATAAACAACGCGGCTGTGGAGGCGGTTAGCGCTGGCGAACGATAGCGAAACTCTGATGCGGTATCCACATCGGAGGGAAGGTCGGCGAGGCTCTCGAACCCGTAGCGTGCCACCGCGCCGGCATAGCCCGCCGTGCCGCATGCCACGATGGCGAGGCGACCTGCGCTGCCAACCTCAAAACAAATATCAGTGCGCACTGTGCGCGCAGATGCGTGGAGATAAGCGGTGAGCGTGCGCGCTAGGCTCACCGGCTGCTCGTGAATTTCCTTGGCCATAAAATGTGCGTGACCGGATTTTTCCACCTGGGAGGCGCTCGCGGGCAGGGGGGCTGGGTCCCTGTCAACGGTTACCCCTTCCGCGCTTCGGACCGTAACTATCCTGCCGCGTACGATAACACGGTCGCCATCTACCAGATAGGAGGCGCTGGCCGCGTACCCGATGACGGCCAGGGGATCTGACGCGAGGTAGACGCCGGCATCACCGGTCGCCACGAGGAGGGGCGCGCCTTTGCGCGCCGCGATAATCAGATCAGGTTCGCCCTCGATGATCGCTGCGAAGGCAAAGGCGCCTCTGAGCTGCTCAAGCGTCTCATTCAGGGCGTCTTCTGGTGAGTAGCCAGCGGTGATGTGCCGATCAAGAAGGTGGGCGATCACCTCACTATCGGTGTCCGAGGCAAAGTCCGCCCCCTCGTTGGAAAGTGTGTGGCGCAACTCCCTATCATTTTCGATTATGCCGTTATGAACAACAGTGACGCGCCCTGCAGTGTGAGGGTGCGCATTCTTTTCGCTGGCTGGCCCGTGCGTGGCCCACCTAGTATGAGCAATGCCGACGCCCGAGGCGAAACGTCCCTGCGTATCCAGCGCCTCCTCAAGCGCAGAAACCTTTCCGCAGGCGCGAGTTCGGCGCACAGTTCCGTCTGCATTGATTAGGGCGATGCCGGCAGAGTCGTAACCTCTGTATTCGAGCCTGTATAATCCCTCGATCAAAAAGCGATCGGCCGATGGATTCCCACTTGTGGCTACTATGCCGCACATACCCCCGCCCTCCCGGTTTCTTCCGCAGTTGCATCAACCTCAAAAGCCAACTTGAGCGGCCCCAACTTCGGCACGAGACTGGGAGCGAATGATTTTTTGATCGAGGACGAGGCACTGAACGCCACGACAACGGTGTTGACGGCCTGGGTGATGAGCTTTCGGTAGTCCTTGGCCATGACCTGGATGAGAGTCTCGGTGCCAAATTTGCTAACTAAGAGGCGGACCTTGGTCTTCATGGCTCCCCGGGCTTTCGTACTCGCTTTCGAATGAGAATTTAGGGAACGGGAATTTATAAGGTTTGGCCTTACAGGCCCATGAAGTGACCGGACAGTGGGTTCAGTCGCCTCAAAAGGCTCTATTTTATCAGTGCGAAGGCTTTGAAGGACTTGTCTCATGAAGAAGTATTCATCTTTAGATGATTAGCATACAAAATTTCTAAGTTCTAAAGTGAAAAGCCAATGACTTGGATGGCTCACCGTAATTCTATAGGTGCAGACGCGCTGTCATGTAGCTACTATTCTCAGAACTTAGGAAATCGGGATAACCAGTTTGGCAGCGGCGGGCGTTTTGAGACGATCACCAATCAAATAATGTCTTTGGACCGCACAATGACCTCAATGGTTCTCCACTTGATCGCAATATCTACCCAAACCGTGTGCTTGCGCGCATAGAGCGCGTCATAGCGCGCCTTTTGACGCGGGGTGACGTGATTGCGACCGCGTACTTGCGCCAGCCCGGTGATCCCGGGGCGAACTTTCAGGGGGCAGCCCAAGATTTGGCGCTCGATCGCCGTTCGGTCGCTCGGCAGAACAGGACGCGGCCCAACAAGGCTCATATCACCCTTCAGCACAGACCAAAGTTGAGGCAATTCATCGATGCTGCTTTTACGTAGAAACCGGCCTATGGGGGTGTAGAAACGCTCAGGTTTGTCGAGCTCTTCCAAGCGTTGAACAGGCACCCCCACCCGCATGGTTCTAAATTTGGGCATCCGGAACATACGTCCGCCCAGCCCCACACGCTCGGACCAGAAAAGTCCGGACCCAGGGCTCGTTAAGCGCACAAGCATCCAGAAGACAATTAAAAGGGGCGACAGGAACACTAATCCGAAAGATGCAAACGCAACATCGATCAGACGCTTGACCGGATGACCCAACCTGGTAGGGGGATTCATCCCGCCCACACAATTGTTTGAGATGGCCTTTTCAGGACCATACAAGTTCATTGGATGTGTCATGGCATCCCCTCAGTTCGTAGCGCTTTAATAGCATGTTTAACTGTCAGGTAACACTATGAGTTGTGAAACTTTTGCTGCATCGCCGCACTCTACGCTTAAAAGGCGGTTTGTGTTGCATTCGCGCATCACGCTTAAACTCTGAGCTCAAATATCTTAACACTTGAAACCCTATGCCCATAACCGCCCGGGCGACGTCCTTTATTGGCCCCTCATGCGCAATACCCCCGCTTGCCCGTCACACCGACACACCCCTGCTCCGATATCCAGACCAGTGTTCATAGTGAAGCCGACAAGACTCATTCTGACGGCGACCTTGGGCCTAAATGCCGCTGAACTAAGTTGAGGCCTTTTAAGCTTGCTAGTCACAGCAGAATAGCACCGATCAAAAACACGCTTTTCGTGCGCACCTGGATCCTTATTCTGCAGCAGCTTGCACGCGGCCCTCGATGGCTTCGCAAATTTGCTGAACCGCAGTTTTAATCTTTGTCGCAGGCCCTTCGGCCATAACCCTGATCACAGGCTCTGTGCCAGACGCTCTAACCAGGACCCGCCCTTTAGCTTTGAGCATGGCCTCAGCATTTGCGATCGCAGTCTTCACAGCTTCAGTTTCAAGAGGCTTTGCGCCAAGCTCAAAACGCACATTCTTCAGCAGCTGAGGGGCTGGCTTGTAAACGTTCAATAACTCACTGGCGGGTTTGTTGGCCTCAACCAGAAGCGACAGCACTTGAAGGGCGGCGATCAAGGCGTCACCAGTCGTAGCGTAATCGGTAAGAACGATGTGTCCCGATTGCTCACCTCCAAGATTAGACGCCCCTTTACGCATGGCCTCGACCACATGGCGGTCGCCCACTTTTGTCCGTTCAAGGCTGATGCCATGTTTGGCGAGCTCAGTTTCCAAGCCCATATTACTCATGACCGTTGTGACGATCCGGTCGCCAGCCAGTTTGCCGCTCTTCTTCCATTCAAGAGCAAGCAGTCCCATAAGCTGATCACCGTCGACAATCTTGCCATGCTCGTCACACAGGATCAGGCGATCCGCATCACCATCAAGCGCTATGCCAAGATCAGCCCGGAATTTTAGAACTTGTGCAGCGAGCCCTTCAGGGGCGATAGCGCCACAATCTTCATTTATATTCAACCCATTAGGCTGATTGTTGATTGGGATAACGTCTGCGCCTAGCTCCCACAATACCCTAGGGGCAACCTTGTAGGCGGCGCCATTGGCGCAATCGACAACAACCCTTAATCCTGAAAGACGCATCTGCCTGGGAAAGGTCGCCTTTACGATTTCTACATAGCGTGCTTCGGCATCATCAACACGCTTTGCGCGGCCAATTTTTGATGGCGGGCTGTGCGCGATACTAGTGCGCCCTTGCATCAGTGCTTCGATTTCTAGCTCTGCTTCGTCATTCAGTTTGAAACCATCAGGTCCGAAGAGCTTAATGCCGTTATCCTCATAGGGATTATGGGAGGCGGTGATCATGACGCCCAGATCCGCCCTCAGTGAGCGGGTAAGGCTAGCAACGCCAGGAGTAGGAAGCGGTCCGAAGAGGTCAACATCCATGCCCGCGCTTGTAAAACCTGCCGTCAACGCGTTTTCGATCATATATCCTGACAGGCGCGTATCCTTGCCGATCACCACCGTCTTTCTTTGAGGGCCTGATCTCAGAAAATATGCTGCGGCCGCCCGCCCCAATAACAGAACGCTCTCAGGCGTCATTGCGCCACTATTGGTGCGTCCACGGATCCCATCCGTGCCAAAAAACGCCTTCATCATCGCTTGCCCCCAAAGCCTTTTCGACGGTCCTGACATCTATTTTGTTCAGGTCTCAGTCTGATACCCGTTATAAGCGAAAGTCATGCTGCTTTTATGAAGCAAACGCCATGCCATGGGCTGGGTTTTATAGATTCCTGGAGAAGCTCGAAGGTTGCCCCGTAAGATGCACGGCTATCGAGGCCCTTAGCCCGCCCTCTGCGCTCTTAGAGCGCTAATACTCCACAAGAATCCTACCGCACAGACAACACCCAGGCCTGATCCCACTAGATTCATAGCAAGATCAAAAACACTCGGCGTGCGGTCTTGGGTCAAAACCCCTTGCATGGCTTCGATTAAAACTCCGACGCCATTGGTCGCTAGCACAGCCATACCCCAATGCCGACTTGGCAGGCTCAGCTTGAAGAGTGCCGCGATCACCGCAAAGGCCAGAATATGATTGATGATGTGCGAGCTCATCATTGAGGGTACCTGAACACCCTCAGGCATGAGCGCCAAGCCAGTCACACCAAATACGACAGGAACCAAAATGATACGGCTCATGATTTCAAGCGCCTTAATCACGGACAAACTCTCAGTTCATTGATCATCGCACACAATTCCTAAGCTGCGCTCAATCAGACCAGCACTGCCATTATCATAATCTGTTCACGGGACGGTCGCTGCATCAATAAATGTGAAGAGTTGCACTCATAAGAACGTCGGAATTCATACGGGTTTGAAAATTTTTCGCCTAGTTTGGAAAACGGAGTGGAGACACCGTTGAGGATGACACGGTCAGCTTCACCAAGCGCAAATGAGATAGATCATCTTGGTTGGACCGAACCCAAGCCATGCTCTCCTCAGTCTGTTCGACTTGATCAACACCAGTTTCTTCAGCTGAGGAGCGTCTAACTCACGCTCAACAGCTGGTACAAGATTGGGCCCGACCCAGTCCCTGAATTCCAGGAGACGTTTTGTCGGGCGGGTTCGAGGAGTTCGATACTCTTACTTAATCACGCGCCACGATTCGAAGTCATGGCGGCGTTCAGGCGGCTGACTGATGGGCGCCAATTCGAGCCTTGATGGCAGTACGCTCAATAATCTGTCCCAGAATCACAAAGGGCAGAGGTCTAACGTAAACAAGCGTTTACCATAAGCGTGGTGACTGGGTGGTGACTCGAAATTTTAACAAAAAAATTCAGTGCGCTTAAGTCATTGAAATAAATGGCGCACCCATCAGGATTCGAACCTGAGACCTCTGCCTTCGGAGGGCATAAAATGTTTGAATGACAGATACTTGGCGAGGCCAAAGGATGTGGCGCACGTAAAAAATATGCAGTTCACAGGCTGGCGAGAGCTTCAAAGCTATCCAACTAAATTGGATTGTGTCCAACGTTCTGTGAATTCCAACAAGAATGGCGCACCCATCAGGATTCGAACCTGAGACCTCTGCCTTCGGAGGGCAGCGCTCTATCCAGCTGAGCTATGGGTGCGGACCGTCGTGTGTGTAGCTTGCTCTGCGCTCGAGTTCAATCTCGACAGCGCAGCGCGCAAGGCTCTTGGTTGAGCCCGTCAAGTGAATCCGATTTCCATATATTAATCAAATGTTGACTCTGGCAAAATCTCATGCACGCAATACGGGTATTGTCCTCTTTAACCCGTACCGGGTCAGCAATCAGGGGTGATGAACATGTCTTTCACGCCTCGTATCCTGCTCGTAGAGGATGATCCGCAGGATGCGTTTCTCGTCCAGCAGCATCTGTCAGATCTGCCCTATGGGGGAGAGCTTCTGGGCGTCTCCGGCATTCATGAAGCGCAAGCGCGCCTGATGGAGACGGCGGACATCGCCTGTGTGATGGTGGACCTCAAGCTGGCGGACGGGTCGGGCGCGACCCTGATCGAGTGGATGCTTGATCAGCCGACGCTGAAGGACATACCGGTCATCGTATTCAGCGGGGACCGATCCCAGCATCCAGAGCTGGATACGTTTTCAAATGTGGCCTGCCTGATCCAGAAACCGTCTTCCGCCAGCGGATATGAGGCCCTGGCGCAGGCCTTGCGCCCTATCGTCTCCAGCGCACTGGCGCGGTCGGTTTACGCCGCGCAATAAGGCGCTATTTCAGCGGTCCCGTCACATAAAGCCGGATTTTCAGACCGCCATGATCAATAGGCGCGCTGGTCTGTTCAAAAGCGAGCCCGGTCGCCTTCGCCATCTTGTCATCGGTGGTGATCAGCGCCGCCCGCCAACCGCTGAAGCGCTCGCGCATCACCTCTCCGAAAGTCTTGTAGACGCTGAACACGGCGGACTTGTCGCCGATCCGTGCGCCATAGGGCGGATTGGTCACCACCCAGCCCGGCGCGCCCTCCGGGCGGGCGAGATCCTTGAGCGCGCTTTGCGCAAATTGCGTGCGGTCTGAAACGTCGGCGCGCTCGGCGTTCTCCGTGCTCATCCGGATCGCGCCCGGATCGTGGTCAAATCCCAGGCAAGCGATGTCCGAGCGGGCATGGGGCGGCCGGTTGCGCAGGGCCATAAAGGCGTCGCGATCAAAATTGGCCAGGCGCTCGAACGCGAAACTGCGGGCGCGCCCGGGCGCCAGTCCGGCCGCCAGCTGGGCCGCTTCGATCACGAACGTGCCCGACCCGCACATGGGATCAAGCAGCGGCGCGCGACCGTCATATCCCATCTCGCGCAACACCAGAGCGGCGAGGGTTTCGCGCAAGGGGGCCTTGGCCACCGCCTCCTTATAGCCGCGCTTGTGCAGCGGCTCCCCGGACGTGTCGAGGCTGAGCGTAACCTCATCATGATCAATCCGGACGCGCACGGTGATGTCCGCGTCATCGGTGATGTCGGCCAGCGCCGTGCGGGCGATGGCGTCGCTGACGCGTTCCGCGGCCGCGCCGTCATGATAGATGCGCGACTTGCGGCAGGTCGCCTCCACCTTCACCGGCGTGCCGGGATGAAAGAGTGTCTGCCACGGTGTCTGCCGGGCGTGTTGCCCAAGCTGGTTGAGGTGCTGGGTCTTGAACTGGTCCACGACCGCCAGAACCCGCGTTGCGCCACGCGTTTGCAGATTGGCGCGCCAGACATCGCTCCACCCGCCCTTGATGGTGACGCCGCCCTGTCCGGGGCGGCATTTGGCGAAGCCGTTTTCCGCCAGCTCGCTGGCGAGGGCGGACTCAAGGCCGGGCGGGCAGGTGAGGAAGATGTCAAAGCGTTCTTGTGTCATGATGGGGCCTTCATAGGCCATGTGGGGATGCGATGCGATGGGATTGCGCCGTGTTCATCCACCATTGTGTTGCATGAGACTATAGCCAAGCCGGGTGGGCTTGCCCTACATGCACGGCCCAGCAAGCATGAGGACCTGATGAGCCGGCTAATCGTCTTCGATGTGGATTCCACACTGTTGAAAGTCGAAAGCCTCGACTTCGCGGTCGAGCATGCTTTGTCCCAGGCGCCGGATGGGGCTGAGCGGACCGCGCGCCTGAAGGCGCTGACCGATCAGGGCATGTCGGGAAAGCTCGACTTCCGGCGCTCGCTGGAGGAGCGCCTGGCCATTGCCGGTCTGACGCGAGACGCGGTCGAGACCGCGCGTGACATCCTGCGCAGTCAGCTGACCGATGGCATGGCCGACCTGATCGAGCGGTTGCGGTCTCGCGGCAATGACGTGGCGGCGGTCTCGGGCGGGTTTCAGGACCTTATAGAGCCGGCTTTGATCGATCTGGGTTTTGACAAGGGCGAAATGCGAGCCAATCGCTTTGTCTTTGACGGCGAGGCGGTCACCGGCTTTGACCGTCAGAATCCATTGTCCCGCTCCGGAGGCAAAGCGCCGGTCGTGGCGTCTCTCAAGACCCTGACCGGCAAGCCGCTGGCGATCATGATCGGCGACGGCATGACCGATTACGAAGCGTTCGAAAAGGGCGCGGCGGACAGCTTTATCGGGTTTGGCGGCGTGACGGCGCGCGCGCCGGTGCGGGCCAAGGCGCCAGCCTTCGCCGACAGCGTCGACGCTTTGCGAAAGATGATCCTGGGCTGAGGCCGGGCTGTCGCGATTTGTCTTGCCAAAACGGTGCGCCGGGTTCAAAAGCGCGCACCCTTTGGCCGGAGACGCTTTCGTGGACATGGATGTCTGCCCGCAGCCGTTCTTTTCTGACAATCTCACCGCATCCCTGATCGCGGATCTGGAAGCGCGTGGCTGGGCCCATGCGCCCGGCGCGCTTGATCCGGAACTGGTCGCGGCCTTGCGAACTGAAGCCGAAGAATTGGAGCAGGCCGGCGAAACCCATATGGGCCGGGTCGGACGGGCGCAGAACGAGACCCGCGCGCTGTCCATTCGCAAGACCCGCATCGCCTGGCTCGATGGCGCCAGCCCGGCCCAGCAGCGCTTCATGGCCGGGGCGGACGCCCTGCGTGTCGCGATGAACCGACGCCTGTTTCTGGGCCTGTTCGAGTTCGAGGCGCATTTTGCGGTTTATCCGCCCGGCGGCTTCTACGCCCGTCACATGGACGCCTTCACCTTACCGAGCGCCAGCGCGGGCAAACTGTCCGGGCGGCGCGCCGAGCGCAGCCGTGTCGTTTCTTTGGTGGCGTATCTCAACTCCGACTGGTCGGACGCAGATGGCGGTCAGCTCGCTTTGTGGGAAACCGCGCCGATGGACGCATACGGACGACCGGATATGAGCCAGCTGGATGACGTTCCGCCCGTGGCGGAGCTTCAGCCTGAAGGCGGCGGTCTGGTGCTGATGCTGTCAGAAGCCATCCCGCACGAGGTGCGCCTGTCCCACGCGACCCGCTACGCCATTCCGGGCTGGTTCCGCGTGAACGCCAGCGTGGGCGGCGCCCTCGATCCGCTGCGCTAGTGCGCCTGGCCCCAGGTACTGGCGGCCTTGGCTTCGACCTCCAGCGGCACGGACAGGGATTGGGCGGGCGCGGCGGCGCCCATCATCACCTCGGTGACCAGCTTGATCACCTGATCCGCTTCGCTCTCTGGCGCTTCAAATACCAGTTCATCATGCACTTGCAGCAGCATGCGGGTTTTCAGGCCCGCATCGCCCAGCGCATCGGGCATGCGCACCATGGCGCGGCGGATGATATCGGCGGCGGCGCCCTGAATGGGCGCGTTGATCGCCTGACGTTCCGTGAACTGACGGACTGACGGGTTCTTGTCCCTGATGCCGGGCAGATGGATGCGGCGGCCAAAGATGGTGGAGACGCAGCCCTTGGCTTTCGCCTCTTCCTTCATGGCGTCCATATAGGCCTTGATGCCGGGGAATTTCTTGAAATAGCTATCGATATAGGCTTTCGCCTCATCGCGCCCGATGCCGAGATTGTTGGCGAGGCCAAAGGCGGAAATGCCGTAGATGATCCCGAAATTGATCGCCTTGGCGTTGCGGCGCGTGGTCGGGTCCATGTCTTCGAGCGGCACGCCGAACATTTCCGACGCCGTCAGGGCGTGAATGTCCTGGCCCTCGCGGAAGGCCTGCTTCAGCGCTTCCACATCGGCGATATGGGCCAGAAGGCGCAGTTCGATTTGGGAATAGTCCGCCGCGACGATCACATGGCCGGGCTCGGCGGTGAAGGCTTCACGGATCTTGCGACCTTCTTCGGTCCGTATGGGGATGTTCTGAAGGTTCGGCTCCGAGCTCGACAGACGTCCCGTGGTGGTCGCGGCCAGCGAGAAGCTGGTGTGAACCCGGCCTGTATTGGGATTGATCGCCTCTTTCAGAGCGTCTGAATAGGTGGATTTGAGCTTGGCGAATTGCCGCCAGGTCAGAAGCGCCTTGGGCAGCTCATGGCCTTGCTCGGCCAGTTCATCGAGCACGGCGGCGTCCGTCGACCAGGCGCCGGATTTGGTTTTCTTGCCGCCGGGCAGGCCCATTTCTCCAAACAGGATTTCGCCGATCTGCTTGGGGCTGCCCAGATTGAATTTGTGGCCTGCCAGACCGTGCGCGGTTTCTTCGGCCTCGGCCATTTTCTGCGCAAAGTCCGACGAAAGGCGCGACAGTTGGGCGACATCCACCTTCACCCCCGCCAGTTCCATATCGGTCAGAACCTGCGGCAATGGACGTTCAAGCGTTTCATAGACGGTGGACAGGCCCTTGCCTGCGAGCCCGGCTTTCAACAGCTCCCACAAGCGCAGAGTCACATCGGCGTCTTCGGCGGCGTATTCGGTGGCGGTCTGAAGGTCGATCTCGGAGAAGCGTTTCTGGGATTTGCCAGAACCGCACACCTCTTTGAACGAGATGCATTTATGCCCGAGATAGCGCTCGGCCAGCTCATCCATGCCGTGATTATGAAGGCCCGCCGCCTGCACATAACTGATCAGCATGGTGTCGTCATAAGGCGCGACACGCACGCCATAACGCTGGAACACCGCCAGATCGTACTTGAAATTCTGGCCGACCTTCAGGATGGCGTCGTTCTCTAAGATCGCCTTGAGCCGCCCAAGCGCCTCGCCCTCATCGATCTGCTCGGGCTTCATGCCGCCATCGGCCAGATCGCCGCCTTCATGGCCGAGCGGGATGTAGCACGCTTCTCCCGGCGCGGTGGCCAGCGAGACGCCGACAAGGCGTGAGGCGACGGCGGACAGGGCGTCGGTCTCCACATCCACCGCGATGATGCGGGCGGCCTTGGACTTCTCAATCCAGCGCTCCAGCGCCTCAACAGTCTGGACGGTTTCGTATTTGGAGCGGTCGATGGGCGCGGTGGCGTCGCCGGTTTCATCAGCGACCGGGGCGCCCAGCCCTTCCTCGACCCGGCGGGTCAGGGTGCGGAACTCCATGGATTTCAGAAAGTCGACGAGCTTCTCCGCATCCGGGTCTGCGGCCCCGAACACGTCCAACTCTTCCGTGATCGGAACGTTAGGCTCCAAGGTGACGAGTTTCAGCGAAATGCGGGCGTCATCGGCATGCTCGATCAGTTTTTCGCGGCGCTTGGGCTGTTTGATCTCTTCGGCGCGCGCGAGCAGCGATTCCAGATCGCCATACTCATTGATCAGCTGGGCGGCGGTCTTGATGCCGATGCCGGGCACGCCGGGCACATTGTCGACGCTGTCCCCCGCCAGCGATTGCACGTCGATGACGCGGTTCGGCGCGACGCCGAACTTTTCGATGACCTCGTCATGGCCGATGCGCTTGGACTTCATCGGATCGAGCATGGTCACCTGGTCATTGACCAATTGCATCAGATCCTTGTCAGAGCTGGCCACGGTGACGCGCGCGCCCTTCTCGGCGGCGAGGCGGGCATAGGTCGCGATCAGGTCGTCCGCTTCAAACCCTTCCATCTCGATGCAGGGCAGCTCGAACGCCTGGGTGGCTTCGCGGATCAGCTTGAACTGCGGCACCAGGTCTTCGGGCGGCTCGGGCCGGTTCGCCTTGTACTGATCGTAAAGCTCATTGCGGAAGGTTTTGGATGAATGATCGAAAATCACCGCGAGGTGCGTCGGCTGATCCTCGCCCTTCAGATCTTCGAGCAGCTTCCACAGCATGTTGCAGAAGCCCTGAACCGCGCCTACGGGCGTGCCGTCAGACCGGGTCAGCGGCGGCAGAGCGTGATAGGCGCGGAAGATATAACCAGACCCGTCCACCAGATAGACATGGCTGGATGAATCAACAGGACGAGTGACGGCCATGACAGCGCTCCGGCGGCAATTGGGCGAGGGAGCGCCACCCTATGCGGCGTCGCAAGACTGAGCAATCAGAAGCCCCACCCTCTAACCCGGAAACGCCAGCCCGCTAATCAGGCTGCTCACCAGCGCAATCAGTGGCGCGGCGACCAGGTTGATGCGGAAGCCGGCCTTGATCATCTGGGTCATGCTGGCGGCGCCCGAGGCGTAGACAATGGCGTTGGGCGCGGTGGCGACGGGCAGCATGAAGGCGCAGCTGGCGGACAGGGCGACCGGCACGATCAGATGCTCGGGCGGCACGCCGGCGGACACCGCGACCGCGCCCAGCACCGGCAGGAAACCCGAGACCGTGGCGACGTTCGAGGTCAGCTCGGTCAGGAACACCACGATGCAGGCGAGGATCAGCACGGTCAGGGGCAAGGGCAGGGTGGAGACCCAGTTCAGATGCCCGCCGATCCAGCCCGCGAGCCCGGTCGCCTGAATGGCGGCCGCCAGCGACAGCCCGCCGCCGAACAGCAAGATCACTTCCCAGGGGATGCGCTTGGCGGTCTCCCAGTCCATCAGCGCCTGACCTTGGCCGACCTTGCCGCCCGCCGGGATCAGGAACATGGCGAGCGCGCCCGCCATGGCGATCTGCGCATTGCCGAGGCTGAGGACGATGGGCAGTTCAAGCTGGGCGCTGATCCAGGCCAATAGCGGGTTCCAGCCAAAAGTGAGGTCGGGTTGGCCGATCAGGAAGCCGGGCAGGGTGCGGCCCATCCACAACAGCGCGACCGTGCCGAACGCCAGCGCCACGCGAAACTCGGGCGTGGTCATGGACCCCAGCGCCGCCTTGTGGCGCAAGATGATCTCGCGGCCCGCCTCGTTGGGGGCGTGGCCGTCCACCTTGAACACCCATTTGGTCAGGATCAGCCACATGGCGGGGATGATGAGCGCAGCAGCGGGCAGGCCGATCATCATCCATTGGGGAAAGCTGATCACCGCGCCGTATTCGCGCTCCATGAAGCCCATGGCGATGAGGTTGGTCGGCGTGCCGACCGGTGTGGCGATGCCGCCCACAGAGGCTGAATAGGCGACGGCCAGCGCCAGGGCCGGCGCAAACTGACTTGCGTCCACGCCTTCGTCTTTCAGCGCATCGGCGACTTTCAACGCGATGGGGATCATCATCAGAGTGGTCGCGGTGTTGGAGATCCACATGGAGAGCACCGCGGTCGCGGTCATGAAGCCCAGCATCATCAAGGCTGGGCGCGAGCCGAAGGCGGCCACGATATTGAGCGCGATCCGGGTGTGCAGATTCCACCGCTCGATCGCGAGCGCCACGATGAAGCCGCCCAGAAGCAGCATGACGATGGGATCGGCATAGGGCGCGGAGGCGGCCCGCATGCTGAGGATGCCGACCACAGGGAACACGGCGAGCGGGACGAGCGCGGTGGCGGCGATGGGAATGGCTTCGGTCGCCCACCAGCACGCCATCATCAAGGCGAGGGAGGCCAGCAGCCAGGCGGAGCGGTCCAGGGTTTCCGGCACGGGCAGGAATTGCAGCCCGACCGCGAGCACCAATCCCGTGATCAATCCGATGCGCTGACGCATCGCCGACGCATTCGGCTGGCTCATCATGCTCCCCCGTCTGTTGTTTCAAACAGGTATAGGGGCAGGGTTTCCGGGATCAATCGAAACCGGAATAATTCAATGTCTTTTGGAGAAGGCGCTTAGGCCTTGGGGTCGGATTTCGAGCCACGCAGCACGAAGCGGCGGTCGCAATAGCCGCATTCGACGAAGTCGTCTTCACCCATATCATACCAGACGCGGGGATGGCCCAGCGCGCCGCCGCCGCCATCGCACATGACGCGCTTCTGGTCGACCACGATCACTTCGGGGGCGGGCAGGGAGGAGGCGTTGGCGGTGTCGGTCATGATGTGCTCTGCCGGTCTGAGAGGGGTCCGGTGAAAGAAGATAGACAGCGACGCAGCGTGGACGAGGCCCGCGCACGCCGCTAGGGTCCGCTCCGTCTTAAGGCGCGCGGCGTGCAGGCGTCAATTGCGCACGCGCGGCCCGCCCTCTTCGCTTGCAGATCATGAGCCCGTCCATGTCCGAGAGCCAACCCGAATTCGCCCTTGAAGCCTATGGCCTGAAAAAGACCTATCCCGGCGGCAAGGGGTCGCCCGCCAAGGAGGCGCTCAAGGGTGTGGACCTGCAGATTCCGCGTGGCTCGATCTTCGGGCTGCTGGGGCCGAACGGGGCGGGGAAATCCACCTTCATCAATATCTTCGCAGGCCTTGTGACCAAATCCGCCGGCACGGCGAAGATCTGGGGCGTGGATATCGACAAGGATCCGCGCCGCGCCCGCGCCGCCATCGGCGTGGTGCCGCAAGAGCTGAACATGGACGTGTTCTTCACGCCGTCCGAGACGCTGGAATTGATGGCGGGCTTTTACGGCGTGCCCAAAGCCGAGCGCCGCACGCAGGAGATTCTCACCGCGCTGGGGCTGGACGACAAGCGCGACGCCTATGTGCGCCAGCTGTCAGGCGGGATGAAGCGCCGTCTGCTGGTGGGCAAGGCGCTGGTGCACAATCCGCCGGTTCTGGTGCTCGACGAACCCACCGCCGGGGTGGATATCGAGCTGCGCCGCCAGCTCTGGGAATATGTGCTCGAGCTGAACAAGCAGGGCGTCACCATCGTTCTGACCACGCACTATCTCGAAGAGGCGCAGGAGTTGTGCGACCAGATCGCCATCGTCAATCACGGTGAAGTGGTGGCCTGCGAGCCCAAGGCGGACCTGCTCAAGCGTCTGGATTCCAAAACCCTGGTGATCGAACCGGTGGAGCCGCTGGCTGCAATTCCGGCCGGGTTCGAGGCGCAGGACGCGATTATCCGCCCTGACGGCTCGCTCGCCATCACTTACAAGTTCGGCGAAGCGTCTGTGGCCGACATGATCGAGACCTATCGCGCCTCGGGCGCGCGGATTGCCGATTTGCGCACCGAGGAGCCAGACCTGGAAGACGTCTTCCTGGCGCTGACCTATCAGGCGGATGAGGCGAAAACCGCCTGAGCGCCCTAAAAACCGGAAGCCTTGCGGCGTTAACCGCGTTATCGTGAACCCATGAAGCGGTTTTTCACACGACTCCTGGCGCTGGTCCTGTCCGGCGCGATCTTGATCGTTCTGCTGGCGGTGCTCTTGCAGATCGAACCGGTCGGTCTGGGCGGCTGGATCGTTTTTGCGCTTCTCGCCGCCGGGGCCGTGCTCGTTCCTGTGGTGCTGTACCGGTTCCTGATGCGCCAGTCACGACCGAGGCAAGACGTGCAGGACGCTGCGGGTGCGGGTGTCGCGGTCGGCATTGGGCTCGAGCAACAGCGCCAGCGTCGCGATGACAGCGATGACGATATCGATCTAGGCGTAGACTAGAATTTTGGC
The DNA here is from genome assembly GCF_000420265.1 of Oceanicaulis alexandrii DSM 11625. Lineage (NCBI taxonomy): Bacteria > Pseudomonadati > Pseudomonadota > Alphaproteobacteria > Maricaulales > Maricaulaceae > Oceanicaulis > Oceanicaulis alexandrii. The sequence goes on from NZ_ATUP01000001.1 coordinate 1,856,047, forward strand.
CGTCCGGCGCGATCGCCTGACGGACATGCACACCCACCCCATCATCACTCACTGTAAAAAAATCCCCTCTCGGGGGATTTTTTGTCGTCGCGCTCTCCTGTAGTGTAGGGCTTTGTTAACTCAGCCAGGATCAGGTTGAATGGCGTCGCCAGCACGCTCCGGGGGGAATATGTTTAATTTCATCAAGACCTTAACGCGCAGCGTCGTGCTCGCTGCGTTCTCGGCGGCGTGCGTGGCGACGGCTCAGGCTCAGGATCTGGGTTCGCCGACAACGGTGACGTTCAGTTTTGGGTCTACAACTGGAATTCCCAACCCTCATACAGAGAGTGGCTTCACCTTCACGTATAGTGGGGCCACGTTGGCCAGTGATGCTGGCGGCGGCGAAGGCGGCACCTCTGGTATTTTCGGATTTGACGACACGCCGAATGAAACCATCCGCATCGACTATTCCGGCGACAATTTCGATTTCAATTCCTTCTGGTATGACAATCAGGGGGCCGCAACGAACCTCACCGTCACGGGTCATAACAGTTCAGGTACAGAAGTCGCCCGGGACACCTTCAACAGTTATACCGGCGCCAGCACGCTGACGATGACGGACACGGACTTCAACTCCGTCGACCATGTCATCATTCAGGCGAGCGCCGGGTTCAATTCCGGTGTGCTGGACACCTTCGCCTTTGGTGTTCCGGTGGCGCCGGACACCACGCCGCCCGCCGTGCAGTCAATTACCGTGTCCGGCTCTCCCGCAGCAGGGGCGACGAGCGTGACGTTCTCTGTCGATTTCGACGAGACGGCCAACAATGTCAGCACCGATGACTTCACCCTGACGACGGTGTCGGGCTCCGCCACCGGATCCATCACCAGCGTCTCCGCCTCCAGCGGTGATCCGATCAGCGTCACCGTCAACAGCATCACGGGCACGGGCGTGATCCGGCTGGACCTCAACGGCGGCACCAATATCGCTGACGCGTCCGCCAATTCCGGGCCTTCCGCCTTCAGCTCCGGCTCGACGCATACAGTGGACCGCGACGCCCCCAGCGCCCCCTCCACCCCGGACATGACGGCGGGGACGGATACGGGAACCAGCAATACGGACAATCTGACGAGCGATACGACGCCAACCTTCACAGGCACGTCAGAGGCGAACGCGACCATCACCGTCAGCTCGTCAGCCAGCGGCTCGCTGGGCACAACGGCGGCGAATGGAGCGGGTAACTGGAGTTTCACGCCCGGCGGCGCTTTGTCAGCCGGCGCTCAGACGATCACCGCGACCGCAACTGACGCGGCGGGGAATGTGTCGTCCGCGTCTTCGGGACTCTCCATCACCATCGATGCCTCGGCTCCGTCCGCGCCTTCGACGCCGGACATGAGCGCCGCCTCGGATCTCGGCGCGAGCGACACTGACAATCTCACATCCGACACCACGCCGACCTTCACGGGAGCTTCGGAAGCCAATGCGACAGTGACGGTGAGCTCGTCCGCTGACGGGACTCTGGGCGTGACCACAAGTGACGGCTCCGGCAACTGGACATTTACCTCCGGGGCTCTGTCTTCGGGGTCGCACACGATCACCGCTACAGCGACAGATGCGTCCGGCAATGTTTCGTCCGCCTCCAGCGGTCTGGCCATCTCAATTGACGTCGCCGCGCCGACGGTCACGTCCATCGTGCGGCAAACCCCGGCGGGTCAAAACACCAACGCTGACAGTGTCATATTCCGGGTGACGTTCGCCGAAGCCGTGACCGCTGTCGGGGCGGCGGACTTCAGTGTCAGCGGACCCAGCGGCGCCTCCATCGGCGTGAGTGCGGCTTCCGCGCTCATTTATGACGTCACGATTTCCGGCGGCGACATGGCGAGCCTGAACGCGACCGTGGATCTCGGTTTCGCCGGCGGCCAGGACATCACCGACACGGCGGGCAATGCGCTCAGCAACACCACGCCGGGATCGGAAGAAACCTACACGCTCGATAACACCGCGCCTTCCGGCTATTCGGTGACGCTTGATCAGCATCCGGTGAATTCTGGCAATCAGGGGGCGGCGTCGTTCACTTTTGCGAGTGCGGAAGTGGGCGCTGGGTACAGCTACACCATCACTTCGTCCGGCGGGGCGGGCTCGGTCTCTAATACAGGCACGATCAGCACCGCGACGGATCAGATCACCGGCATTGACGTATCCGGTTTGCCCGACGGCACGCTGACCCTGTCCGTCACGCTGACCGATCCGGCGGGTAACGCCGGCAGCGCCGCCACCGACACCACGACCAAGGAAGCGCAGGCGCCGCAGGTCAATTCGATTACGCTGGTCGGGTCTCCCGCCGGCAATGCGACCAGCGTGACATTCACCGTCGCCTTTACGGAAGCCGCCTCCAATATCACGACTGACGACTTCTCGCTGACCACGACAGGGTCGGCGGCAGGTACGATCGCGTCGGTTTCTTCATCCAGCGGGACCAGCGTCACCGTCACGGTGAATTCAATTTCCGGCGCCGGCACGATCCGCCTGGATCTGGATGCGGCGACCGATATTCAGGATGCGTCCGGCAATTCGGGGCCGAACGCCTACACGTCCGGATCGGTTCACACCGTGGATAGTGTCGCCCCCGCCGCGTTCGGCATCGCGTGGCAGGACGCGTTGATCACCGCTACAAATCAGGCAGCCACAGATATCCGCTTCACGACGGCGGAGGTGGGGACCACCTATGCCTACACGGTGACGGACGGCGCTGCCGCGACGGTGACGGGTACTGCGGCCATCACGACCGCTACTCAGGATGTGACGATTGACGTGTCCGGGCTTGCAAATGGCACCCTGACTCTGACCGCCACGCTGACGGATGCCGGGGGTAACGTCACCAACCAGACCGCCGCCGCAACTGTGACCAAATCGGCCACGCCGCCCGCATTCTCCATGGCGTTCTCACCCACGACGTCGCTTGTGGGGCAGGCGTCAACGCTCACCTACACGATTGATAATAGTGCTGGTTTGGTTTCTGCATCGTCTTTGGCGTTTTCCCATTCGCTGTCAGCGGGGCTGGCTATATCCACGCCCCCCAACGCCAGCACCACATGTACAGGGGGCAGTGTGACCGCTGTGGCTGGCGCAGGAACCGTCAGTTATTCGGGCGGATCTGTGAATACAGGCGCCAGCTGCACCGTGCAGGTGGATGTCAGTTCAGCGAGCGTGAACACGTATTCGAACACAACCGGAGCTCTGACCTCCAATCTGGGAAATTCCGGTACGGCGTCCGCCAGCTTGACGGTTTCCCAGCCTGTGCTGAGCGTCAGCGATGCAAGCGTTGTTGAAGGCAATACAGGCACATCAAACCTGAACTTCACCGTCACTTTGGCGCCGGCTTCGCCTCAGACCATCACCGTGGATTATGCGACGTCTGATGGCACGGCGCTCAGCGCCAGTGACTACACGGCGGCGACAGGAACGCTGACTTTTGCGCCTTCCGAGACCACCAAAACGGTTACTGTCACGGTTGCTGGCGATGCGGTGATCGAGCCGAACGAGACTTTGGTGCTCACCTTGTCCAATCCAGGCAATGCGACTTTGGGCGACGCTACGGCAACAGGTACGATCACAACCGATGACGTGGCTGAGACAGATACGACCGCGCCGCTCATCGCCTCCATAAATCGCGGTTCACCTCTGGAGGCGCGAACAAACGCAGACAACCTGAGCTGGTCTGTGGAGTTCAGTGAATCGGTCGTTGGCGTTGGTGTTGATGATTTCGTCATAACAGGACCGGCTTCGGCGCCCCTGACGGTCAGCGGGTCGGGCTCGGCCTATCAGGTGACCGCATCGGGCGGAGACCTGGCGCAGTACAACGGGGCTGTCGCGCTTCAGCTGAGTGACGGCGCCAGCATCCGAGACAGTGCTGGGAACGCCCTCGCCAATCGCACTCCTGCAAACTCTGAAAGCTACCTTCTGGATAATGCAGGGCCAGTCGCGACGCTGGCCGCTGATGTCACCGAAGTGTTCGAACCGTTCACAGTGTCCATCACGTTTGATGAGGCGGTGAGCGGGTTCGAGGTATCGGATCTGGTGATCGTGAACGCGACGAGCGGACCTCTTGTGACACGCTCTGAAACGGAGTTCTCCCTCCAGATCACGCCGCCGGTCTCTGGGTCGCTGAGCATCAGCCTGCCAGCCGACAGGGTGACCGATGACCTTGGCAACGCGAATTTGGCGTCTGATGCTTTATCTCTGGACGTGGATGAAAGCGCGCCTGTCCTGACCAGCATCATGGCCGAGACAGGTCTTGTGACCAATGCCGATACGGTGCGATGGAGCGTTGAGTTCAACGAGGCCGTAACAGGAGTCGACGCTTCCAGCTTTGAAGTGTCCGGCGTTGCTGGCGCAGTAATCTCCGTCTCCGGGTCTGGATCGACTTACCAGGTGGCCGCTTCTGGCGGCGCACTGGCGGATCTGGATGGCGACGTTCAGTTGGCCGTCTCGGCGCAAACGACGATTGAGGATTTGTCCGGGATCGCGTTTGAGGGCGAGGGTCCGACAGGCGTGGACGAATCTTCGGTTAGACTGGACAACACGGCGCCGGTCGCTCAGCTGACGACGGAGTCTCTCGAAGTGACCGGGCCCTTTGATCTGGCCCTGGCGTTTAACGAGGCGGTCTCAACACCGGATCTCAGCGCATTGAGCGTCGAGAATGGCGCCGCGTCGGCTCTGACGCAGGTGAACGCCCGGACCTATACGGTGCGCATTGCGCCAGAGACCTATGGTGAAGTTGTAATTTCACTGGTGGCGGGCGCCGTTGTCGATGAAGCGGGCAATGCGAGCGCGGCCTCAGATCTGAGCCTTCAAGCGGTGGCGGAGGATGTCGAGGTCGAGGTTGAAGTTGATATCGATCAGAATGACCCGGTTGGTGTCGCGGCGACCGCCAGGGTCACCAATCCAGGCACCGAGTTGGTCCGGTTCCGCGCCAGCGTTGATGTGGATTGGCTGACCGTGACACCTCTGGAAGGGGTTATTCCGGCGCAGTCTGACATTGATTTCTCGGTCGCGGTGAATGACCTGGCGGCAGCGCTCAATGCGGGCTCGTATACCGGGACTGTAACCATTGTGCGCGAAGCGATCGACGGTTCGGCGTCAACGGCGTCTGCGGGCGCATCCGGACCCCAGGCGGTCGAAGAGATTGTGCTGGCGCGCTTCCCGATCACTCTGGTGCTGACGACCCGTAAAGGCGCCGTGCAGCTGCTCACGACGACTCCGGCGGGCGTTTCGGGCGATGCTGATTTTGACTATGCCTCAAGCGTTTCCGCGTTCGACGGCTTGCAGCTCTCGACGGTGAACGGGCAGGCGCAGAGCGCGTCAGTCGAGCTCGATGAGGGCGTATACGAGGTCCGCCAGAGCGCTCCGGCCGGCTGGCGTCTGGAAGCGGTCAGCTGTGCCGGCGACCTGGATGGCGGTTCCACCGCGGATCTGACAAACGGTGTGCTGCGGCTTGATCTTGATCCGGGTGAAACCCTCGTCTGCACGTTTGAAAACGCGCGTGACGAGGATGTGGTCCGGCTCGCCACCCAGCGCGCCATTCGCAACTTCATGCTGCGACGGGCCGACCGCATCATTGATGCCGCGCCCGATCTATCGACCCGGCTCGGGGCGCGAAATGAAAGCGGTGCGGGTCTGTACTCCGCGGATGTGGATCGCGGGCGGTATAATATGAGCCTGACGGCGTCGCTCGCAGGTGCGCGCAACCAGGCCAAGGCCCGTCATGCAGATGCACCGGGCATGCCTTCGCATATGCGTGACGAGGGACGGCTTGATGTGTGGCTGTCGGCGGAGATTTCAGGCGTCACCGATAATCGCGCCGGGGATCGCGCTGAGAGTGATTTCGGCGTGGCGCAGCTCGGCGCGGACTGGGCTCTGTCCGACGATCTGCTGATTGGCGGCATGGTCCAGTTTGATTGGATGGATGAGACCGCGCGGGAGGTCTTTGAAGAGGCGGGCGCCATAGCCGGCGCGCGCGTTGACGGCGAAGGCTGGATGGCCGGGCCCTATATGGTCTGGAGACTGGCTGACCGGGTGATTTTTGATGGCCTGGCGATGTATGGAACAAGCTCAAACACCGTAAATCCGCTGGGGCTTTACGAGGACGAGTTCGAGACGGATCGCTGGATGGTGCGCGCCAATCTGACCGGCGAGTACGCGCGTGGTCCCTGGATGCTGCGGCCGCAGGCCACGCTCACTCACTTTGAAGAAACCCAGGATGCGTATGCCGACAGTCTGGGGATTTCTATCCCCGGCCAAAGCGTCGAGCTGGGGCGCCTGTCTGCCGGGCCTGAATTGATCTGGCGGCATGAGCGCAGCAATGGCGCTCGTTGGGAGCTGAGTTCGCGCGTCAGGGCGGTCTGGGATTACCAGCCGGCGGATCTGCTGACGGAAAGCGGGTTGTTCGCCGATGATGAGTCAGAGTTCCGCGCCGATGGCGAGCTCGGCGTCTCCGCTATCTTGACCAATGGGGCCATTGTGCAGGTCTCGGTCGGTCTGTCAGGTATCGGACAATCTGATTTTGAGGCGAACTCGGCCCGCTTCAATGTGCGCTTCCCGCTCAGCCTGGGACAGTGATGATCGCCGTGCGGCAAGGGCGGGCGTAGCGTCTGTCCTTGCCATCTCATATGCCATTCAGAGTGGTAATTCCGTGGTGTTCTTCAACGCTTCCATGGCGAAGGAAGCCGAGACATCTGACAAGGGTGCGATCGCGATCAGCCGTTTGTAGACCGCGTCATAGTCAGAGATTTCCGGCAGCATGATCTTCAGCAGATAATCCACATCCCCGCCCATCCGGTAAAACTCCACCACTTCAGGCATCCGTTTGACGCCTTTGGAGAAAGCGTCCAGCCAGTCGCCGTCATGACGGCTGGTGCGAATAAAGACGAACAGGGTGGTCTTCAGGCCCAGCGCGTCCGGATCCAGCAGGCTCACCTGCTTGCGGATCACGCCGGCGTCGCTCAGCCGTTTGATGCGGCGTGCTGTCGGCGTGGCGCTCAGACCGATGGCGTCCGCATAGTCCTGCACGGTGCGGTTTGCGTCATCCTGCATGAGGCGAAGAAGCTTCTTGTCATGGTCGTCAAGCGTCATAATGCCCACCATTTTGAGTGAATTTCCCTAGATTCTGGGCATTATATTGGAGAAATGAGCGAATATCACTCGGCAAAAGAGTGTTTCATGGGGCTAGCAGAAAGGCCTCGCCATGACTCACGCTCCCACCCCCGACCCGATTGACGCTGCGCGTGACGCTCTGATCGGCGCTGACGCCGTCTTGCGGACGCCTTTCGGGCTCAAGCCTCTGGTCTATGCCGATTACGCCGCCTCAGGCCGTGGGGATCAACGCATTGAGGATCAGCTCCTGGCGCTGCAGCCGCTTTATGCGAACCCGCATAGTGATGACAGCGCGACCGGGCGTGAGGCGACGGCCTGGCTGCATCGCGCTGAAGCCCTTTTGAAGACCGCGATCAATGCGGGCGACGACGATGTGGTGATCGCTTGCGGGTCCGGCGCGACCGGCGCCATCGAGCGTCTTCAGCAGATACTGGGCGTGACCGAAGCGCCCGCCTCGAAAGCCGCGCGCGAACAGGCGCTGATCGAGATCCTGGGGCAGGAAGAGGCCGAACGCGTCCAGAGCGCGCTCAAGGCGCGCGCGCCCGTGGTGTTCGTCGGGCCCTATGAGCACCACTCCAACGAGCTGACCTGGCGTGAGGCGCAGGTCGAGATCGTCCGCATCGGTCTTGATGCAGACGGCGGCGTGGATTTCGACCATCTGGCTCGGGCCTTGGCGGATCCCGCCTTCGCCAACCGTCGTAAGATCGGCGCTTTTTCAGCCGCCTCCAATGTCACCGGCATGCGCACGGATGTAGCGCGGCTGGCGCGGCTGCTGCACGCCTATAATGCGATCTTGTGCCTCGATTGCGCGGCCAGCGCGCCTTATCTGCCGATTGATATGAACCCGGCTGAGGGGACGGATGCGGCGCCGGATGCGGTTTACTTCTCGCCCCATAAACTGATTGGCGGGCCCGGCGCCTGCGGGGTGCTGGCGTTCAAGGCGGCGCTTTATCGCAGTGACTTGCCGCCAACCTTGCCGGGTGGCGGGACAGTCACTTATGTCACGCCGGACAGCCATGATTTCATCACGGACATCGCCGCGCGCGAGCGGGCCGGCACGCCAGGGGTGATGCAAATGATGCGCGCCGCGCTGTCTCTGACGGCGCTGGGCGCAGTGGGCTATGAGCGTATCGAGCATCGCGAACAGGACGCCCTCAAACGCGCGTTTGACGCGTGGACCGCACACCCGGCGATCGACATTTTGGGGTCGCACGATCCAGTCCGGCGCATCGGCATTGTCTCGTTCAATATCCGATCCGGAGACGGCGAGATGCTGCATCCGAGATTTGTGGCCACCCTGCTCAATGACCTGTTTGGCGTTCAGGCGCGGGCCGGCTGTTCCTGCGCCGGGCCGTATGCACACCATTTGCTCGATCTGGATGAACAGACCACGGGCGAACATCGCACCGCTGTCCTGTCAGGCTATGCCGGGCTACGTCCGGGCTGGTGCCGGCTCAGCCTGCACTGGGTGATGGATGAGGCCGAGATCGACTATCTGATTGCGGCGGTGCTGTTCATCGCCGAGCAGGGCGCGAAATTCCTGCCGCTCTACAACTTCAACGCTGCGACCGGAGCCTGGCGCAACCGGCGGCAAGCTGAAGCAATCGGCATGGCTGCGCCGACTGGCGGCAAGGCGATGATGCAGGCCGCTTTTGAAGAGGCGCAAGCCCTGGCGCAGACATTGGAGTCTGAGCCGTGTTGCGGGCGCCTGCCTGAGTGCGTTGAAGCCTTGCGGCGCTTCCGCGTACCGGCCTGATCAGCGCGAGAGTCGCCGGGTGAGATTGGCGTATATCTTGGTGACCATCAGCATTTCAGCAGAATGAGGCGTATACTGACGGCTCAGGCTGGCGTGAAGGTTTTCAAGATCATACAAGAGCTCGCGGTCGCCAGCGTCGGGAATGTCGCTTTCGACCCATCCCACACAGACCCGGCGTGCGCCTGATGTGACAGGCGTGACCGCATGCAAAGAGGTTGATGGGTAAAGGAAGACATCTCCGGCCTGACCCTTCACCGATTGGGTGGCGCCGGCCTGGTCGATGACCAGCTCGCCGCCTTCATAATGCTCGGGGTCTGACAGAAAGAGGGTGAAGGACACATCGGTTCGGATCCTGTCCTCGCCGCGCCCCATGAAGGGGTTGTCGACATGGGCGCCATATTCGCCGCCATCGGACGTCTCGCTGACAATCAGTTTTGAGAACCGCTTCGGGCGCGTGGCCGCATTGAAGACCGTGTGGGTCGCCAGCGCGTTTTCCAGCAGGCCCCTCAATTTTGCACCTGCCTTGGAGCTCAGATCCGCCTGGCGATTGCGTTTGACCTGACGGGCTGTCGGGCCTGCGGTTTTTGCGCCGTCTTCCCAGCGGACCTGATCCATCAGAGTGCGGGCTTCGGCCAGGGTCTCTGCGCTCAAGATGCTACCGATTGTCAGATGCATGTTGACTTCCTGAGAACGATTTGCAGTTTCTACTTTATCCTTCCAATTTCGGGGTGAACAGGGGTTCCCATGAAACAGCAGTTCAAACGCGTCACCGCCATGGGCCTGGGCCTTGTGCTGAGCGGCGGTCTCGTCGCCGGATGCGAGCCTGCTTCCGATGGCGGCGCCCAGGCTCCAGCCACTCAGTCTGCGCCTGACGCTCACGCTGCTGCGACGCCGGAACAGGGCGCTGCTGCGCCGTCGCCGGGACTGACCGGCGAAGGCGAAGGCGGGGTTGTTGTGGAAGACGCCGCCACGGATCCGGTGGTTTATGGCGCGGCCCTGGCCGTCGCGGAAGCGCATGTGATCGCCGCCCGCGACGCCCACGCCGTGGGCGAGATCGACGCGGCGGGTGAAATGTTCGCGCACCCGGCCAGCGAAGTGCTGTTTGATATGGAAGATACATTCCAGCAACTGGGCGTCGAACCGTTTGAAGGCCAGTTTCTGGATGCGTCGGCGGCGGTCTTCAATGACGCCAGCCATGACGAAATTGTCGCGCGCACGGACGCTATTATCGCGACCTTGCGCCAGGCGATGACCCAGGCGCCGGATGACGGCGCCTCTCAGGCCCGGATCGCGGCCGGCATCGCCGCAGACCAGATCGACCGCGCGGTGGACATGTATCGGATCGCCCAGGATAATCCGGCCTATGGGCCGTATTTGGACGGCTATGGTTTTTACCATGCCGGCAAGACAGCGTTTGAAGACCATGAAGCGATGATCGACGCCGAGCTGCCTGAAGGCGCAGCGCGCATTCGTGACGCCCTGTCCTTGCTGTCTCAGGCTTATCCCAGCGCCGCGCCGCAAGACAGCTATCCGATGAACCGGGCCGAGCTGAACACGGCGTCTACGCAGGCTTCCCTCGCCGTCATGCGTTAGAGGCATGCTGGATCAAGACGGTCAGACAGCCCCGCCGCGCTCCTGTGCGGCGGGGTTTTCATTGAACCTGGCGCCTCCGCGCTCCATGCTCCTCCCAGACAAGCCGCCGGAAACAGAGCGGTTCGCACAAGGGGAGAGATCATGCAGGCACAGGCGAGTTTGCAAGCCTGGCGCGCCGCGGGCGCGTTTTTCAACTATCGCGGTCACGACATCTTTTATCGCACAGGCGGTGATTGGTCCGACGCCTCAAAACCGGTTCTTGTCCTGATCCACGGCTTTCCGACCGCCAGCTGGGACTGGGTGCTGCTTTGGGATAATCTGTGTAGGGATTACAGGGTCGCGGCTCTGGACATGATCGGTTTTGGCTATTCCGACAAGCCGGTCCGATACGCCTATTCGATCCTGGACCAGGCGGATTTGCATGACGCCTTTTTTGCGCATCTCGAGATCAAGGCGTGCCATCTCTTCGTCCATGATTACGGGGATACGGTCGCGCAGGAATTGCTGGCGCGGTATCTCGAACACGGCGATGCGGCGGCGGTGACGCTGCAGTCGATCTGTTTTCTCAATGGCGGCCTGTTCCCCGAACAGCATCGCGCCACGCTGACCCAAAAACTGCTCCATTCGCCGCTTGGACCGTTTCTGGCGCGATTGATGACTCGGGACAAATTCGCCAAAGGGCTTGGTGAAGTGTTCGGACCAGACACCCAGCCCGCGAAAGAAGAGATGGACGCCTTCTGGGCCCTGGCTCAGGAAAAGGGCGGCATGCCGCGCATCGGACACAAGCTTCTGGGATATATCACCGAGCGGCGCCAATACCGGGAGCGATGGGTGGGCGCGCTCGTTCATTCGACCCTGCCGATGAAAGTGGTCGACGGGGGTCTCGATCCTGTCTCGGGCGCTCACATGGTCGAGCGGTACCGTGAGCTTGTTCCGAATGCGGATACTCTCGTTTTGCCCCATGTGGGGCACTATCCGCATTGGGAGGACCCCAAAGCCGTGCTTGACGGATTTATGAATTTCCAGTCCGCTATGGCCAAGGCTCGATAACAGGGCCCTTTTATGGGAGGAGCGCCATGACCCATCAATGGGACAGGGTGATTGCCGGTGGGCTGGTGTTTGATGGAACCGGAGTCGCTCCGGTCGTCGAGGACATCGCCATCAAAGACGGCCGCATAGCGGCGCGTGGGCCTGATCTGGATCGGACACAAGCCGAAACGGTTATCGAGGCGCATGGCGAATGGGTGATGCCGGGCTTGCTGGACATCCACACCCATCTTGATCTTGAAGTGGAGTTTGATCCGGCCCTGCGCGAAGTGGTGCGCCATGGCACCACCACCGTTTTGATGTCGAACTGTTCGCTGGGTCTCGCGTATGGCAATCAACGCCGCAATGGCGAAGACCCGCTGGTGGATTGCTTCGCCCGGGTCGAGAACATGCCCAAACCGGTCTTGCGCAAGGTCGCCGAGCGCGCCAGTTGGACCACGTCTGCAGGCTATTTCTCTCATCTTGATGACTTGCCGCTCGGCTGCAATGTCATCCCGCTCATCCCCCATTCCATGCTGCGCGCCCAGGTGATGGGGCTGAACGGCTCGGTCAGCCGCACCGCCGGCGAGGCGGATTTGCGCGAAATGGAAGACCTGCTCGAACAGGCGGTGACGGAAGGCTATGTCGGCTTCTCAACCGATTCCCTGCCCTTCCATTTCCTGTCTGAAGACCCCAATCGCCGGGTGAAAATCCCGTCGCAGTTTGGTCAGTATAAGGAACTCAAGCGCCTGACGGCGATCTTGCGGCGCAATGACCGGATCTGGCAGGCGACGCCGCCCAAGGACAAGCCTCTGGCGGTGTTCCGTAATTTCCTTCTGACCTCTGGGCGCTTGTATGGTCGGCCGCTGAAGGTGACGGCGGTGGCGGCGCTGGACGTGGCGGCGAACCGGTCGCTGAAAAAGCTGGCGATGATCCTGAGTCATTTGTTCAATTCGCCACTTCTGAAGGGCCATTTCCGGTTTCAGGCTTTGGCCGCGCCGTTCAAGGTGTTCTGGGACGGGCCCATCAACCCTCTGGCCGAAGAAGTGCCGGCGCTGCGCGAGCTGAACGAGCTGGATCTCGAAGATGTGGCCGGGCGCAAGGCGCTGTTGAGAGACAAAGCGTTCCAGGCGCGTTTTTCGAAAATGTGGATGACCGGCAAGACCGGATTCGGGCCTGCCCGTCTCAAGCGCATGATGAAAATGGAGAGCCTGGCGTTCGACCGCGATTTCGATCAGATGATCTTTCATTCAGGCGGTCCGGAAATCTGGACAGGCGAGAGCTTCCAGCAGGTCTTTGATCGCTACCGCGCCTGGCGCGTCGACCCAGCCTTCGCCCGCACCCATGATGAGCAGAGCGTTTTTGAACGCTTGCCCGAAACCGCCGCGAAAGAAGCGGGCTTCGTTCTGGCGCTGTTTGAAGCGTTTGATCTGGGTTTGCGCTGGTGGACGGTCTCCGCCAATCGCGACCCCGAGACCATCCGGGAGCTGATCAACCATCCGCTGACCTTGCCCGGGTTCAACGATTCCGGCGCTCACATCACGAATATGGCCTTCTATGACGGCAATCTGCGAGCGTTGAAACTGGCCCAGGACGAGGGTCTGGAGCGCGTGGCGAGCCAGATCCGGCGCCTGACGCGGGAGCCGGCGGACTTTCTGGGCGTCAAGGCGGGCCGGATCGATATCGGTGATTGCGCCGATGTGACCGTCGTCAACCCCGAGGCGCTGGCGCGCTATGATTCCGAAGCGGGCAGCAGGTTCATCTGGCGCGAGGATTACGGCCATGAGCAGATGGTCAATCGCTCCGATGGCGTTGTGAGCGCTGTGCTGGTGGCCGGCGAGCCTGTCTATGCGCAGGGTGATTTCACCCCTGCAGCAGGCCGAACGCCCCTGGGCCGCGCCCTGCGCCATGAAAGCTGGAGCGGCGGGCGCGCCAAGCCGGAGGCTCTGGCGGCGGAGTAGGGGACTTTTCTGGTTCTCCCTCGCCTCCGCTCGGTCGATCCTCGCTAAAGCTTCGGACGCGCGGTCGCGCTTGCGAACCTCCGGTTCGGGGAGGCAACTTGTTCATGCTGGCGTTAACGAGCCTGCAAGGCTCGCAAGGCCAAAGGCCGCCCGCAGCGAAGCGAGGATCGACCGAGCGGAGGCGAGGGACAACAGAAGCAATCCCGCGTCCGCAGCGAAGCGAGGATCGGAAGCCGACAGGCTTCCTCCTCACTCAAGGCGCGGGCGTCTTGTCCTTGAACTTGCAGATGTCGGCGATGGCGCAGCGCCAGCATTCAGGCTTGCGCGCCTTGCACACATAGCGCCCGTGCAGGATCAGCCAGTGATGGGCGCCTTTGAGATATTGCGGCGGGGTGATGCGCTCCAGGCGCTCCTCCACCTCGTCGGGCGTCTTGCCCGGCGCCAGACGGGTGCGGTTGCTGACGCGGAAGATATGAGTATCCACCGCGATGGTGTGCTGGCCGAAGGCTTCGTTGAGCACGACATTCGCCGTCTTGCGCCCCACGCCGGGCAGGCGGATCAATTCATCACGGGTTTGCGGCACTTCGCCGCCAAACTCTTCCAGGATCATTTTGGACAGGGCGATGACGTTCTTGGCCTTGTTGCGGAACAGGCCGATCGTCTTGATGTGCTCGCGCAGGCCCTCTTCGCCCAGAGCCAACATTTTTTCAGGCGTGTCCGCGACCTTGAACAGCTTGTCGGTGGCTTTGTTGACGCCCACATCGGTGGCTTGCGCCGACAAGGCGACGGCGACCACCAGCGTGAACGGGTTTGAGTAATTGAGTTCGGTCTGCGGCTCGGGGCGATCATCGGCCAGACGTGCGAACAGCTCTTCGGCCTGTTCCCTGTTCAGTCCGGGCGGGCGGCGTTTGGCGGACTTTTTTCTGGGCTTTTGCGCTTGGGTCATGGGCTGGCGATAGCCTTCAACCCGCTTGGGCGCAAGTCTTCACCCATGAGGTTTGCGATTACGCCGGGCGAGGATGTTGAGCACTTCCACCAGCAGGGAAAAGGCGATGGCGAAATAGATGTAGCCGCGCGGAATATGAAAGCCGAGCCCGTCCGCAACCAACGCCACGCCCACCAGCAGCAGGAAGGACAGCGCCAGCATTTTCGTGGTCGGGTGGCGCGCGATGAAGGCGGCGACGCTGTCAGCGGCGAGGATCATCACTAAAATCGCCAGCATCACGGCGGCGATCATGATGGGCAGCCGGTCGGTCAGGCCCACCGCCGTGATCACGCTGTCGAGTGAAAAGACGATGTCGATCAGTGCGATCTGTACGATCACCATGGGCAAGAGACCGGACGCCCCGCCACCATGGCTTTCGCTTTCGCCTTCCACATCATGGTGGATTTCCAGCGTGGATTTCGCGAGCAGGAACCCCCCGCCGCCCAGCATAAGGAGGTCGCGCCAGCTGAACCCGTGGTCAAAGAGTTCGAAGACAGGTTGAGACAGGCGCGCAATCCAGACCAGCCCCGCCAGCATGGCGATGCGAAAGCCCAGGGCGAGCAAAAGGCCCAGCCGCCGCGCCATGGCGCGTTGATGTTCGGGCAGGCGCTCGGCCATGACCGCCACGAAAATGATGTTGTCCACGCCCAGCACGATTTCGAGAAAGGCGAGCGTGGCGAAGGAGGCCCAGACGGCGGGGTCGGTCAGAAATTCGATCATGCCGGCACTCTACGCCTCGAAGCCCGATGGGTTAAAGACCCTTCCAGTTTTCAGGGCGTGCGGCTTTTCAAGACCGGTGGCTCACGGCATAACGCACTGCAGCACACTCAGATCCCGGAAGATCATCATGAAGCCTGACGCGTACCGCCTGAAACTCGAAACATATCCCTCGGTGGTTTCCGTCCCCAGTCGGTTTCAGGATCTCGATCCGCTGGGGCATATCAACAATGTGGCGATTGGCGCGTTTTATGAAGAAGCGCGCGGCGCGCTGAACCGCCAGGCGTTCTCACTCGATCTGCGCAAGGCCAACAAGATGCGCATGGTGATCGCGGATGTTCATATCGCGTATCTGGACGAGGCGTTTTATCCTGGCGAGCTGGTGGTGGGGTCCGGCATTTTGCGCATTGGCGGGTCCAGCTACACGATCGGCCAGGGTCTGTTTCAGAAGGGGCAGTGCATCGGCGCGAGCGAATCTGTTCTGGTGAACACCGACGGGAAAAAGCCCGCTCCGATCCCCGAAGAGGGCCGCAAGGCGCTTGAAGCCTTGATGATCAAGCCCGCCTAGGACTGTATCGGGGTCTTTGGCGTGCGGTTTTGCACCCTCTTGCCGCTTTACCGCCTTGCTGGCGCCTTTCACGATTGGGCAAAGTGTTTTGATGAAAGCGCTACTCTCCTGTCTCGCCGCCTCCGCCCTGGTTCTGGGCGCTTCGGCCTCCGCCTTGGCTCAATCGCGATCCGCGCTCGATCTGTCAGCTCTGCTCCGTGAAGAGATGCGGGCTGCGGCCCAGATCGAGGATTTCGAAACCGCGCATCGCATGAATGCGGCGGCGCTGGAGCTGCAGCCCGGCCATCCGGGATTGCTGAACAATGCGGTGCTGCTGGGCGCCATGGCCGGGCGGACAGATCATCAGTTCGAGGCGCTTGAAACCATCGCTCGCGCAGGTCTCAGCTATGACCTCGAGGCGGCGGTTCGTAATCTGGCGCAGCTTGAAGCCGCTGATCCTGAGCGATTGAACGCCATACGCGAGGCGCTCGCTGAGAACGCTGCGCCTGTCGGTCAGGCGGTGCAGGTGGCGAACCCCGCCCTGCCCAACGCTCTGATCGAAGCGCTGGCGGTCGATAACGAGACCGAGCGCCTGTATCTGGGCGGCGTCGCGGAGCGCCGCATCTTTCGCGTCGAACCGTTTGCGCCCGATGACTTTGAAGTGTTCGCGGGCGAGGATGAGCCCATTGGCTCGATCTTCGGGCTCGCAGCGGACCGGCGGCATGGTCGGCTCTATGCGGTTGAGGGCGTGGTGGAGCAGACCCCGCTCGCTGAGGGCGAGCAGCCTGGCACAGCCTTGCTTGTGCTGGACCTTGAAACCGGGGAGCTGATTGAGCGCCATACGATTGAGGGCGCGGAGCGCATGGGCGATCTGACCGTGCGCGATGGGGTGGTGTTCGTCTCTGATGCCGACGCCGGGCGGATTTACCGCCTCAACGGTCCCCGCGCGGAGCTTGAGCTTTATGCCGAAGATGCGCGCTTTGCATCTCTGCAAGGCCTGGCGCAGGCGCGGGGCGCATTGTGGGTGGTCGATTACGCCTTGGGGTTATGGCGCATTGATCCGGTCAGCCGGGTCGCGCATTTGCAGCCGAGCCCGGACGGGACCAGCCTGATCGGGATGGACGGCCTGGTGGCCGACCGACTGGGGCGCTTGTTCGTGGTGCGCAATGGCGCGGCGCCTGCGGGTGTTTTTGAACTGGTGTTTGATACGGCAAACCAGCTTGTCGGGCTTGAGCCTGTGCTGACAGGGGATGGACGCCTGGACGAACCGACCACGGCGCGGATCGCGGATGATCGCCTGTTTGTGAATGCGGATGCGCCCTGGGACCAGTTTCCGGCCGATGGCGCGACGCCTGACGGGCCGCGGCGTTCGCCGGTGATCCTGGCGCTGCCCATCCCGTAAAAACTGTTGTCGGTTAACGGGGATTAACCCGTCGGGAAGACTCTTTGAGGCAGTCTGGAGGCCATGACCATGGCGGCCGATCCCTCTCTGGATTCCGACACCCCGGTGCGACGCAAGCCCGGGCTGATCGCGCGTGTCCGCACCGCGTTGATCGGCGCTGTCATGACCGCGCTGGGTGCGTTCGTGATCGTGTCCATGCTGAGCCATAACCCGCTGGACCCCAGCCTGAATGCGGCCACTGGACGTGCGGCGACGAACTGGATGGGCGAGCCGGGCGCCGTGACGTCTGATCTCATCCTGCAGATCTCGGGCTGGGCGGGCGCCGCCGCGGCGCTGGCCTTGACCGGCTGGGGGCTGATCTTGCTGGTGCGTGGCCCACGGGGGCGCTCCAAGACTGTGTCCGCCTTCCGGATCATCTCGGGCTTTCTGGGCGTGTGTGGATTCGCCATGGCGGTTTCGGCTTTGCCCATGCCCGCGAACTGGCCGTTCGCGACCGGGCTGGGCGGTCTGGTTGGCGACGGCTTGCTGGGCCTGATCCAGACTGTGACCCGCGAGATTAACGCGCCGGGCGGACGGGTGATCGCGGGCGTGCTGGGATTGACGCTGGCGGTGTTTGGCGTGTTTTTCTGCTTTGGTCTGACCGTACGGGACCTGACCGCGGCGCGGGACGCCGCCGAGCTGGTCTGGGCGACGGTCCGGGTGTGGATTGATCAGGTTCTGGGCGCCATTCCGCGCGCCTGGGGGCGTGGCGAGATTGCGGTGCAGACCCCCGCTTCGCCTGATGGCCGTGCGGAAACCGCGCCGGCCTTTCTCAAGCGTGATCGCCGGTCCGGCGCAGAGCCGGCGCGCACGCCGCCGCGCATCAGCCGCGACCCCGTTGATGAGGATGATGACGACTATGACGACGCGGCCATGACCGCCACCGGCGCGCCGGCGCGTCCCAGCCCTGTGAAGGTGGCGCGCAAGAAAAGCGTGCGCGAATCGGATCGTGAGGCCCGCGAAGCCCAGGGCGCCTTGCCGTTCAGCGGCGATTCCTCCGGGTTTGAATTGCCGCGCCTGGATCTTCTGTCGCCGGCGCCGCCGCGTGCGGATACCGTGGATGCCGACGCCCTGGCCCAGAACGCGGAGCTTCTGACGGGCGTGCTGGCGGATTTCGGCGTGAAGGGCGAAGTGGTGCAGGTGCGCCCAGGTCCTGTGGTGACGCTGTATGAACTGGAGCCCGCGCCCGGCGTGAAAACCAGCCGCGTGATCAATCTGGCCGATGATATCGCCCGCTCCATGGCGGCGGTCGCCTGCCGGGTCTCGGTCGTGCCAGGGCGCAACGCCATCGGGATTGAATTGCCCAACCAGCATCGCGAGACGGTGTTCCTGCGCGCGCTGCTGGCCTCCAAGCATTTCGAGGCCGCCAAGGCGGAGCTGCCCATGGCGCTGGGGGAGACCATTGGCGGCGAACCGTTCACCGCCGATCTCGCAAAAATGCCTCACCTTCTGATCGCGGGCACCACCGGTTCGGGTAAATCGGTGGGTGTGAACGCGATGATCCTGTCGCTTCTGTACCGGCTGCCGCCTGAAGAGTGCCGGATGATCATGATCGATCCGAAAATGCTGGAATTGTCGGTCTATGACGGCATTCCGCATCTTCTGAGCCCGGTGGTGATCGATCCGAAAAAGGCGGTGGCGGCGCTCAAATGGACCGTGCGCGAAATGGAGTCGCGCTATCTGAAAATGTCCAAGGTCGGCGTGCGCAACATGAAGGGCTTCAACGAGAAGGCCCGTCAGGCGCGTGAAGACAATGACGTGCTCAGCCGCACCGTTCAGACCGGTTTTGACAAGGAAAGCGGCGAGCCGGTCTATGAGACCGAGATCATCGAGCCTGATCCCATGCCCTATATCGTCGTGGTGATCGACGAGATGGCGGATCTGATGATGGTCGCCGGCAAGGATATCGAGGGCGCGATCCAGCGCCTGGCGCAAATGGCGCGCGCGGCGGGAATCCACCTGATCATGGCGACGCAGCGGCCGTCCGTGGACGTGATCACCGGCACGATCAAGGCGAACTTCCCCACACGGATCAGCTATCAGGTCACCTCCAAGATCGACTCGCGCACCATTCTGGGCGAGCAGGGCGCTGAACAGCTTCTGGGCATGGGCGACCTTCTGTACATGGCGGGCGGGGGCCGCATCCGGCGCCTGCACGGACCCTTCGTGTCGGATCGCGAAGTCGAGGATGTGGCCAACTACCTCAAATCCCAGGGCACGCCGGAATATCTCGACGCAGTCACCGAGGACCTGGACGAAGAGGGCGGTGAGGGCGCGCTGGATCTTGTGGGCGGCGGATCCGGCGATGACCTGTTTGATCAGGCCGTCGCCGTGGTCGCGCGCGACCGCAAGGCGTCCACCAGTTATATCCAGCGCCGTCTTCAGATCGGCTATAATCGCGCCGCGACCTTGATCGAGCGCATGGAGGATGAGGGCATGATCGGCCCCGCCGACCATGCCGGCAAGCGCGAGATTTTCCTGCCTGAACACGGCGACTGACCGGCTTATTGAGGCATTAACCCTGCCGCCCGGATTCGCTGGCGTGCGGGCCTGTTTTCCGCCCATGCTCACGTGTTGAGTGGGGTAGGAGACCGGCTCTTATGTTCAGCCGCCGTCCATATGATCTGAAAAACCTGGTGCGGGGCGGTTCGACGCCGCGCGTGCTCGATTTGTGCGGTCTGCACAAGCGTTTCCCCGATCTGGCCCAGACCCCCAATCCGCTGTTTCGCCATCGCGGCCTGAACCGCTGTTTTCTGATCAAGCATAATCTGCGCCGCAATGAGCGCTCTCTGGTGCGGTCGGGTCGCAATATCGTGACCAAGCTGGTCATGCCCATTGATCCCAAGGATCCGGGCGCCGGCGCCTTCTGGACCTTTATCGAGGCGCCCAATCTGGAAGCCTGGCTGGAAGAGGCGCTGGGACGTGACCGCAACCTCTATGAAGAAGAATTCACCGAGGATGTGCGCACGCTGTCGCGGCTGAAATCAGCACCAGCCTTTGATCCCTTCTTGCTGGAAGCCCTGTTCCCGGAGCGCGATCTCGACCCGCGCTATTTCACCATGGCCAAGGCCGACGAAGCCGAGTTCAAGATGTTCGCGGCCCGGCACATGGCCGACATCTCCGCGAAAGCCCTGGGCGAGACCACCACGCGCAAACGTCCCGAACGCCTCGCCGCGGTGCTGTTTAACGCCAAGAGCCACGCCCAACGCGAGGATTTGCGCAACGCCCTGCGCATGGACCCTGAAGACTTCACCGTCGGCGTCTTCGGCTGGAAGGGGCTTCTGTATTATCTGTGGCGCATGAACATCATCACCGAAGAGCTGGCGAGCTTCCTGCGCGATCTGGCGCGGCTGGAAAAGGAAGACGGCTCCGCGCCTTTCCGCCCGCTGGCGGCGCCGATCAGCCGTATCCGTCGCTCTGTCCGGCTGCGCTGGGAAGACCTCAAGGCCGGGCGGGAAAACTATTACCGCGTGGTCTCGGCCTTCCTCGATGACGGCGACCCCATCGCCATGCGGATGCTGCTGCTCAAAGCGCCGAATCTGTTCAGCCGGATCGGGGATGATGTGGCGGCGCTGACCCACCTCACGACCTATTGGAATTACTGGCGCCGTCAGCGCGGCGAGGGCGTGATCCGCCACGAAATGGCGACCACGCTGCTGCCTGACCTCGCCGGCGACATCGCCCGCGATCTCGACGACGACATGCCGCTCTATCATTCGCGCGGCGTGGCGTAGGGCTTCTTCGTAACGCCGACCCTCTTTGAATCATTAAAACGCGGGTGCGCGTCCCTCTCCCATCCTTGAGGGGAGAGGAGAAGACCCCAAGCTTCTCTTTCCCGGCGTAGGCCGGGACCCAGAGCCGGAAACGTGGCGCCCTGTGATCACTGGATCCCGGCCTGCGCCGGGAAAGAGGGTGATAAGATACGCCCCTCACTTATCCGCCCCCTGGTCATCCTGCCCTATCCTGCCCCTCTCCTCGCTTGTGGAAGGGCGGATCGCGACCGTCGGTTGGGGCGAGGAGAGGCGGCGCAAGCTGTCGGCGACGCCTTGCGTGTGACAGGGCGAAGCCAGGCGATGGGAAGGCCGGATCGGCGCTTTCGCAAGTTCACCCCAGACTATCCAGCCGGACCGGTCTTCCCGCGTTCGCCCCTCGGCCCAATGGGCGCGAGGCGTTTGGGCGTGCGTGAAGGTTTCAAGCGCTGGCGCCCGCCTTGCAGAACCCTTCGAAAAACGTGAATGCGTTTATGGAGGTGTGCCAATGCGAGATCGAATTCGGGTTCTGGACGCGCTGCGCGGCTTTGCCGTGCTGGGTTTGCTGATCGCGCATTTCCCCTCCACCGGCGGGACGAATTTCGCGTTCTCCGATCCGCGTCTTCTGGGCTGGACGCCTTGGGAGATGGGGCTGTGGGGGACGCAAGCTGTCTTTATCGACGCGGTGATGCGCGGCGTGTTCGCCAGCCTTTTCGGCGCCTCCATGGCGATCATCCTGTCCGGCTCCGGCGACATGCTGACCCGGCGGGCGGGTTTTCTGGTGCGCTGTATCGGCCTTCTGGTGCTGGGCGTCGTGCATATGAGCCTTCTAGCCTGGTCCTCTGATATTCTGGCGATCTATGCGGTTGCGGGCATGGGCGTGCTGGTTCTGTCCTGGCTGCCGCCGCGCTATCTGTTCGCCTTCGCGGCTGTGGGATGGGCGGTTGTCGTGGCCTATGCCGGCTATCGCGACATCGCCACTGAAACCCCGACCTATGCCGAAATGATGGCGGTTCAGGCCGCCCATGCCGAGGGCTATTGGCCCCATGTCCAAGCCTCAGTTGAGACCTGGATCATGATGATGACCAATGCGTCGGTTCTGGGACGGATCGCGGAAGCGGGCGGCTATATGCTGCTGGGTCTGGGGCTGATGCGCTCGGGCGCGCTCAATCTCTCTTCGCAAACGCTGGTGCGCGTCGTCTCGATTGCGGGCGCTGCAGGCGTGGCGCTGGCTGCGGGCACGGCGATCCATGCGGCGCTGTCCGGCTTTGTCTTTGACGCCAGCCTGCATCCGGTGATGCGCTTTTCAAAACCCTTCATCGTCATCGCCATGCTGGCGGGGTTCGTGCTGGCCATGCGGTCTGAGCTCTTTGCTCATGTCAGCAAAGTGATCTTCGAGCCGGTCGGCAAGATGGCGCTGACCGCCTATATGGGCAGCTCGCTGATGATGCTGTGGCTGTTCACCGGCTTCGGGCTGGAGCTTTATGGCCGCTTTGACCGCGTCGCCCTGTGGGGGCTGATGATCCCGGCGGGCGGTTTCATCATTGTGGCGTGCAATCTGTGGCTCTCCCGGTTCAAGCAAGGACCGATGGAGAAAGCGCTGCGCATGTTTGTGGATCACGGTACGGCGCTGATCGCGCCGGTGCTGCGGCCCCGCGCCAAGACCCTGCCGGCGGAGTAGATGCCTGGCGGAGCGTTGAGGGGCGCTCCACCGCATCGTTTGAACCTGCTGGCGCGTGCGTCCCCGGATTCTGGGAACCGGGGACGCATCGATTCCAGGCCTCAGCCTTAGTCGTTTTCGCCCAGGCGGTGCTTGCGCTGGGCCAGAAGCTTCAGGCGCAGGGCGTTCAGGCGAATAAAGCCTTCCGCGTCCTTCTGGTCGTACACATCGTCTTCCTCGAAGGTAACGTGTTCAAGCGAGTAGAGCGAGCTGGGCGACGACCGGCCGACCACAAGCACATTGCCCTTGTAGAGCTTCAGGCGGACCTCTCCGGACACATGGCGCTGGGAGTGGTCGATCGCGGCCTGGAGCATTTCGCGCTCCGGGCTGAACCAGAAGCCGTTATAGACAAGCTTGGCGTATTTCGGCATCAGCTCGTCCTTGAGGTGCATGGCGCCGCCATCCAGGGTCAGCTGTTCGATGCCGCGATGGGCGGTCATCAGGATCGTCCCGCCGGGCGTTTCGTAAATGCCGCGCGATTTCATGCCGACAAACCGGTTCTCCACCAGATCCAGACGGCCAATGCCGTGCTTGGCGCCCAGATCATTGAGTTGGGTCAGGATGGTCGCCGGGCTCATCGCCTGGCCGTTGATGCTGACCGCATCGCCGCGCTCAAAACCGATAGTGACGTATTCAGGCTGATCGGGCGCGTCTTCAGGATGACAGGTGCGCAGGCAGACCTCGTTGAAGGCTTCCTCGGCGGGGTCTTCGAGCATCTTGCCTTCAGATGAGGTGTGCCACAGATTCGCATCGACGGAGAACGGCGCTTCGCCGCGCTTGTCGGACGGCACTTCAATGCCGTTCTCTTCGGCGTAGGCGATCAGTTTGGTGCGCGAGTTGAGATCCCATTCGCGCCACGGGGCGATGACTTTCAGGCTGGGGTCCAGCGCCGCCACGCCCAGCTCGAACCGGACCTGGTCATTGCCCTTGCCGGTGGCGCCGTGTGCGACAGCGTCGGCGCCGGTTTCGTGAGCGATCTCGACCAGGCGCTTGGAGATCAGCGGCCGGGCGATCGAGGTCCCCAGAAGGTACTGGCCTTCATAGACGGCGTTGGCGCGCACCATGGGATAGACATAGTCGCGCACGAATTCCTCGCGCAGGTCATCAATGAAGATGTCCTTGATGCCGGCCTTTTCGGCTTTTCGGCGCGCCGGCTCCAGCTCTTCGCCCTGGCCCAGATCGGCGGTGAAGGTCACCACTTCCGCCTGATAGGCGTCCTGCAGCCATTTGAGGATGACTGAAGTGTCCAGCCCGCCTGAATAGGCGAGCACGATTTTCTTGATGTTCTGGCTCATGGCGCGTCCCGGAGTGCGAGGTTTCAAACGGGCGGCAATCTAGACCCTGCGGCGGTGCAGCGAAAGCGTCAGTCGCTTAACTGACTCACAAGGCTGATCATGCATGCTGGTATGACAATACAGGAGTTCAAATGTGACCGAGGCGCCCAAGGGGCCATGCTGTTCCATCATCGCCGAGCCGTCCCGCCTGGACGCGCTCGAAGCCTTGATGCGTCAGGGGATCGAGAACCGTGAGGATCTGGATGATCTGGCGCGGCTGACGGCGTTCGCCTTCAAGGCGCCGATCTGCGTGATCTCGCTCGTCAGCGACACGGCGGTTCATTTTGTCGGCAAGTTTGGTCTGGATGCGTGCGCGGTCGCTCTCGATGAGTCCATGTGCACCCAGGTGGTGTGTGAGAATGCGCCTGTCGAACTCTTGAACCTCTCCACCCATCCTGAATTCAGCGCGCATCCGGCAGCCGTCGATCCGCCCTTCGTGCGCGCCTATTGCGGTCTGCCGCTGATGTCGCCAGAGGGGTTGACCATCGGCGCCGTGGCGATTGTGGACACCGCGCCCTTCTTTCGGTTTTCTGATGAGGACCGCGAGGCGCTCAACGCGGCGACTCAAGTGGCGCGGCGTCTGATCTTTGGCGACCGGCTCGACGAGGCTCACTCCGAAGCGGCGGAATAGACCTCCCGGTCCGGGTCGGTTTTCCAGACCCAGTAAGACAGCGCCAGACTGACCCCGACCACAACGCTGACAGTCACCCCCAGAGCTGCAAAAGCGACCGGGGTGGGCGCGAACAGAAAACATGCCGCCGAGATTGACCCGCCCAGCATCATCAGACGTCCGCCCCAGCGATGGGTGACGTCCCAGGACTTGTCAGAGGAGAGTGTCCAGGGCGTGCGGATGCCGACCAGCCAGTTCGGACGGGTCTTGGACAGCACATTGCCCAAAACAGCCAGGAGCACCGTACTGGCGAAGCCGACAAGAACGCCTGGATTCTCCAGTGTTTGCAGATGATCAAGCGCCGTCAGCGTGATCAGGGCTTGCGCCGCCGCCAGAACCCACAACACCCCCGCCCAGGCCGTCAGGACGGCGGGCGCGGATCGTCTCAAATTGTCGCCGCGCGGATCAATCAGCGGCATCAGGGCGAACAGGCCGCATAGAGCCAGCGCCAGAGCAGGCAACAGCACGAACCCCTCCAACTTGCCGCCCATGCGGTCAGGGGCGCCGTCCATCCCGAAATGAACCGGGATTTGCGTGGCGTCTCCGACGCCGATCCACCCCCAAATTGACAGGGCTAAAATGAGCGTGATCGGCGGCAAGGCGTACAGAAAACCTTTGCGGATCATTTCAAAGCTCCTTCTTGGTGTCGGGTGATTGCAGCAAGCTCATCATCAGGCTCAGCAGTTCTTCGGCGACGCTGGCGTTCAATCGGTAACGAATGGAGTTGCCGACTTTTTCCGCCTGGATGAGGTCAGCCTCTTTCAAGGTCGCGAAATGTCGCGACATGGTGGGCTTGGCCACGTCAAACTGCTCTGCCAGATCCCCCGCGGTCATCGGGCCGTCGCGCAGCAAGCGCAGCACGTCACGGCGCACGGGATGGGCCAGGGCGGAAAAGACATCACTCATGCGATCTATTTAGCCTAGACGCTAATTAGCGTCAATGCTAACTATAGGGCGTGAAGAACAAGGAGACTTCTGATGAGCCGCTCGTCTATCGCCCTGTTGCCTGTCCTGTTGCTGCTCGCTGCGTGTGATGCGCCGCCTGCGCAATCAGCGCCCCAAGCTCAGTCAGACAGCGAATTGACGGCAAGTCTCGCGCCAGCGGACCCGGCGTTTGACGGGCGCTGGGCCGGGGTGCTGGACGCTGGCGCTCAGCCCTTGCGACTGGAATTGGAGATCGACCTGTCTGGCGATGAACCGTCCTTGATCCTGATCTCTGTGGATCAGGGCGGAGCGCGCGTGCCGATGTCTGTGGTGCGGATGAATGGCGATCAGCTTCATTTCTCCACGCCCGGCATGGCCCTGCAATATGACGGCGTTCTGGAAGACGGCGTGATTTCAGGCACGTTTGATCAAGGCGGATTGAGCGCGCCTTTGGTGTTTGAGCCCCATGAAGATCAGACGCGCGATGAGCCGTCCGCCCGGATCGCTCCGGTTCATGGCGAGGGCCGGGTTGTCGAAGTGGCGCTTGAAGACGGGCGTCTGGAGGGGGTGCTGACGAGCCCGGATGCGCCTCGTGCGGGCCTGGTTCTGATCAGCGGGTCCGGGCCACAGGATCGCGATGGCAACATAGCGGGTCATCCCGTGTATGCGGCTGTGGCGGATGCGCTGGCTGAGGCCGGGGTCGCCAGCCTGCGTCTGGATGATCGCGGCGTGGGCGCGTCTGACGCCCCGGCGCCCCTGAGCCCCGCTGATCTGGCCGATGACGCGGTTCGCGCGCTGGAGGTGCTGCAGGCGGAGACCGGGCTCTCTTGCGTCGGTTATCTGGGCCATTCCGAAGGCGGGTATCTGGGCCTTCTGGCGGCTAATGAATCGGGGGCCGACTTCATGATCTCGCTCGCCGGTCAGCATCAGGACATGGCGACCCTGCTCTACGACCAGTCTGAAGCCCTGATCCGGGCGTCCGGGCAGGGGGAAGACGCCGTGGAGGCGAACCGCGAGCTTCAGACCCGTGTGTTTCAGGCCATCGACCAAGCCGGGCCGGGCGAAGCGCCCGCCGCCATCGAGGCGGTCTTGATAGAGCTGGGGCTGCCTGAAGCGGCGGCGCGTCAACAAGGCGCGATGTGGGGCCAACCCTATGCTGTGGCGATGTTTGAGGGTGACCCGGCCGAGGCGGCCGCTGCGTTTGAAGGTCCCGTGCTGGCGCTGTTCGCCGAAAAAGATCTCCAGGTCCTGCCCGAAGCCGCCCAGGCCGCTCTGCTGGCCGCGCGCGGCGACAAGCCGACCCGCTCCGTGATCGTTCCGGGTGTGGATCATATCTTTGAAGACAGCGAGACCGGCTCCCCGTCCGAATACGGCGCGGCTGGGCATGCGCTGTCTCCGACCGCCTGGGCGATGCTGGTGGAGGAAACCCGCGCCCTGATCGGTCAGGCGTGTGCGGACTGACCGGCGCAGGCTTGGTTCTGGACAGAGCGAGGCGGAACGGTCACTTTCTCTGATCGAAGCATCATCGTCAGATTGGAGATCACATGGCCCGGCGTCTCGCTCTTGTTACCGGTGCGTCATCCGGCATTGGCGCTGCCTTTGCGCGCGAATTTGCCCGTCGGGGCTGGGATCTGGCTCTGGTGGCGCGTCGCGAAGACCGGCTGAAGGATATGGCCGAGGAGCTGAAAGCCCAGTTCGGCGTGGACAGCCTGGTGATCGCTGCGGATCTCTCCAAACCGGACGCGCCAGAGGCCATCATCAAGGCGGTGTCTGATGCGGGCCGTCAGGTTGACGCCCTGGTCAACAATGCGGGCGTGGGGCGTCCGGGGGCCTTTGTCGAGCTGAGCTGGGACGACCAGGCCGAGTTCATGGAGTTGATGGTCACCAGTTATCTGAAGTTGATGCATCTGGTCGCCAAGCCCATGGCCGAACGCGGTTTCGGACGCATCATCAACATCGCTTCAGTGTCCGCTCTGCTGCCCGCCGCCAACGCTCACACCCGCTATTCAGGCACGCTCTATCCGGGCGCGAAAAGCCTTCTGATCAAGGTGTCCGAAGCGCTCGGGCTCGAGCTCAAGGACCGCAATGTCCATGTGACCGCCGTGGCGCCGGGTTATACCTGGTCGGAATTTCACGATGTGAACGGCGCGCGCACCACCGTCTCCAATCTGCCCTCCTTCTGGATGCTGACCGCTGAAGACGTCGCCGTTTCCGGGTATGATGCGGTAGAGCGCGGCGTGCCGCTGCGCGTTCCCGGCGCCTGGTACAAATTCCTCGTCGCCGTCTCCCGCGTGCTGCCTGACCCGGTGGGGCAGGCGATCATGCGCCTGCAGGAAAAACGCATGGTGGCGAAGGCCAAGGCCAACGCCGCATCCTGACGCTTGATCACGTGCACGCAGCGGTCTAGGTCGCTGCGACCTTTATTGTCCGGGGATGACCATGACCGACCGCCGCCTGATCACCGCGCTAGACCTGCCGACCATTTCAGACGCGGAAGCGCTGGTGGAGGTGCTGGGCGAGGCTTGCGCGCACTACAAGATCGGCCTCCAGCTTCTGCCCATTGGCGGCATGGATCTGGCCCGCTCGCTGAAGGCGCGCGGTCATGACGTGTTCCTCGATTTCAAGCTCCACGACATCCCGGCCACCGTGGAAAAAGCCACACGCTCGATCACCCAGGCGGGCGCAGACCTTCTGACGGTCCACGCCGAACCGCCCGTGATGCGCGCGGCGGTGGAGGGGCGTGAAGGGTCTGATCTCAGGATTCTCGGCGTCACGGTTCTGACCGCTTATGACGACCCGATGCTGACCCAGATGGGGTACGCCTATGGCGCGCGGGATCTGGTGATGCGCCGGGTGGATCAGGCGCTTGATTGCGGACTGGACGGCGTCGTCGCCTCGCCGCAGGAGGCTGAAGCCATTCGCGCCCGCGTGCCTGATGATTTCCTGATCGTCACGCCCGGCGTGCGTCCGGCGGGCGCGGCGCTGGGCGATCAGGTGCGCGTGGCGACGCCTGAAGCCGCCTTGAAGGCGGGCGCCTCGCATCTGGTGATCGGACGACCCATCAGCCAGGCTGATGATCCCTTCGCGGCGGCGCAAGCGATCGCCGACGAGATGGCGAAAGCCTGACACGAAAAACCCCGGAAGCGCCGCTTCCGGGGTTTTCTGTCTTTGGAAAAGGATCAGCGCCTAGACGGCTTCGTTGATCCATTCCTCGATCTTGGACTTGGCCATGGCGCCGACCTTGCGGCTGACTTCTTCGCCGTTCTTGAAGATCAGCAGAGTGGGGATGCCGCGCACGCCGTATTTGCTGGGGGCCATCGGGTTTTCGTCGATATTGACCTTGGCGATGGTCAGCTTGCCGGCCTTGTCGGCGGCGATCTCTTCGAGCGCCGGGCCGATCTGCTTGCAGGGGCCGCACCATTCCGCCCAGAAGTCGACCAGCACCGGGCCGTCGGCTTTCAGAACATCAGATTCAAACGTGTCGTCGGTCACCGCTTGGGTCGCCATGAGCCTTGCTCCTTACAAAAAACCTAAAACAACCGGCCGCCGCCCGGAATCGGCGCGACTGCAGGTCTGAAGTTGACCGGAGACCTAGGAAGCCCCAACGCTGCGGTCAAGCATTCGCTGGGCGCCGGGCGCGGCTGAGCACCGCGTCCAGACGGTCTCCGGGTAGTTCCATCAAACGCGGCGCATCTGTCCAAAGTAGGGCGCAGCGCACCGGCTTGTCGGGGTGAAGTCCCTGCAATAGCGCGCGATAGGCGGCCATTTGCGCCAGATAGGCGCGGGGTACGTCCGCTACCTGTGTGGGCGGCGGACGGTTGGTTTTGTAATCCACGATCAGGACTTCGTGATCAGTGACCACCAACCGGTCGATCTGGCCATTGATCACCATGCCGCCTGGCAGACCCCTCGCCTGGCCCGCGACGGCGGCCTCGGCGCGAGAGCCGGGCTGGAACAGGGCGGCGAAGGCCGGGTCTGAAATCACGCGCAGGGTTTCCGATGCAATCTCGCGGCGCTGGCTCTCGCTGAGATCGGTTTGGGTCTCCAGATACCGCAAGGCTGACGCTTCCCGACGCTCAAGCTCGACATCGGGCAAGGTCTGCAGAAGCTTGTGGATCAGCTCGCCGCGGCGGAAGCGCGATTGCCCGCCCGTCGCCAGGGGAGACAGGGAGGCGGGCTCAAACCCGTCCTCTTCCTCGCCCAGAAGATGGGACGGCGCGACCGAGCGCACGGGCGCCGGATCAACCGGCGGCGGCCGTGTCGCCCACTCTGGCAGTGCGGCCGGGGCGGGCGCTGGCGCTGCGCTCGCCGCCAGCGGTTTGGGATCGGCGCCGAAGCGCAGGCCCTCACTGACGGTCCAGCCGTTTTCTTCGGCCACGGCGTCCAGCGTCGTGCGAACCGGGCGCCAGTCCTCTCCGGTCCAGTTGCGTTGACACCGGTCATACCAGCTGCCCGCATCCACCTTGCCCGCAACGCCATGGGTATGCCCGCAGACGATCAGGCGATCGCGCGCCCGGGTCATCGCCACGTACAGAAGGCGCTGATATTCGCCATCGGCGTCCAGCTCCTTGCGCTCGGCCATGGACGCCATCAGCGGCGGCGGCGTTTTCATGTCCGGCGCCCACAAAAGCCCCGCCTCTTCATGGGCGAACAGGCCGCCTGAACGGTCCTTGGGCAATTGGGTGGTGTCGGGCAGAAACACGATCGGCGCTTCAAGGCCCTTCGCGCCATGCACGGTCATCACCCGCACCTCGCCGCGACCTGCTTCCATCTCGCGCTTGATCTGGGCGTCATCGGTCTGCAGCTCGGCGACAAAACGCGACAGCGACGGCGCGCCTTCCACTTCATGGGCGAGCGCGCGGTTGAGAAACTCTTCCGCCGGATCGCGCGCCTCTTCGCCCAGGCGCGCATAAAGCCGCGCCAGACGGCTTTCCCCGGTGGGGCTGGCTTCGGTCAGAAAGCGCGCGAAGAAAGCATAGGGCGCGTCGGTCTCCACCCGCGCGCGGGCTTTGTCGAGCACGCTGCGGGCCTCGGCGAAGCGCGGGTCCTCGCTCTGGCGCAGCTTGTCCCAAAGCCGGGCGCCGGGTTTGCGGCTGAGATCAAACAGGGCGTTGTCGTCAATGGGCGGGGCCGGCGTGTCCACCGGATGGAAGAACGGGCTCTTGAGCACTTCCGCCAGCGACAGGTCGTCTTCGGGCAAGAGCGCAAAGCGGGCGAGAGAGAGGAGATCCTCCACCACCAATTGGTCGGGCAGGGTCATGCGGTCGGCGCCGGCCACCGGCACGTCTTTGAGCTTCAGCCGCCGGATGATCTCTTCAAACAATCCGCCGCGACGGCGCACCAGCACGATGATGTCGCCGGCATGGGCCGGGCGCAATCGCCAGGGCTTGCCTTCTTCCCACACCCCGTCGCCACGCTTGAGGATGTCGGCGATTTCGCTCGCTACCGCTTCCGCCAGCTGATTGCGCGCAGAATCCTTGCGCTCGGCGTCCACAGGCCGCAGATCAAGCTCGTCCTCCTGACCGCCTTCGGGCTTGGGGACCGCCGGCCAGATTTCCACACAGCCCGGCGCATTGGCGCGGGCGGCGAGGTGGCCGTCATAGCGATGAAACGCCAACGGATCGCGGCGCTCAAGCGTTTCTGGATCGCTCATCAACAGCTTGGTCTCCAGCCCTTCGACCATATCCTTGCGCTCAGCGCCAAGGGCGGCCGCTTCAGCGGCGAAGCAGGCGTCAACCGCCGCCAGGATTTCGGGGCTGGAGCGGAAAGAGACGTTGAGCGGCGGGCTTTCAAAGCGCAGGCGCGCGAGCCGGGCCTCGGTCTGAAGGCGCTGGCGCTGGGCCAGGAACTCGCGCGGATCGGCGTTCTGGAACGAATAGATCGATTGTTTCTCGTCGCCGACGCAGAACACCGTGCGCTGAAGCGCATCGGGATGCTGGTCCAGATGCGCCCCCTCGCCGGCGAAGAATTCCTCGGTCAGCGCATTGATCACCGACCATTGTTCTGGCGCGGTGTCCTGGGCTTCATCCACCAGCACATGATCAAGCCCCTGGTCGAGCTTGTAGAGCGCCCAGCCCCGCGCCTCGGAATCGGTTAGCAGCAGGCGCGCGCGCTCCACAAGGTCTGAGAAGTCCACCCGGCGCAGCCGGTTGAGCCGGGCCTGGTAATCGCTCAGCAAGCGCTCGGCCAGTCGCAAGGCGGCGCGGGTCATCCGATTGGCGGCGGCGGCGGCCAGCTTGGGCAGGATTTCATCGCCCACCCGGTGAATCTCCGCCCCTTCATCGCCAAACAAGGTCACCAGGATACGGTAGTTCTCGCCGGTCTTCTTGGAGAAGATGGATTTGGGCTTTTTCAGCGCGCCGGTCTTGGTGGTTAGAAACTCAATATAATAATCAAAGGCTTCGGCGGCGTCTTCATCGGCCACATCGAGCACTTCCAGCAGCGCTTGCGCGCTGGCCTGATCGGTTTTCGTCCCGCCGGTCTGCAGCGCGCTCAAGGCAGCTTCCAACGCGCCCACATCGGTGTCCGCCCAGGCTTCAGCGAGCACCTGATCCACATCAAGCTCGGGGTCCACGCCCAAAAGCGCGCTCGCTTGTTCCAGCAAAGCGTCCAGCGATCCGGCTTGCGCAAGCG
This sequence comes from Oceanicaulis alexandrii DSM 11625, assembly GCF_000420265.1. Lineage (NCBI taxonomy): Bacteria > Pseudomonadati > Pseudomonadota > Alphaproteobacteria > Maricaulales > Maricaulaceae > Oceanicaulis > Oceanicaulis alexandrii. The sequence continues at coordinate 1,888,232 of NZ_ATUP01000001.1, forward strand.
CCTGATTGATTTCATGGCGTTTGGACATGGCGAAGCTGGCGAGCTTTGGCAGGGCGTCGGCTCCGGCATTATCGATCAGCGCGGCGATCGCCTGGGCGATTTCGCCTTCAGGGTCTTTGTGCGCGAGGCCCGACAGCGCATCCAGCGCTTCGGCCTGCAGCGCTTTGCCAGCCGCCTCATCCTGAACGTCAAAGCCGGGCGGCAGGCCCGCTTCCAGCGGGAAGCGCCGCAACAGGCGCTCACAAAACGCGTGCAGGGTCTGGATTTTCAATCCGCCGGGCGTTTCCAGCGCACGCGCGAACAGGCGCCGCGCTTCGGCCAGCTCCGGGCGCTGGCCCTCGGTGACCAGCGCATCCAGTTCAGCTGTCAGCGCGTCATCGGGCAGGGTCGACCAGTCGCCCAGCTTGCGAAACAGGCGAGTCTGCATCTCGCCGGCCGCGGCCTTGGTGAAGGTCACGCACAGGATGCGGTCAGGCTTGGCGCCTGCGAGCAGCAGGCGCGCCACCCGGTCCACCAGAACGCGGGTCTTGCCCGAGCCGGCGTTTGCTTCGACAAAGACGCTGGCGGACGGGTCCGCGGCAAGCGATTGCGCCGCGCTGGCGTCTGAGACGATGGCGGGATCAAATCCGGGCTGGCTCATGACGTGCCTCCCTCTCCGTTATCGTCGCCGGGCGCGCTCGCCCATTCCTTGCGGCGGGCCAGATGATCGTAATCGCCCCATTTATTGATGAATTTCACCCTTGGCTGGCTGGGATAAGTGCGACGTGGATCATCAAAATTCGCCACCCATTTCACCAGACGTTCCAAAGCCTGCTCGGCCAGAATGCCCGCATCGTCGCCATCAGGGTTTCTGACCATGGATTTGGGCTCGCCGGGCACGCGCCCGCCGGACAGACGCACATAAATGAGATCGCCCGGCTCGTGGCTGGGCGCGTCTTCAAACGCGCCGCGCGCGGCCATCGCGGCCTCCAGCGGCAATTGCGGAGCGAAACCGGCGGCGACTTCCTTGGCTGAAGGCGGCTGGCCGGTCTTGTAATCCACGATGTCGAGCGCGCCCGAGGGCCTGAGATCAATCCGGTCGGCGCGTGCGGTCAGGGTGAACAGACCGCCGGGCGCCTCGAACGTGATGTCGCCCAGCGCTTCAAGAGCGGTCGGCAGGAAGCCGTAATCGCGTCGCTCTTCTTCGAAGACGATCATGTACTGCGCCACGCGTTCGAAGCGCTTCATCTCGACGCCCAGCGCATTGTCGCTGAACCCGGCCTGGATGAGCGCGTTTTCACCCTCTTTCAGCAATCGCTCCAGCGCATCGCGTGGCAGGGTGTCGGCGTCGCCAAGGCTGCGCACCCAGGTTTCCAGCGCGGCGTGATAGGCCGTGCCGCGTTCGGGCGGGCCAGCGGGACGGTCCAGCGGATCAAGCTTGTCGAGGCGCAGGATTTTGCGGGCGAAGATCGAATAGGGATCGCGCACCCAGGTTTCGATCTGGGTGACGCTCAACTGACGCGGCCGCGCCTCAACCGGCGGAGCGGGCTCGGGCGGCTTGATGAAGGTGTGAGCCGTGGTGGCGTCCAGCGCTTCGGCCAGCGCCAGATAATCGTGCCTGGGGACCAGGGCCTGCTCAGAAGCCTCTCCCAGCGCGCCGCGCGCCAGGGTTTTGAGGCGCCATAGCCAGCGCGAGGCGACCGTGGGCGCGCCATCAAGCTTGGCGGACCGGGTCAGCGTCACATCGCGGGCGCAGGCCAATTGTGCAAAGTCATGGGCGGCCAGGCCGAAGCGTTCTTCGGGCGCGGACAAACCCGCCGCCATCCGCATGCCGCGGCTGAGGAAGGGATCTGATTTGGGCGCGGCGGGCCAGACGCCTTCATTGAGCCCGGCCAGGATCACCCGGTCAGCTTCCGCCAGACGCGCTTCAAGCGGTCCCAGGATCTGCAGGCGCGGATGCGCGCCATAGCGGGGCCGGACCAGACGGGCGCGCGCCGTTTCCAGCACGGCGCGGGCGAAATCATGCAGGCTCAGCGGTGGCAGCGCCTCGGCCTCTTCCATGAATTCGCGCATCAGAAGCGCAGCGTTCTCACCCGCATCCGTCGCCCAGAGGCGGTCTGCGCCCGCCATATCGTCCGTGCGCGCCAGCGCTTCAGCGCTTTCAACCAGCGCCTGGGTCCAGGCGCGCATGGTGTGCGCGCCCTCAAGCGCGCTCAGCGGCGACAGCGCCTGAGCCAGCGCATCAACGATACCGCCCCAACGGTCGCGGCGGTCTTCATCATCGCCGGCGGCGTCACGTACATGCCCGGCCAGCGCCATCCAGCTATAGCCCGGACGGCGACCGCGCAGGGCGCGCCGTTCCATCGCCCCCAGCACAGCGCGCAGGGGCGCGCGCTCTTCACCCAGCGCAAACAGCGGCGAGGTGGCGAGGGCCGAGAAGGCCAGCGCTGACCCGGGATCGAGCGCAGCTTGCAGGACGCGGATCAGGAAGGCCCCGGACGGGGTGTCGGACAAAGGCTGACCGGCGGAATCGTCCACCGTCACCCCAAAGCGCGCCATTTCGGTGATCACCCGGCGCGAGAGGTTCCGGTCAGGTGTCACCAGAACGCCGCGTGCGCCCGGCGTCTCGAGCGTTTCACGCAGCATGAGCGCAATGGCGCGCGCCTCTTCGGCGGGCGCCGGCGCATCAATGACGCTCAGCCCGTCCAGCGCGGTTTCAAAAACGTCCTCGCCCCAGGCTTCTTTGAGATCGTCCACACGGCGGAGCCAGTCCGCCGTGGCTTCGGCGGGACGCAGGGCTTCGGCGATGACGCGGGCGCGCGGGGCGTCCTGGCGACCTTCCTCGGCGCCGGGCCAGAACCGGACATCGTTCCGGTCAAGGCCAATCCTGTCGATCAGGGTTTTCATGGCGCGCTGGGGATGGCCGTCATCAATGGCCGCCCAGGCGTCTTCATCCATATCGCGCGCAAACCCCGGCAGGACCACGCAGCCTTGGGGCAGGCTCGCCACCGCGCTCAACAGCTCGGCGGCGGCGGGGATGGAGCCAGTGGATCCGGCTGCGATCACCGGATCTGCGGGCGGGGTCTCGCGCCAGCGCGTCGCCAGCGCCTTGAGCAGCAAGGACCGACGCCGGGCCGGGTCCACACGCTGAATCTCTTGAAGCCGCGCGGGCCAGGCCTCCAGCACGATGTCCAGAAACAGCGCGGCTTCCTGCATGTGAGCGGGCAGATTGGCGCGGATCTCTTCGGTCAACGCGCCCAGATCGTCCACATCCTCGGTGGCGAGATCATCCAGAAGGCGCGCCAGATCATCCGCTAGCGCCAGCGCGCCGCCCGCGCCCATGGAGCGCCCTACGGCCTGTTCCTTTTGCAAGATCAGGCTGGCCAGCTCGAACCGCCGGCGGGCGGGTGAGACGGCTTCGGGAGCGATGTCCGCAAGTTCTCCGGGTTCAAACGGCGGCTCGTCCGCGTCCACATCCCCGATGGGCCGGATCATCGGCAACAACGCTGCGCCGGGCGACAAGCGGGTGAAGGCTTCGGCCAGTTCACGCCCGGCCCGGCGGGTCGGGATCAGGACCGTCACCCGGCTGAGCGCGTCAGGATCGGGAAAGGCGTGTTTCAGCCCGCGCGCCAGCTCTGTCAGGAACGGCGCGGCGGGCGGCAGGGTGAAAACCCGCGGCGAAGGGTGTGAAAACAGATGATCAGCGCTCATGCGCGTGAGCGTAGCCGATTCTCCGCCGCATGACGCGCGTCAGGGTCGCCTACATGCATCCAGAACGCATCCATCACACAACCATGCACGCGGCCGGCCTGGAGCGCGGTGTTCCAGATGAGGTTTGTGGAGAACGGCTCGACCGGCAGCCCCTTGAGCACGCGTGGGTGCAGGATCTGAACGCCGGTATAGGCGTAAGGGGCGCTCTGTCTTTCGCCGCGGCGAGTCAGTCGCCCGTCCTCGCCCATGAAGAAATCACCCGGCCCGTCAAACCCCAGCGTGTTCCCGGTCGGCGTGATCAGGAGCAGGGCGTCCATGCGCTCGGGGTCAAAGGCTTGGGCGAGCCTGGACAATTCGCTCTTACCCTCTGTCTCGCGCCAGACGGAATCGATATTCGCCACAAAAATGGGCGCGTCGCCCAATAGCGGCGCCGCCTTGGCGAGGCCGCCGCCGGTTTCCAGCAATTGATCGCGCTCGTCGGAAATGACGATCTTGGGGGAGCTGCGGGAGGCGAGATGCGCCTCCAGCCGGTCGGCGAAGTGATGGACATTCACCACAGCGGTTTCAACGCCGGCCTGAGCGAGCTTGTCGAGCGTCCAGTCGATCAGCGGTTTGCCGTCAAGCTCCACCAGCGCCTTGCAGCGATCATTGGTCAAAGGACGCATGCGGGTGCCCAGTCCTGCGGCCATCACCATGGCTCTAGTCGGGAGCTGGGTCATGCTCAGGCCTTCTCGAAGAGGGCGGGTGTCAGGGCGCTGGCGGCGGCCCGGACGGGAGCGAGAACCGGATGGGCGAGGTCGCGCACAAAATGGCGCTCCACCCGCGGCAGAAGATCCAGATACCGCGTCTTGCCGTCGCGCTGGGCGAGGCGCACGAAAATCCCCAGGATCTTGGCGTTGCGCTGGGCGGCCAGAACTGCAGCGGAGGCGTCGAACGCCTCGCGATCACTCAATCCCGCCGCCTTGAAGAAGCGGTCGGTCAAAGGCGTCGCCAGATCGGGCGCCACATCGCGGCGGGCGTCCTCGATCAGGGAGACCAGATCATAGGCGGGATGGCCGAACAGCGCGTCCTGAAAGTCCAAGAGGCCGACCTTGGCCTCATGCTCGCGCTGCGGCAGCCAGATCAGGTTCTCGGCATGGTAATCGCGCAGCACCAGCCCCGGCGCATGGGCTTTCAGGGCGGGCAGGACCTGCGCCCAGGCTTTGCGCCAATCCGCTTTGTCCGCCTCGGTCGGGGCCTGGCCCTTATGGGGCGCATACCAGTCGGTGAACAGCTCGGTCTCCGCGCTGAGCGCCAGCGCGTCATAGTCCTGAAGGGTCCACGAATGGCCAAAGGCTGTGGGTTCGCGCTCGAACGACGAGCGATAGATCGCCGCCAGCGCCTCGACCGCGGTCGCATAAAGCGCGCCTTCATGGGCGACGCTCGGGATCAGGCGCGCGAACAGGGCGTCGGTCAGGTCCTCGAGGATCAGAAAACCCTGATCAATATCCGCTTCAAAAATGCGCGGCGCGGAGAACCCGCGCGCGGTCAGGGCGCTGGAAATGGCTGCGAAGGCGGCGGTGTTGTTGCCGGCCAGGCGCGCGACGGCGTTATAGCCCAGCGCCTGTCGCTCTTCTTCGCTCGCGTCAATCGGGCAGGCGGGGGCTTCTGATCCGCCGGGCGCGTCCATGAGCATGGCGGTGTCGTCGCCGCGGTTCAGCCGAAAATAGGATCGACTGGAGGCGTCGCCGGGAAAGGCGCGCACATCTGCATCACCCCAGCCCGCCGCTTTGATGAACGCGGCGCGCGCTTCAGCGCGCGGATCAGTCTGCAAGTCCGCCAAGGCGAGTCTCCCAGCTTCCAAAAGCTTCAAGGCGCGCGGTGCGCCCGCCGGCCTCGGTTTCAGTCAGGACTATCTCAAGCCGGTCCGCCGGACGCCAGCGTCCCATGCGGTCAGGCCATTCGATCAGGGCGGCGCCATGATCCAGCGCCTCGTCTATTCCCAGCTCATCAAGCTCCTCGGGATCTTCAAGCCGGTAAAGATCGGCGTGCAGCAGCATGAGGCCCTGATCGGTCTCATAAGGCTGGACGAGCGTATAGGTGGGGCTGGGCGCATCTTTTTCGCCGGTCAGCGCTTCGATCACGCCGCGCGCCAGCGTGGTTTTACCCGCGCCCAGGCCGCCTTCGAGCAAGACAGCGTCGCCGGGCTGGAGCAGGCGCGCCAGGCGCGCGCCCAGCCGCGCATTGGCTTCAGGGTCAGGCAGGGTCAGGGTCAGGACGCTCATGATGAGGCTGATAGGACGGCTCGCGCATGGCGGCAAGACTTCGCATCGCCTCGTTTGCGCAGTGCGGCGCTTGACTTGGACCCGAGGGCGCGGCGCCATGGACCCATAAGAAACGAGACAGACAGGGAGCGCGGATCGCAGTGTCCGGAACGGTCATTATCGGAGGCGGCCAGGCTGCCCTGTCCGCAGCGGCGGAATTGCGCAAGCGCAAGTATGATCAGCCGATCATCATTCTGGCGGGCGAAGCCGCCGCGCCTTATCAGCGTCCGCCGCTGTCCAAAGCGTATCTGGCGGGTGAGCTGCCGGTGGACCGGCTCTGGCTCAAACCCGCTGAATGGTACGACAAGGCCGAAATTGATCTGCGCACGGGCGTGCGCGTCACCGCCATCGACCGCAGCGCCTGCAATGTCATCACCGATACCGGCGAACGCATCGCCTATGACCGTCTGATCCTGGCGACCGGCGGAGAGGCCCGGCGCCTGCCCATTCCGGGCGCGGACCTGGACGGGGTGCATGTGCTGCGCACGCTGGCGGAAACCGAAGACCTCGCCGCCTCCTTTCATGACGCGCGCTCCATCGCCATTATCGGCGCGGGCTATATCGGGCTGGAAGTCGCCGCGTCCGCCCGCAAGCGGGGGCTGGAGGTGACCATTCTGGAAGCGGCCGAGCGCCCGATGGCGCGCACGGCGAGCGCGCTTCTGGGCGGCTGGTTCGGCGCGATCCATCGCGGATACGGCGTCGATCTGCGCGTTCAGGCGCCGGTGAAGGCAATCGCTGGCGAAGGCGGCAAGGTCACCGGCGTCGAGTTGGCCGATGGCGAGATCGTGGACGCCGACACGGTGCTGGTGGCCGCAGGGCTGACGGTGAACGATCAGCTGGCGCGCGCCGCGGGGCTTGAGTGCGAGAACGGCATCTTAGTGGATGAGACCGCCCGCACAGGCGATGACCGGATTTACGCCATTGGCGATGTCGCGCGTTTTCATTCCAAACGCTATGGACGCTCGATCCGGCTGGAATCAGTCCAGAACGCCATTGATCAGGGCAAGGCGGCGGCTCAGGCGATATGCGGTCTCGAGGTCGATTATGATCCCGTGCCCTGGTTCTGGTCGGACCAGTACGACATGAAGCTGCAGATCGCCGGCCTGATCGAGGGCGCGGACCAGATGATCCGCCGCGGCGATCCCGAAGAGGGCAAGTTCGCGCTGTTTCATTTGATGGACGGACGCCTGATCGCCTGCGAGGCGGTTAATTCCGGCCCCGAATACATGGCCGCTCAGCGCATGATCGCCTCAAATGCTGAGCCTGACCCGGATCGTTTGCGCGATCCCGGAGTGGCGATGCGCGACTTCCTGTCCTAAATAGCGCCCAAACGCGGGCAAAGCCTGCCTCACAGATTCTGGAAGACCTCTACCATGGCTAAGATCACCTATATCGAGCATGACGGAACCGAGCATCAGGTCGAGGTTCAAGACGGGCTGACCGTTATGGAAGGCGCGATCCGCAACATGGTGCCCGGCATCGACGCCGATTGCGGCGGCGCCTGCGCCTGCGCCACCTGCCACGTCTATGTGGACCCGGCCTGGACGGACAAGACGGGCGAGCGGTCCTCCATGGAGGAATCCATGCTCGATTTCGCCAGCGACGTTCAGGAGACTTCACGCCTGTCCTGCCAGATCAAGGTGGGCGCGGCGCTGGACGGTTTGATCGTGCGTTTGCCCGAAGAGCAGGGCTAGCGCGCTTGACCGCGGGGCCGAGCCCCGCTTAAACACACGAATTACGCGACGGTTCTCCCGCGAGGGAGCGAAGAGGGAACACCGGTGCGACGCGCAAGCGTCTGGTCCGGGGCTGTACCCGCAACTGTGAGCGGCGAGGGATGCGCCACATGCCACTGGATCGTCAGATCTGGGAAGGCGGCGCATCGCATTGACCCGCAAGCCAGGAGACCTGCCATCGCGGTCGCTCGTTCTGGGTGCGGGAACACACCAGGAGAACGCGGACGCCTTCCGTTTGCAGCGACGACCGGCGCGTCGAGCGTCGTCCTGACTCTGTCGGGACGAAGCGCCGTTGCATCGCTGTCCGTCGAGAGCCGCTCACGCTCCCGGCGCCAACGGAGGCTTCCTGATGAAAGCCCAAATCTCTCTCGCGGCGCTCGCGATCGCGCTGTCCGCCGCTCCGTCTTTCGCTTTAGAGCGACCAGAAGACACCGTCGTCGTCACCGGCGTACGCGCGCCCAGCCTGTTGGAGCGCCTGCCCGCCACGCTGGACGTGATTGATCGCGCCGAGCTCGATCTGAATAATCAGAACACGCTGGTCGAAGCGCTGTCCGCTGCGCCGGGTCTCGCCGTGGTTCAGTCCGGCCCGGCGGGGTCGACCGCCAGCGTTTTTGTGCGCGGGTCGAACTCCAAGCATATCCTCGCGCTTTATGACGGTATCCGTCTCAATGACGTGTCGGCCTCCAATGGCGCGTTCAATTTCGGCTCCGATCTTGTGGGCGACGCCGGCCGCATCGAGCTGGTGCGCGGTCCGCTCTCTTCGCTTTATGGTTCAGATGCTGTTGGCGGCGTGATCAACATCCTGCCGCGCCGGGCGCCCGAGAGCGGCTCCGAGCTTTACGGCGAGGCGTCCGTGGGTGAGTTCAACACCTATCACGCCCTGATCGGCGGCGGCGTGCGCGAGGGCCGGTTCAATCTCGCCGCCACCGCGGAATATCAGGACAGCGACGGCTATGACGTGACGCCGGACCGGATCTCGACCCGCACGGGCGATCCGGATCCGTCGCAATTCACCGTGCTTTCGGCCAATGGCGGGTTTGCTTTCACCGATATGTTCAGCGTTGAGGCCCTCATCCGGCATCGCGAGTCAGAGGTGGATTTCGACACGTTCTCGGGCGGACCCACGGGCTTCCAGCGCGCCGACGACACGGATCTGCTCAGCGAGGATTCCCAGACGCTGTGGAGCCTGGGGCTTGTCTATGCCCGCCCGGCCCAGAATATTGAGAGCCGCCTGCGCGCAGGGCGCGTGAAGATGTCGCTCGACAGCTTCAATGACGGCGCTGCGACGGATGCGTATGACGGCGCGCGCGATTTCGTCCAATGGTCCAATGTGTGGACGCCGGACAGCCTGTCAGCCCTCATCGAGCCAGTGATCAGCTTTGGCGTCGATTTTCAGGATGAAGAGGCTCAGTCAGACACCGCGTTCAATGCGCCTCTGTCGGTTAGCGAAGACCTCTGGTCCGCCTACGCCGCCGTGCAGGCAGGATTGACCGCGCGCTTTGACGTCACCGGCTCGATCCGCCTTGATGACTATGAAGCGTTCGGCGACCAGACCACCTACAATCTGGGGGCGGTCTATCGTCTGGACATGCTCAACACCCGCCTGCGCGCCAGCTATAGCACGTCTTTCAAGGCGCCGAGCCTGTCTGAGCGGTTCTCCAGTTCCGCCTTCGTCGCCGCCAATCCTGACCTGCAGCCGGAAGAGGGCGAGACGTTCGAGATCGGATTTGACAGCGCGTTGGATCTGGCCGGACGCGAAGACGCACTGCGCTTTGGAGCGGTCTGGTATGACAGCGCGATCGAGGATCTGATCGAGTATGTCTATGACGGCGCCCTGTTCATCGGTCAGAATCGCAATGTGGGCGAGGCGGACCTTCAAGGCTATGAAGCCTTCGCCGAATGGACGCCCATTGATCAGGCGTCGGTGCGTGTGGACTACACCCACACCGATGCGACCAACGCCAGCACGGGCGCGCCATTGCTGCGCCGTCCTGAGGACAGCTGGGCCGTGACCGGGACCTGGCGGCCGATCGAGATCGCGTCGCTCAGCGCGACCTGGCGCTCTGTCGGCGCGCGTACGGACGTCACCTATGACGATGCAGGCTTCTATGTCAGCGGGTCAGGCCCTGTGCCGTCGTATGAAACGGTGGATATGACGGGCGTTCTGGATGTGCGCGAGAGGCTCCAGCTCGTGCTGGGCGTGCGCAATCTGTTTGATGAGACTTATGAGCCTGTCGCCGGGTTCGCCGGTGCGCCGCGTGCGGTGACGCTGGGCCTTCGGGTGCGTCCGTGAGGGTCCGGGCGGCGGTCCTTTTCGTCGCCCTGATGCTGGGCGTCGTCGCCTCTGGTACGGCGGCGGCGCTTGCTCCGCGCGTGGTGTCGCTGGACTATTGCGCGGATCAATATGTGCTGGGGCTGGCGGATCGGGATGCGATCGCGGCGGTCTCCACCCATGCCGATGACCGTCATTCCTATCTGCGCGATCAGGCGCACGGCCTGCTCCAGCTCAGAGATGACGCGGAAGACGTTCTGGCGCTGGCGCCCGATCTGATCGTGCGCGGCTATGACGCCGGGGGGCGCGCCGGCGCGTATTATCAGCGCTTGGGCCTTGAGACCTTCGAGCTGGGCTTCAGCGCGGGCTTTGACGATGTGGAGGCCATGATCCGGCGTACGGCCCTGGCCCTCGGCCAGGCGGACCGCGGGGAGGCGCGCATCGCTCATATGCGCAGCCAGTTGGCGCGCGCGGCTGACGGACCGCGCTTGCGCGCGCTCTACATGACGCCCTCGGGCCTCACCACAGGGTCGGGCACCCTGATGCATGCTTTCATGACAGCGGCGGGCTTTGAGAATGTCATCGCCGAGCAAGGCAAGACCGGCTGGATCAACCTGCCGCTCGAACAGTTGCACCAGCAGGCGCCGGACATCATTCTCGCGGCGTTTTTTGACGGTGAGACGGCGCCCATCGACAGCTGGTCGGCCAGCCGGCATTCCGTGTTCCGGCGAATGATGGAGACCACCCCCGTTATTGAACTGGATGCGGCGGCGTTGTCGTGCGGCGCCTGGTTCATGGCGGATGAGGCTTTGCGTGCGCGACAGGCCGCCAATGCGTTGGTCCTGGATCTGGACGGGGCTGAATCATGACGCGCCTGACCTTGCTCGCCGCCTTGGGGGCGACTGCTATTGGGATGCTTCTGGCCTCGGCGCTGTTGGGCAGTTCAGAGCTGTCCATGCTGCAGGCGTTTGCGGCGCTCTGGGGCGGCGGCGATGAAACCGCGCGCATCATCGTCTGGGAGATTCGTTTGCCGCGGGCGCTGGCCGCTCTGGGCGTGGGCATGGCGCTGGGCTCATCCGGCGCCCTGATGCAAGGCTTGCTGAGAAATCCGCTGGCCGAACCGGGGGTTCTGGGCGTGTCGGCCTCAGCCTCTCTGGGCGCGATCATCGCGCTCTATTTCGGGATCAGCGTTCTGGGCGCTTTCACGGTGCCCGTATTCGCCATTTTGGGCGCACTGGCGGCGACGGGGGTCTTGAGCGGTCTGGCGAGCGTGCGGATCAGCGCGGTGCAGCTGATCCTGGCGGGGGTCGGCCTGTCCAGTTTCGCCGGCGCGCTGGGCGCTTTGGCGATGAATCTGGCGCCGAACCGGTTCGCCTTGTCAGACATGGTCAGCTGGATGCTGGGTTCGGTCACCAATCGCTCATTGGATGACCTGGTGTTTGTTGCGCCGTTCTGGCTTGCGGGGGGCGTGCTCGCCCTGCTGACGGCGCCGCATTTGCGCGCCCTGGCGCTGGGCGAAGAGACCGCGCAGACCCTGGGCGTCGATCTGGCGCGCACACGGGTCGGCGTTATCGGCGCTGCGGCGCTGTTGACGGGCGCGGCTGTGGCGATTTCAGGGGTTATCGGCTTTGTCGGCATTGTCGCGCCCCATATCGTGCGCCCTTTTGTGCGACATGATCCGTCTGATCTGGTCTGGCCGAGCGCGTTTCTGGGCGGGGTCCTGATCACCCTGGCGGATCTGGTGTTGCGACTGGTTCCGCTGGATCAGGAGTTGCGACTGGGCGTCATGGTGTCTCTGATCGGCGCGCCGGTCTTCATCCTGATCGCTGCGCGCAGCCGGGGTATGGGACGATGAGCCAGACTGGAACCACTCGCATCGTTCTGGATCATGTGACCGTGAAACGCCGCGGCGTGAACGTGCTTGATGATGTCAGTCTGGTCGCGGCGCGTGGTCAGCTCACGGCTCTGGTCGGACCGAACGGGGCGGGCAAGTCCACCCTGATCAAGACGGTGCTGGGATTGTTGAAAGCTGAAACCGGCGCCGTCTGGGTGGATGATGCGCCTGTCGAGATGCTCTCTCCGACAGCGCGCGCCCGCGCCATGGCCTATCTGCCGCAAGATCGAAGCCTCGCCTGGTCCATGACGGGCGGAGATCTGGCCGCGCTGGGACGATACGCCTGGGGCGCCGCCGCCTATGATCGCTTGCCTCCAGCTGACCGGACACAGGTCGATCTGGCTTTGGCGCAAGCCAGCGCCAGTCATCTCAAGGATCGGCTCGTCCATGATTTGTCGGGCGGGGAGCAGGCGCGGCTGCATCTGGCGCGCGCGCTCGCGTCCAACGCGCCGATCCTGTTGGCCGACGAGCCCATTGCGGCGCTTGATCCGCGTCATCAGCTGGAAGCCATGTCGGTCCTGCGCCGCCAGGCTGATGAAGGCGCGAGCGTCATCTGTGCGCTTCATGATCTCGAGCTCGCCCGTCGCCACGCCGATCAGATCGCCGTTCTGGATCGGGGGCGCCTGCGGATCGCCGCCGCGCCTGATCAGGCGCTCAGCGACGAGATTCTGGCCGAGGTGTTCGGTGTGCGGCGAACCCGGTCTGAGGGCTTTGAGATGTTGTAGGCTGCCAGTCGTCTCAATGTAACAAGCTGAAATACTTAACGCTATTCCATCTTGGATCGATCCTGGCGCGCTGCTCGGGCGTCCTGAGCGTCCCAAGCGTGCTCAGTTCGGCTTCGACCAATGTCGGGCTGCCCGCTCCGCCCTGTGACTGACACCCTTCCTGTCATACGGGGAAAACCCCGATGAATAGGGAGGAGCACGATGGCTGACTCAGACCATCCGACCACGGGCGAGCCGCCAAAAGGGCCGCCGCGGGATCACAACATCACCGAGGAGCGCTACAAGCGCTATTGGCAGGAAAACCTCAATCTGATGGGAATCCTGCTCGCGATCTGGTTCACCGTATCCTACGGATTCGGAATCCTGTTCCGTGACATTCTGGACAATTTCTCTATCGGCGGCGCGCCGTTGGGATTCTGGTTCGCGCAGCAGGGCGCGATCTACGTCTTTGTCATTCTGATCTTCGTTTACTCCGCGCTGATGCATCGCATCGAGCGCAAGTATGACGCGGAAACTGAAAACGGTCAGGGAGGCTGATATGGAATCGACCATTCTGGGTCTCGACACCACCTTGTTCTGGACCGCGTTTTTCGTCATCGGAACATTTGGTCTCTACATCGGCATCGCGATTTGGGCGCGGGCGTCGACCACAGAAGATTTCTATGTGGCCGGCCATGACGTGCATCCGGTCTTCAACGGGATGGCCACAGCCGCTGACTGGATGAGCGCAGCCTCATTCCTGTCCATGGCGGGACTGATTGCGTTCATGGGCTATGACGGCTCGGTCTTCCTGATGGGCTGGACGGGCGGTTATGTGCTGCTGGCGTTGCTCCTGGCGCCCTATCTACGCAAGTTCGGCAAGTTCACCGTGCCCGACTTTGTCGGCGACCGGTATTACAGCCAGGCGGCCCGCATCATGGCGGTGATCTGCGCCCTGTTCATCTCCTTCACCTATATCGCCGGGCAGATGCGCGGCACCGGCATCGCCTTCTCCAACTTCCTGGGCGTGCCGATCGAGATGGGCGTCATCATCGGCGCGATCATCGTGCTGTTCTATGCGGGTCTCGGCGGCATGAAGGGCGTCACCTACACCCAGGTCGCGCAGTATTGCGTGCTGATCTTCGCGTTCACCGTTCCGGCGGTTTTCTTGAGCTTGCAGATCACCGGCACGCCGATTCCGCAGCTGGGATTCATCGGCAACACGGCGGATGGAACGCCCTTGCTGCTCAGCCTGGACCGGACCCTGTCTGAACTGGGCTTCAGCTCCTATCTCGAGGGGCAGAAGTCCATGATCGACGTCTTCGCCATCACCTTGGCGTTGATGGTCGGCACGGCGGGACTGCCGCACGTGATCATCCGCTTCTTCACCGTGCCGCGGGCCTCGGACGCTCGCAAATCGGCGGGTTGGGCGTTGATCTTCATCGCCGCGCTTTACACCACGGCGCCAGCCGTGGCGGTGTTCGCCCGCTCGAACTTCATCGAAACGGTCAATGAAAGCACCTATTCCACTGAGGTCGCTGCTCAACAGGCGCGCGCTTCGGAAATGGGCGAAGGGGCGACCCCGCAATGGTTCTACAACTGGGAGCGCACCGGTCTTCTGGGCTTCACCGACAAAAACGGCGACGGCCAGATCCAGTATCGCGCCGACCCGGAGGTGAACGAGGTGACCACGCTCGACCGTGACATCTTCGTGCTGGCCAATCCCGAGATCGGGGGCCTGCCGGGCTGGGTGATCGGTCTGGTGGTCTCCGGCGGCTTGGCGGCTGCGCTGTCCACCGCTGCGGGTCTCTTGATGGTGATCAGTTCGGCGGTGTCACACGATCTGTGCCGCAAGGTGCTGATCAAGAACATGACGGACACCCAGGAGCTTCTGGTCGCGCGGATTGCGGCCGTGGGCGCGGTGGTCGTGGCGATCTATGCGGGCATCAACCCGCCTGGCTTCGTCGCCGCGGTCGTGGCCTTCGCTTTCGGTCTGGCCGCCGCCAGCTTCTTCCCGGTGATCTTCCTGGGGATTTTCTGGAAGCGCATGAACAAGGAAGGCGCCATCGCCGGCATGGTGGTCGGTCTGTCGATCACTGCGGCCTACATCGTGCACTTCAAGATCGGCTTCAGCCCGATTGTGCTCGGCGTGGTCGCCCTGATCATCAGCCTTATCCTGCTGATCATGTATTTCGGCCTCAAGGAAGAGGGGGAGACCCGGCCCATGCTGATCGGTTCGATCGTGTTCGGACTGATCTTCCTGGGCGGTCTGTTCGGCATCTTGCCAAACATTCCCCAAGGCACGACCGATCAATGGTTCCTGGGCGTGTCTCCGGAAGGCTTTGGCTCTGTCGGCATGGTGATTTCCTTCATCACCGCGACGATTGTGGCCTTGGCGACCAAGGCGCCGCCAGAAGAGATCCAGAACATGGTGGAGGACATTCGCATGCCGTCCTCCGTCACCCATGTCACGCACACCAAGGCGGCGGGCCCGGCTGAATAGCCAGATCCAATGTCTGTAACCGGGCGCGGCGGCTCTGTGAGCCGCCGCGTTTGCGTTTGATCGGGGCGCTCCTGGCTGGTCAGCGCTTTGGAAATCCGTCTATCGTTCAAGACCGTCTGATCCAGAACACTCAATCCGGACGGGCAGGGAGGAGAGGTTTTGCCGCTCAGTCTCGCGCTTGTGGTGCTTGGCGCCTATGTGGCCTTGCTGTTCGTGCTCGCGGCCTGGGGGGACGCGCATGCGGCGCGCTTTGACCGCTCCGCCATGCGACGCGCCGTTCTGTATACGCTGGCGCTGGCGGTCTATTGCACCAGCTGGACCTTTTATGGCGCGGTGGGCGAAGCCGCCCGCGCGGGCTGGGACTATCTGCCCATCTATCTGGGGCCAGCCTTGGTGTTCTTGCTGGGCTTTCCCATCATCCGGCGCCTCGTGGCGCTGGGACGGGAGCACGACACCAGCTCGATCGCAGACTTCTTGTCCCTGCGCTATGGCAAGTCTGCAGCAGTGGGCGCGCTGGCGACGCTGGCCCTGCTGCTGGCGCTGATCCCCTATATTGCGCTTCAGCTCAAGAGCGCGGCCGCCTCGCTTGATCTTCTGACGGGTGATCCGTTGGGGCGCGGTTGGGGCTTGCCGGTGGCGATCAGCCTGGCGGCTTTTGCGATGGTGTTCGGTCAGCGCCATACCGACACCGCCGCCAGTCACCGCGGTCTGGCGCTGGCGGTCGGTTTTGAATCCCTGGTCAAACTCGCGGCGATGCTGGCGGTGGGCTGGCTCGCCGTCGAGGTCTGGATCAACGCCTCGCCGCAAATGCGTCTTGAGGCGCTGGCGCAATCGCCTCTCACGGCGCCGGGCGTGGACTTCCGGTTTGTCGTGTTGACGATATTGGGTGCGTTCGCAGCGCTGTGCTTGCCGCGTCAGTTTCACATGATGGTGGTGGAGGCGTCCAAACCCGGAGACGCCAACCTGTCGCGCTGGGGGTTCCCGGCGTATCTGGCGCTCGTGGCGATCCTGGTCCCGCCCATCGCCTGGGCGGGCGGCACGCTGCTGACAGATCCCAATCCGGACGCCTATGTGCTGGCCCTGCCGCTGGAGCTCGATGCGCGAGGCCTGGCGGTGTTGGTGTTTCTGGGCGGGTTCTCCGCCGCCGCCGGCATGGTGACCGTCACCGCGCTCGCCATGTCCACCATGCTGGTGAACAATCTGGTGGGACCGCTCTTTCTGGCGGAAGTGCAACGCGGAGGACTGGCCAAGCGGTTCCTGATGTGGCGACGCGCCATGGTGCTGGGGCTGGTGGGGCTCGCCTATCTGTTCCATCTGGGGCTGGATCAGCAGGCGGCGCTGGCCGGGATCGGTCTGGTGGCGTTCGCCGGGGTCGCCCAGCTCGCCCCCGCCTTGTTGTTCGGGCTGTATTGGCGCAAGGCGAACCGTGCGGGCGCGTTGGCGGGCATGGGCGCCGGGATCGGGCTGTGGGTCGCGCTGATCCTGATCCCCAGCTATGCCGGGGCTCCTCCACCAGCGCCGGATGGCGTGGACCCGTTCGCTTTTGCCTCCATCCTGTGCCTGGCCGCAAACGTCATCGCCTTCATCATAGCCGTAGCGTTTTCGTCTTCAGGTCTGGTGGACGAGCTGCAGGCGGACGCGTTCACCGGCGTACGTCCGCTTGAGACCGCCCCCGCCATGGGCTCGCGCATCTCCGACCTTGAAATCGTGCTGGTGCGGGTGCTGGGCGCCCATCAGGCGGAAATCGCTCTCTCAGACCTGTCACGGGCGGTCGCCAGACCCTTACGGCCGGGGGATGTTCTGACCTCTGCTGTGGCGGGCCTGGCCGAAGCGCGTCTGGCGCGGGCTGTGGGCGCGGCCTCCGCCCGAATCCTGATGACGCGCGTCTTGCGCGGCGCCCGCGTCAGCCCGGGCGATGTGGTCAAGCTGATTGACGAAACCGCCGAGCAATTGCGCTCCTCCGAGGATCGCTTGAAGGAAAGCGAACGCTCGATCCGGTTTTACACCGACAATCTGCCGGTGCTGCTCAGCTATGCCGACCGCGATTATTGTCTGCGTTTCGCCAATAAGGGCTATCTGGACTTCTTTGGTCTGGATGCGTCCGTGATCGGCCGTCCGCTGGCTGAATTCATGAGCGAGGACGAATACGCGCTGCGCCGACCGCATATGGAAGCGGCGCTCAATGGCGAGCGCCAGGTGTTTGACATTTCACGGCGCAAGGGCGGCGGCCGGGCGCGTTCCTGGCAGGTGGTCTACCAGCCTCGCACTGAAAACGGCGAAGTGGTGGGCTATTTCGGCGTTTATCAGGACAACACCGCCCGGCGTGAAGCGGAAGAAGGGCTCAAACGCGCGTACGACATGCTGGAATCGCGGGTGGAGGAACGCACCGCAGCGCTGAAAGCGGAAAGCGAGGCGCGGCTGCAGCTGGCGCAGGATCTGGAAGCGGCCCGCCGCGAGGCGGAGGCCGCCACCCAGTCCAAGACACGCTTTCTGGCGGCGGCCAGCCATGACTTGCTGCAGCCGCTGTCCGCGGCTCGCCTGTATGCCGGCGCGCTGGAGGGGGCGCTGGGGGAGAGCGGCTCTGAGGGCAATCGCAATCTCGCCCATCAGATTGAACGCGCCATCGACCATGCGGACCGTTTGCTGCGCGCGCTTCTGGATATTTCACGTCTGGATGCGGGCGGCGTCGCGCCGCGACCGAGCGTCTTCGCCATTGACGAGCTGATTGAGGAAACCGCCGCCCAGTTCCAGGCGCGCGCGCTGGCCAAGGGCTTGAAGCTGCGTGTTGTTCCCAGCCGGCTGGCCGTTTTGTCAGACCGGGGCTTGATGACCAGCGTCGTTCAGAACCTCATTTCCAACGCCATCCGCTATACGCCCAGCGGCAAGGTGCTGGTGGGTGTCAGGCGTCAGGGCGATCAGGTGCGCCTGCAAGTGATCGATACCGGCCCGGGCATCGAGCCGGATCGCCAGCAGGCCATCTTCCGGGAATTTCATCGCGGCGTCGTCGACGCCGGGGAAGATCAGGGTCTGGGTCTGGGGCTGGCGGTGGTGGACCGGATTTGCGCGTCCCTGGGACACAAACTGATCTTGAAAAGCGCCTTGGGGGAAGGCGCGACCTTTGAAGTGATCCTGCCGCGCGCCGCCTCGCGAGACCCTCAGACCGTCGTCCAGGCGCGCCGCCGTCCGGGTGACCTGGCCGGATTGTCGGTCCTGTGTGTGGATGATGATCCGGGCGTGCTGCAGGCGTTGAGCACGCTATTGGAGCGTTGGGGCTGCGATGTGCGCGGCGGACAGGACGCCGCCTCGGCGGCGGCCGCCTTCGCAGATCAGGCGCCGGACCTGGTGATCCTGGACTATCACCTGACTGACGCGCTTACAGGACCAGAGCTCTACGAAACGCTATGCGCGCACTGGCAGAGCCGTCCGCCCGGACTTCTGGTGACCGCGGAACGCAGCGCCGCCGCAGGGGATGAGGCGCGCGCCGCGGGTCTTGAGCTTGTGCGCAAGCCGGCGTCGCCGGCGGTGCTGCGCGCCAGCCTGAGCTCGCTGAAACGCAAACTCGAAGCGGGTTAGACGGATTGTTCGGCGGGCGGTTCGACATTGAGCGCCTGGGCCACCAGCACCGCCTGGGTGCGGTTGATCACGTCAAGCTTTCTGAAGATCGCGGTCACATGCGCTTTCACGGTCGCTTCGGAAATACCCATATCATAGGCGATCTGCTTGTTCAGACGCCCGGCGGCGAGACCATGCAGGACGCGCATTTGCGCCGGGGTCAGCTGGGCGATTTTCGACGCCGCCTCCGCCGCTTCCTGCGCCTGGGGGTCGCCGCTTTCATCGGGCGCCCAGACATCGCCGTTCAGCACGGCGGTCAGCGCCTCCACCAGCTGTGTCATGCTGGCGGTCTTGGGAATGAAGCCTGAAGCGCCGAACTCCAGCGCCCGCGCCGCCACGCCGGGCGACTGGCTGGCGGAGATGACCACCACCGGCGCGCTGGGATGACTTTTGCGCAGTTCCGCCAGGCCGATGAAGCCGGAGCTGTCCGCCATGTGCAGGTCCAGACACACAAGATCTGTCTGACCGTCCTTCAGGGCGTTCAGGGTTTCAGCCAGCGTACTGGTCTCCACCAGGGTGCGACCGGGCGCGGCTTTGTGGACCGCGGTGCTGAGAGCGCCCCGAAACAGGGGGTGGTCATCGGCCAGAATGACCCGGCCTTGCGTGGAGTCTGGGGTCACACACGCCTCCTCATCTGAGCATGAAGTCTAATGGGCTCCGGCCGGGGCCGTCGTCTGAGCAAAAAGTAGCACATGTGAAGTCCTAAATTTCGACGAACGTCCCATACCGCCGGACCCTCTGTACAACGATACTTTCATAATAAAGCCGAAAAATCGGCGCGGGCCTCATGGCTATCCTTGGGAGGGACATCTCTATGACTAGGCTAGGTATTCGTAGCGTATTGGCGGCGACCGCCTCGGCGTTTGTTCTGACAGCGGCGTCAAACGCACAGGACGTGACCGCTCTTGAAGATCGACTCGCAGCGCTGGAAGCCATGGTGGCTGATTTGCGCTCCGAGCTGGAAGACGCGCGCGCACAAGCGGACGCGGCGACGGATCGGGTTATTGAAATCGAGCAACGGACCGCATCCGCGCCTGCGGCTCCGGCCGCGCCAACCTCTTCGGAGCGCGGCTTCACCATGGGCAACACCCAGGTGACCTATGGCGGCTTCGTCGATCTGGACGCCCATGTCACCGATCTCAGCGACGGCGATTTCGGCGCGACTTCGATTGCGCGCGATTTTTATATCTCTGGCGCCACGCCGGTCGGTGGGACCGGGGATGGCGAAACCGATTTTGATTTCACCGCCAAGTCCAGCCGCTTCTTCTTCGCCACGTCCACCGAATCAGACATCGGCACGGTGACCGGACGGATCGAATTTGATTTCCTGGGATCGCCCGGCGGGGATGAGCGGGTGTCAAACTCCTACAATCCGCGTATGCGCGTCGCCTGGGCGCAGATCGGCAATTGGCGCGTGGGTCAGGACTGGTCGACCTTCACCAACACGGCCGTCATTCCGGAAAGCGCCAGCTTCCTTGTGGGATCTGACGGCATGCTGTTCGGGCGCCAGGCGCAAATTCGTTACACCAATGGCGGCTTCCAGTTCGCGCTCGAGAACCCCGATACGACGGTCACGCCTTTTGGCGGCGGCGGCAGGATCGATGGCGGCGACGGCGCATTTCCTGATGTTGTTGCGCGCTATAACTGGAGCGGCGATTTCGGCGCCATGACCGTCTCGGCGCTCGGCCGCAATCTCGCCTATGAAGGCGGCGGCGTGGACGGCGAAGCATTTGGCTGGGGCGTCAACTGGTCTGGCCGGGTGAATGTGGGCGAGGGCTCAGACTTGCGCTTCTCCCTGACCGGCGGTGAAGGCATCGGCCGCTATATCGGCCTGAACGCCGTGAACGGAGCAGTGGTGACCGCGTCGGGCGATCTGGAAGCGATTCCGGTCTATGGTGGGCTGGTGGCCTGGCGCCAGCAATTGGGTCAGGGGCGTCGACTGTCGGTCGGTTACTCGATGCTGGAAGCGGATAATGACATCACATTGACCGGCACAGGCGTGACCAAGAGCACCTGGTCCGCATTCGGCGCCTATTTCTTCCCGGTGGGCCCCGTGACCATGGGCGCAGAAATCCTGTTCGGCGAGCGGGAACTGGAAAATGGCCAGAGCGGGACGATCACCCGGGCCACGTTCTCAACAAAATATCCCTTCTGATGCGGCTCGCCTGACCTGTCAGCGAACAGGTCGGGCGTTGCTCGCCCCGAAGGGCTCCCCTGCGCTGGCGTCAGACATCAACCAGCGCGTCCTTGTGCGGCCGACGCCCCCTCGTGTCGGCCGTATTTTTTAAGCGCGTGCTCTGAGGCGTGCGGCGTATGAAACACAACGCCTAGCCGGCGATGCATCTGGCTGCGGGCCTCTTGCGGGCTCAAGGTGTAGATCACGCAGCGCCGCAAAACGCCCAGGTACAGATCAAGCAGGCTTTCCGTCAGCAGATCCGGGCATTCATTCAGGTCGATGGCTGGATCGTGAGAGGCGCGGGTCAACACGTCTCGGACCGGTGACCATGCGGATTCCAGGCCAATGTGCAGAGCTTTGAAATCGGCTTCATTGGTCAGCCAATTGTGCCCTATGGCGGCTCGAAACAATTCCAGATCATTGATGTGACGGTCCAGATGGTAATCCAGTAAAGCCGTCACGCAGCCGATGACATCGCCTTGATAGCGCCGCGCCAGTTCAGCGCTTTCAAGGCGCAAACGTTCGAAGTCATCCACCATCACTTCACACAGCAAGGCGATCTTGGTGGGCGCCGCATTGAGCACCGTTCCCGGAGAGACATTGGCTGCGCTCGCAATGTCGACGATTTTCGCGCGATCATAGCCTTGGCGGTGAAATTCCTCCCGCGCTGCACGCAAGACGGCGATTCGGGTCTCCGCTTTCTGGCGCGCACGTTTTGTCGTTGGCAAGGTCATTCGTTCGCCTGTCTTCAGTTCCGGGCTGATGGGGTGTGGTTCGCTGAACAGCGGCCTTTCATTAAAGCCTGTTAATGTGATCGCGCCAAGCACATGTTGTGAAATACTCTTTTAGCGCATTCCTGAGGCGCATGCCGGTTCGTTTTTCAAGGACGTCATGTCTGAACGCTTTGATCTTGTCATTCTCGGCGCCGGGCTGTCCGGGCTGGCGCTAGGCAGCGCCGTAGCCCGGACCGGACGGCGTGTTCGCGCGCTGATCATTGAACCCAGACGACTCACATCAAACCCGCGCCACTGGATGTTCCCGGCTGCGCCTGATCATGGCCTGCGCCGGTTCGAGAGTAGCCGCTTGACTGGCTTTGAGGTGGAGAGCCCGACGGGCGCTGTTTTGCACAGGCCGCTGAAGCGAATGATTCTGGCGCGAGTCGCCGCGCATGCGGTGCAGGAGGCGGCGCTGGACGCAGTCGCCGCCGAACCGCGCATGATGCTGAGGGAGGGGGTCAGCGTTGATCGGGTGCAGGGCGGCCGAACTCAGGCGATCGTGGAGACAAGCGACGGCCAGGTCTGCGCCAGCTGGGTGGTCGATACGCGGCCGCTTGAAGATGTTGGCATGCCCGCTGGCCGGGTGGTGCAACTGTCACACTTGATGACCGCCCCTGTCGAAAGCGGCCATGAAGAGCGCTTGTGTCTGAAAGTCGTGGGGTCGGACTTTCCTGGTCTCGAGCAATTGAGCCTCAGCCGGGACCGCGTCGTGCATGAACAGGCGCGCTTTGTGCTGGCCCCGCCGCCAGATCTGGCGCTGGAGCCCCAGGCGGACCGGCTGTTGCAATGGGGCGGCCGCCTTGAGGCTGCTCGGCAATCTCAGGGCGTCTGGCCTTTGGGCTATCGTCCTTTGAGCCGCGGGGCCGGGCGCGTGGTGCTGGCGCCCGCCGACGCCTACGGCTTGCGGTTTGCGCCAGGCATGGCGGCGCTGCGCTTGCATGATTGGGCGCAAGCGCAGGCGCGTCGACTGACCTATGGGCTCAGCCTTTGCGCGCCGCCGCCGCCGCCTGTGTCCGCACGGTTGGCGACAGCACGTATCGAAGCGATGATCCGGCGCGATCCGCGCCTGGCGGCCGCGGGTTTGCGCGCCTTGCTTTATGAAGCGTCGGCCGATGCCGTCATGCGCACCTTGTCCGGCGCCGCCCGCTGGACCGATCTCATCCGCGCCTGGCGGTCGGGGACATGGTAGCGGCGCTGCCGTCAGCGCTGCATTCTGAGCTCGGCTCGATTAGGGTGCAGGCATGAGTGATTCCGCGATCTCCGCCGATCTCGACGCACCGCCCGAGACCGGGCCGCGTCTGGTGCTGGTGACCACGCCTATCGGCAATCTGGGCGACATGACGCCGCGCGCCTGGGACGTCTTGCGCGACGCGGACGCCATTGCGTGCGAAGACACGCGCACGACGCGCCGATTGCTCGAACAGGGCGGCGTCACTGACAAGCGTTTGATCGCCTGTCATGACCATAACGAGACGGCGAGCGCAGCCGGCATCGTCAAGCTGATCGAAGACGGCGCGACGGTGGCTCTGGTCAGCGATGCGGGCACGCCAGCGATCTCTGATCCGGGTTTTCGTGTGGTTCAGGCGGCGCTCGAGGCGGGATTGACCGTCAGCGCCGC
Organism: Oceanicaulis alexandrii DSM 11625; assembly: GCF_000420265.1. Lineage (NCBI taxonomy): Bacteria > Pseudomonadati > Pseudomonadota > Alphaproteobacteria > Maricaulales > Maricaulaceae > Oceanicaulis > Oceanicaulis alexandrii. Next base: position 1,911,513 of record NZ_ATUP01000001.1, read on the forward strand.
GCCCGGCGTCTCCTCGGTGATCATGGCGCTCTCGATCTCCGGCCTGCCGACCGACCGCTTCACCTTTCTGGGCTTTCCGCCCCGTAAATCAGGCAAGCGTCAGGCGCTGTTTGCGCTGTATGGGGAATTGCCGTCCAGTCTGATTGTTATGGAGAGCCCGCAGCGCCTGGCGGAATGCCTGGCGGACGCCCGCGCCGTACTGGGAGATCGCCGCGCCGCGCTGAGCCTGGAGCTGACCAAACGGTTCGAGCGGGTCTGGCGCGGCACGCTCTCAGAACTCGAAGCCCGGCTTGCCGACCCGCCCAAGGGCGAGGCCGTGATTGTGATCGAAGGCGCAGACGAGGTGCGCGAGAAAAAGAACAAATACGCCGCATTTTCCAAAGCCCCCAAGCGCGATTAAGATTTCATTAGGATATGCGATATGCAGGGGCGGCGCCCCGCAGCATTGCGACCGGCGCTGGCATCCTTGTGATGGGCGTCGGGCCTCGACGCGCAGGCCTTGCCTTCGTTAGGCTGCGCCCCGTACTGACCAAGGAGTTATCGCCATGAACCGTCCACTGTTCACCGGCGTTCTGGGTTTTGCTGCAGCCTGTGCGCTAGGCGCACAGACGCAGGCGCAAGAACCTTTGACGCTGGAAGATCTGTTCGAAATCCGCCAGGTGTCCGGGATCGACATCTCCCCTGATGGCGACCATGTCGCCTTCACCGTCTCCACGCCGCGCAATGTGGTTGCGGGTGAAGAGGATGGCACGCCGCAATCGGCGCTGTTCATCGCATCCGGCCCGGATGCGGCGCGCCCCTTTATCACCGATGGCGGCGTTGGTGGTGTGGAATGGACGCCGAATGGCGACGCGCTGACCTTTCTCGCCCGTCGCGACGGCGACAGCGGATCGGCGCTTTACGAGATCGCGGCGGATGGCGGCGAAGCGCGTCGGATCTACAGCCATGACGAGTCGATCCAGTCCTATGTGATCGGGCCCGATGGAGAGAGCCTGTATTTTATTGCGCGTGAGAAGGCTGACCCGATGCAGCAGACGCTGCGCGATCGCGGGTTCATGGCCAATGTCTATGAAGAGAGCGACATCTTCTCCTATGTCTGGCGCGCCGACCTGACGGATCCCGACGCGGACCCGGTCCGGTTTGATCTGCCCGGTCATGCATCATCTCTGACCTTGAGCGAAGACGGCTCACACCTCGCCGTGGCGCTGGCGCCAACCACTTTGGTGGACGACTCGCTGATGGAGCGTCAGTGGACCGTCGTCGATGCGGCGAACGGTTCGGTGATCTCCACCGTCGAAACGCCGGGCAAGATCGGCATGGCGGCGTTTTCGCCTGACGCTTCGCGTCTCGCCTTTATCGCGGGCGCCGACCGCGCCGACCCCACGGCAGGCACGCTTCACATCGCGGATGCGCAGACAGGCGAGTATATGGCCATCGCCCGCGACGCCGAGCAGCACGTGAACCAGCTCGCCTGGATTGATCGTAATTCCGTGCTGACTCTAGCCAGCGTGGGCACGGGCACGGCGCTCGTCGAATACAATATCAATGGCCGTGAAGAGCGCCGCACGCCGACAGAGGCCGGCGTGATCTCGTCCATGGATTATGATCGTGATGACCGGGTTCTGGCGGCGACGGTGCATGCTGCGACCCATCCTCGTGAATTGTTTGTGGGTGACCGCCGTTCGCTGCGCCAGTGGACCGATCACAACCCCCAGCTTGACGACATCGCCTGGGGCGATCAGAGCGTCTTCGAGTTCGAAGCGCGTGATGGCGAACGCATTGAAGGCGTGCTCGTCACTCCGCAGGGCGAGGCTCCGGCAGGCGGCTGGCCGATGATCATGACCGTGCATGGCGGCCCGGAAGCCCATGACAGCAATGGCTGGGTGAACGGCTATTCGCGTCTGGGCCATATCGGCGCCGGTGAGGGGTTTGCGGTCTTCTACCCCAATTATCGCGGTTCTACGGGCCGTGGTGAACGCTTCGCCAAGCTCGACCATCTCGATGCGCCGGGCGAAGAGTTCTGGGATCTGGTGGACGCGATCGGCGCCCTGTCTGAGGCCGGTATTGTTGACGCCGAGCGCGTGGGCATCACCGGCGGGTCCTATGGCGGGTTCGCCTCGTCCTGGGGCGCGACCATCGCCAGCGAACATTTCGCCGCCTCTGCGCCGTTTGTGGCGCTGACCGATCTGATCAGCTTTTACGGCACGACCGAGATTCCGATCGAGATGGTGGATGTGCACTTCATGCAGCCGCCCTGGGAAGACTGGATGACCTATCTCGAGCACAGCCCGACCTATCATGCGCCGGGCTCGACCACGCCGACGCTGATCCTGCATGGCGAGGCGGATACGCGGGTGGACACCAGCCAGTCCTTCATCCTCTACCGTATCCTGAAGCAGACCTCTGACGCGCCGGTGCGGCTCGTCACCTATCCGGGCGAAGGCCATGGCAATCGCCGCGCCGCCGCCCAGTACGACTACGGTCTGCGCGTTCTGCGCTGGATGCAGCATTATCTGCAGGGCGAAGGCGGCGAGCCGCCCGCGCCGGAGCTGGATCTGGCCGAACGGCTGGGGCTTGAAGACGCCGAATAAGGCGCTGGAAAAGGGAGGCGGAAACGCCTCCCTTTATCGTTGGGGACTGGCGGGGCGACAGGATATGAAATCCGCATCGGCGCCCCCTCGCCATGGCCTCATTCCGCCGCTAACGTGGCGCTTAACGCATTAAGTGACGTGAACGGGAGGATGAACATGTCAGAGAAAGATCTGTCGCTGGACGGTCGTGTGGTTCTGGTCGCCGGGGCGAGCCGCGGCATTGGCGAAGCCGCCGCCAAGCGCATGGCGCGCAATGGTGCGATGGTGATTTGCTCGAGCCGCAAGATCGCCGATTGCGAGCGCGTGGCTGAAGAGATCAGGGCCGAGGGCGGCAAGGCCCGCGCCATGGTGCTGCACCTGGGCGAAGCCGATCATCGCGAAGCGGCCATCGCCAACATCAAGGAGACCGAGGGACGTCTGGACGTGCTGGTCAATAACGGCGCCACCAGCCCGTATTTCGGCGAAGCCAAGGACACGCCTGAAGACGCTTGGGACAAGACGTTCGAGGTGAATGTCAAAGGCCCGTTCTTCCTGTCGAGCCTTGCGATCAACACCTTCATGAAGGATCAGGGCAAAGGCTCGATCATCAATGTCGCCTCGATCAACGGCATCCGTCCGGGCTATTTCCAGGGCGCGTACTCGATCTCGAAAGCCGCCGTCATCTCTCTCACCCAGGTGCTGGCGCAGGAATGCGGTCATCTGGGCGTGCGGGTGAACGCGCTGTGTCCGGGCCTGACTGAAACCAAGCTCGCCTCGGCGCTGACGTCCGATCCGAACCTTGAAGACATGATGAACCGCAATTTCTCCATCAAGCGCGTCGGCCAGCCCGAAGACATGGCCGCTGCAATCCACTTCCTTGCCAGTGACGCATCAAGCTATATGACGGGCCAGGAATTTGTTGTGGATGGCGGCATCACCCAGCGTGGTCCGTTGTAGGAGAGCTTATACATGCTGACGCGCGAGGCCTGCGAGGCGCTGGACCAGACTGATCCGCTGAAAGACAAACGCGACCTGTTCGCTCTGCCTGAGGGCGTGATCTATCTGGACGGCAACTCGCTGGGCGTGCCGCCCAAGGCGGCGCTCGCGCGTCTGCGTGAAGCCTCTGAATCCGAATGGGCGGTGGGCCTGATCCGGTCGTGGAACGACGCGGGCTGGATGGACCTGCCGCTGACGCTCGGGGGCAAACTCGCGGCGTTGATGGGCGTCAAAGCCTCCGAAGTGATCGCGGTCGACACGGTCACCATCAACCTGTTCAAGCTCGCTACGGCGCTGCTGGACCGTGATGGCGGCGGCATTGCGGCCGAAGCGGGCGAGTTTCCCACCGACAATCATGTGATGGAGGGAATCTCCCGCATCACCGGCGCCCCGATGCACCGGGTCGCGCCCAACACCCGTCCGAAAGATTTGCCGGACGATGTAAAGGTCCTGATCAAATCGGCGGTGCATTACAAATCCGCCCAGATCGCTGATTTCGAGGGCTATGAGCGTGAAGCGGCGGCGCGCGGGCTCAACATCATCTGGGACCTCAGCCACGCCACCGGTCTCGTTGATCTCAAGCTCGCTCAATGGGGCGCGAAATACGCGGTGGGCTGCGGCTATAAATTCCTCTCCGGCGGCCCCGGCGCGCCGGCCTTCCTGTACTGCGCGGAAGACCAGATCCAGACGCTGGAGCATCCGGTGTCGGGCTGGCTGGGTCATAAACGCCCCTTCGGGTTTGAAGACGCCTACGAGCCTGACGACACCATTGTGCGCTGGCGCACCAGCTCGCCCTCCATCCTCGCTCTATCTGCGCTCGATGGGGCGGTCAGCGCCTATGACGGTGTGGACATGGCGCAGGTGGAGGCCAAGGCGATCGCGCTGGGTGACATCATGCTCGCGCAAGCGGAGGCGCTGGGTCTCGATCATGCCTGTCCGGGGCCGGGCGAGCGGCGCGGCGGCCATGTGGTGCTGCGCCATGAGCAGGGCTACGCCATCGTTCAGGCCTTGATCGACCGCGGGATTATTGGCGATTTTCGCGCGCCTGACTTGATGCGGTTCGGGTTCAATCCGCTCTATAATTCCTACACGGAAGTCTTTGATGCGGCGCAGGCTCTGGCGGATGTGATCCAGACGGGCGCTTGGGACGACCCGAAATTCCTCGCCCAAAAAGCGGTGACCTGATCGCGCTTGCCCGTTTTGCGCTTCTCCCCCAGAGTAAAAGAAAAAACATCAGGGGAGGGCGCGATGCTGCGCTGGATTCTGGGCGGCCTCGCCGCTCTTGTCGTGATCTTGGCCGTCGCCGCTTATGGGCCGGGCGCGCTGAAAGCCTACAAGTTTGATCCCACTGCGCCCGATCCCGCATTGATGGCGCTTTACGAGACGGTGGCTGAACCCGAGCGCCGGGAAGTGCCGAACCTGCACGGCGCGGAAGATCTGGAACCCGGACCTGATGGTCGGCTGTACGCCAGCCTGGCCGATGGCCGCATCATGGTGCGGGAGATCGAGGGCGGATGGTCAGAATACGCCAATACCAACGGACGTCCGCTGGGCCTGGCGTTCGCGCCGGACGGGGCGCTCTTTGTCGCCGATGCGCTTAAAGGTTTGCTGCGGCTTGAAGGCGACGGCGCGTTTGACGTCTGGCTCGCCGATGAGAGCGAAGGCGGGCCTCTGGTCTTCACTGACGATCTGACAGTTTTGAGCGATGGCGCGGTGATCCTGACCGACGCTTCGCGCCGCTACGGCTATGGCGAATACATGACCTCTTTGCTCGAAGGCGAGCAGACGGGCGTCATCTACAAGGTCACGGCGCCGGACCAGTATGACGTGCTGGCGGAAGGCTTTGGTTTCATCAATGGCGTGGATCATGACCCCAGCACGGGCCGCGTTTTCGTCAACGAGACCTGGGCGGGCCGGGTGATCAGTCTTGATCCTGAAACCGGTGATTACGCCGTGCTGATTGACGGATTGCCGGGCTATCCTGACAATCTCGCCTTTGACGAGGAGACCGGGCTGATCTGGATCGCCTTGCCCTCTCAACGTTCGCCCCAGATCGAGAGCTTGCATCCCAATCCGTTTGTGAAGCGTCTCGCCTGGCGCTGGATCCAGATTTCCGGATTGCCGCCCTTTCCGCCGCGCCCGGTGATGGGCATGGCTGTGACCGCCGAGGGTGAGCCGGTTCATGCGCTCTATGGTCCGGATGATGCGCCCTTCGGTGTCACCACGGTGACCCCGTGGCGCGGCCAGATCTGGGTGGCGGGGCTAGAGCGTGACGGGGTGGACGCTTATGCCGTTCCCGATCGCATCCAATGAGCCGGACAGCCCTGATTTCGGGCGGGTCCAGCGGCATTGGCCTGGCCCTGTCTGAACGTCTTCTGGAGCGCGGGTTTCGTTTGCTCTGGGTGTCGCTGGACGAAGATTAAATCGCCCGCGCGCGCCAATCGCTATTGGCGCGTCATCCCGACGCCGAGATCGAGGGGCGGGCCATGGATCTCGCTGATCCGCAATCGGTGGCGCGGCTGGTGCAATGGGCGCAGGGCGAGGGCGGGCTCGACCTTCTGGTCAATAATGCCGGCTTCGGCGTGTATGGCGCGTCCAGGGACATGGCGGTCGAGGCCGAGCAAGCCATGATTGATGTGAACGCGCGCGCCCTGCACGCGATGACCCGGGCCTTCCTGCCTCTGATGGAGTCGGCGGGCGGCGGAACCATCATCAATATTGCGTCTAACTCCGCCTTCGTGCCGACGCCGGGGCTTGCGGTCTATGCAGCGACCAAGGCGTTTGTCCGGCATTATTCAAACGCTCTGTCTCAAGAGCTGGAACAGAGCGGCAGCTCTGTCCGCATCATGACGGTCTGTCCGTCCGCTGTGTCAGACACGCCCTTCAAGGAGCGGGCGGCGGCCAAAGATGTGCGCACCTTCTCAAGCTTCAGCGCCACCACGGCGGGCGAGGTCGCGTCTGATATTCTCAAAGGCTATGATCGGGGCGCATCCGAGGTGATCACCGGCGCCGCCATGCGCCGGGCGATGTGGCTGATGCGGTTCTCGCCCGCGCCTCTGGTGCGTTGGCTGACTCGACGGGAAACGCAGCGGATCTGAAGCGTCTAGCGTGTATTGCTTTTCCGCTGGGCCAGGCGCGTTTTCGAGCCCTCATGAATGACGCGCAGTTCGTTGAGCGTTGTTTCGATCTCGGCCTTTTTCTCTTCCAGACGTTCGATCTCTTTCGCAGTCATCTCGATCACGAATTCGAGCTGCCGCACGCGCCCTTCACCTTCCTGGCCGTAGAGCTCGAGGAAGGTCTTGATGTCGCTCAGCTTGGTGCCGATGGTCTTGGCGCGCAGGATCAGGGCGAGGCGTTTCTTGTCGGCGTCGGTATAGACCCGCTGCCCGCCGACGCGCTGGGGTTTGAGCAAACCCTTGTCCTCATAGAACCGGATCGTGCGCGTGGTGATGCCAAACGCATCGGCCAGCTCGGCGATGCCGAACAGGGTGTCGTGGGTCTTCGTATCGGGCGCGTGAGTCATGGTGCCTGTCCTTGTCCGTCTCCTTCATACGATGAAGTCTTGCCGCAAACAAGATGTGCTTGACGTATACGTTAAGCCCTGCGAAGCTCCCCTCAACACCGGCGATGACAGACCGGACCAGTCAGGGAGGAGACGGGCGCACAATGAGCGATAACGCCGCACACGCCCGCTATGACAGCGTATTTCGGCCTGACCTGTTTAAGGGGCAGGTGATCATCGTCACCGGTGGCGGATCGGGGATCGGGCGTTGCATCGCCCATGAGCTGACGGCGCTCGGCGCGCACGCCATTCTGGTGGGGCGCAAGCAAGACAAGCTCGACGCCGTCGCGCAAGAGATCGCTCATGACGGCGGCTCGTGCGAGACTGCCTCGTTTGATATTCGCGATGAAGAGGCCGTGGCGTCCGCGATCGCTGAAATGGCGGCGCGTCATGGCCGCATCCATGGCCTTGTGAACAATGCGGGCGGACAGTTTCCCGCCAACGCTGAAGACATCTCCAAAAAGGGTTGGGACGCGGTGATCGCCACCAATCTGACCGGCGGCTTTCTGATGAGCCGCGAAGTGTTCAAGGCCTCAATGGCTGAACAGGGCGGCGCCATCGTCAACATCACCGCTGACATGCATCACGGCATGCCGGGCATGGCGCATTCAGGCGCTGCGCGGGCGGGGATGGAAAATCTGACCAAGACCCTGGCGTTTGAGTGGGCGCCCAAGGGCGTACGAGTGAACGCCGTCGCGCCGGGCTGGATCGCCAGCTCGGGCATGGACACCTATGGCGGCGCCTTCCGCGCGATGATCCCGCTGCTCAAACAGAATTTGCCCGCGCAGCGCATGGGGTCGGAGGCCGAGGTGTCGGCGGCGGTGACCTATCTGTTGTCGCCGGGCGCGGCTTTCATCACCGGCGTCCAGCTTCAGGTGGATGGCGGCGCGCCTTTGGGCGAGCGACATTATCCGCTGACCGCTCATGACAAATCAGACGTCTTTAACGGCTTTCACCGGGCGGTGGATCCGGCGGTCTTGCGCGGTGAGGGAGCAGAGTAATGGCGGTCCTGCAAAGCCGGATCAATCCGGGCTCTGACGACTTCGCCGCAGCGCGCGCAAACATGGTTGAAAAGCTGGACGAGGCGCGTGGCGCGGAAGAGCAGGTGCGCTCCAACTCCGCCGCCAAGAAGTCGCGCTTTGACGAGCGCGGCCAGCTGTTGCCGCGTGAGCGCGTGGCGCGCTTGGTGGATCGCGATGCGTCCTTTCTCGAAATCGCGCCGCTCGCCGGACTCAAAATGCATGATGATGACGGCGGGCGCGGGGCTTCGGGCGGCGGCGCGGTGGTCGGCATCGGCGTCGTCTCGGGCAAACGATGCGTCATCGCTGCGTCCGACAGCGCGATCAAGGGCGGCACGGTCGCGCCCATGGGCTTGCGCAAATCCCTGCGCGCGCAGGAGATTGCGCTGCAAAACAAGCTGCCGATGATCCATCTGGTGGAATCGGGCGGCGCCAATCTTCTCTATCAGGCCGAGATCTTTGTGGATGGCGGACGCAGCTTCGCCAACCAGGCGCGTTTGAGCGCGGCGGGCATTCCCCAGGTCGCCGTTGTGCATGGCAGCTCCACCGCCGGCGGCGCCTATCTGCCGGGAATGAGCGATTATGTGGTTCTGGTGCGCGAGAAGTCGAAAATCTTCCTCGCCGGCCCGCCGCTGGTCAAAGCCGCGATCGGCGAGGACGCGGATGATGAATCCCTGGGCGGCGCGGACCTTCATGGCGAAGTGACGGGGCTCGGTGAATACGTCGCCGATGATGATGCGCAGGCGCTCGCCTATGCGCGCGACATCATGGACAAGCTCAACTGGAGCGAAGCCACACTGTCCGGGGGCGGCGAAGCGCCGCTTTATGACGCGGAAGAGCTCATGGGGATCGTGCCGGCGGATGACCGCACGCCCTATGATGTTCGTGATGTGATCGCGCGCGTGGTGGACGCCTCGGACTTTCTGGAATTCAAGGCGCGCTATGGGTCTGAAACCGTGTGCGGGCATGCCCGCATCGGCGGGCAGGCAGTCGGGATTATTGGCAATAACGGCCCGATCCAGCCTGAAGGCTCCACCAAGGCGGGCCAGTTCATCCAGCTGTGCGACCAGTCGCAAACCCCGATCCTGTTCTTGCAAAACACCACCGGTTACATGGTCGGTTCGGCGGCGGAACGCGCTGGCGCAGTCAAGCATGGCTCGAAAATGATCCAGGCCGTGGCCAACGCCCGCGTGCCCAAGATCACCATCGTGCTCGGCGGCAGCTTCGGCGCCGGCAATTACGGCATGTGCGGGCGCGGCTTTGACCCGCGCTTCATCTTCGCCTGGCCCACCGCTCGCACGGCGGTGATGGGCGGCGCGCAGGCCGCGAAGGTGATGGAGATCGTCACCCGCGGCAAGAATGCGCGCGCGGGCGTGGAGACCGATGAAGAGGCGCTCGCCCAGATGAGCGCCATGATCACCCAGAGCCTTGATGAGCAGAGCCAGGCGCTCTTCGCCACCGCCCGGCTCTGGGATGACGGGATCATTGATCCGCGCGACACCCGCGCGGTGCTGATCGAATGCCTGAACATTTGTGCTGAGGCGGATCGCCGTCAGCTGAACCCCAACACGTTCGGAGTCGCGCGGTTCTAACAAGACGCGGCCCACCAACGGGAGGACACGCCATGCAGTTCAACGAGCAACACGAACAGCTTCGCGACACCGTCGCCAAGTTCGTCGCCAACGAGATCAATCCGTATGTGGATGAATGGGAGGCGGCCGACCAGTTCCCTTCTCATGAGGTCTTCAAGAAGATGGGCGATCTGGGCCTTCTGGGCCTGCGCTATCCCGAGGAGTTTGGCGGCGCCGGTCTCGACATGACCTATTCGCTCGTCCTGGCCGAAGAGCTGGGGATGATTGATTGCGGCGGCGTGCCCATGGCCATCGGCGTGCAGACCGATATGTGCACCCCGGCGCTGGCGCGGTTCGGCTCTGACGATCTGCGCAAGCAATTCCTGGCGCCGGCGATTGCAGGCGACATGGTGGGGTGCCTCGGCGTGTCCGAGCCGGGCGGCGGCTCGGATGTGGCGGCGGTGAAGACCAATGCGAAGTCAGACGGCGATGATTACATCATCAACGGCACCAAGATGTGGATCACCAATGGCCTGAAGGCGGATTGGTGCTGCCTGCTGGCCAACACGTCCGACGGCAAGCCCCATGAGAGCAAGTCGCTGATCATGGTGCCGATGGATCTGCCGGGCATTGAAAAGCAGAAGATCCACAAGATCGGGATGCACAGCTCTGACACCGCGCAATTGTTCTTTGATGATGTGCGGGTGCCCAAGCGCTATCGCATCGGTGATGAAGGCGCAGGCTTCATCTATCAGATGCTGCAGTTCCAGGAAGAGCGCATCTATGGCGCGGCGTCGTCTTTGAAAAACCTCGACAAGCAGATCGACCTGACCATCGAGTACACCCGTGACCGGCACGCCTTCGGCCAGCCGCTGCTCGACAATCAGGCGATCCATTTCCGCCTCGCCGAGTTGCGTACTGAAGTCGAGATGCTCCGTTCACTGACCTATCGTTGCGTGGATGATTTCAACCAGGGCAAGGACATCACCAAGCTCGCCTCCATGGCCAAGCTCAAATGCGGTCGGCTGGCGCGTGAAGTGTCTGACAGCTGCCTGCAGTTCTGGGGTGGCATGGGCTACACGGCCGACAACCTCGTCAGCCGCTCCTTCCGCGATGGCCGCCTGATCTCCATTGGCGGTGGCGCCGACGAGATCATGCTCGGCATCATCGCCAAGCTTGAAGGCACGCTGCCCAAGCGCCGCAAGCCTGAAGGCAATAAATAGCCATGTCCGCGCCGCGTACTCTATTGGTCGAACGCCACGCCCGGGTTCTGCATGTGACGCTGAACCGGCCCGCCCTGCGCAACGCCATGTCGCTTGAAATGGTGGATGAGCTCATCAACGCGCTCGCCGACGCTGAACAGCACGGTGATCGCGCCATCGTCCTGCGCGGCGCCGAGGGGCATTTCTGTTCGGGCGGCGACATCAAGGATATGGGCGCGGCGCAAGGCCAGCCTGTCTCGGACGGCGTCGACCCCATCGCGAACGTCAACGCTCGCTTTGGTGAGTTGTGCGTGGCCTTCGCCAGCACCGGCTTGCCTGTGGTGGCGGTTGTTGAGGGTGCGGTCATGGGCGGCGGTTTCGGTCTCGCCTGTGTGGCGGATGTGGTGCTGGCGTCCGAGACGGCTCTGTTCCGTTTGCCTGAAACCGGGCTCGGGATCGTGCCGGCCCAGATCGCGCCTTTCCTGGTGGAGCGCCTTGGCTATTCAGAAGCGCGGCGCCTGGCGGTGACCGGCGGCAAGCTGGATGCCGCGAAGGCTCTGGATGTTGGCCTTGTGCACGCCGTGCATCCCACAGCCGATCTGGATGCGGCGTTGGAGGCCGAGCTTGCACAGATCCGCAAGGGCGCGCCGAACGCCATCGCAGCGACCAAGGCGTTGATGCGTCGGGCGCGTCTGGAAGCGCCCGCCAGCCTGGTTCAGGACGCGGCTGCGGCGTTCGCCAAGGCGGCGCGGTCTGATGAAGGCGCAGAAGGCATGACCGCTTTTCTTGAAAAACGTCCCGCCCGCTGGGCTCAAGAGGGATAAATCATGGCTGAAACGGCCTTCAAAAGCGTGCTGGTCGCCAATCGTGGCGAGATCGCTGTCCGTGTGCTGAACGAAGCGCGCGATAGCGGCCGTACGGCCATCGCCGTCTATTCCGAAGCGGATACCGACGCCTTGCATGTGCGCGAAGCGGACGTGGCGGTCTGCATCGGCCCGGCGCTCGCCAGCGAAAGCTATCTCAATATCGAAGCCGTGCTGGACGCGGCCCGAAAAACCGGCGCCGAGGCGATCCATCCCGGCTATGGCTTCCTGTCAGAAAACGCCGCTTTCGCCCGTGCGGTGATCAAGGCGGGACTGGTCTGGATCGGCCCGCCGCCCGAAGCCATTGACGCCATGGGCGACAAGGCGCGCGCCAAGGAGTTGATGATCAAGGCAGGCGTGCCGACCTTGCCGGGCTGGCAGGGCGCAGATCAATCAGACGCCACCCTCAAGAGCGAGGCCGACAAGGTGGGCTATCCGCTCTTGATCAAGGCTGTGGCGGGCGGCGGCGGTCGCGGCATGCGCATTGTGCGCAGCGCGGCGGAATTTGACGAGGCGCTGATCTCGGCCCGTCGTGAAGCGAAATCTGCTTTTGGCGATGACGCAGTTTTGATCGAGAAATTCGTCGAGCGGGGCCGTCATGTGGAGATTCAGGTCTTCGCTGATCGTGACGGAAACACTATCCATCTCGGTGAACGCGATTGCTCGGCTCAGCGTCGCCGCCAGAAAGTGATCGAGGAAGCGCCGTCTCCGGCGGTCGATCCTGAATTGCGCGCAAAGATGGGCGCGGGCGCCGTCGCGGCGGCGAAAGCCGTGGGCTATGTGGGCGCGGGCACTGTCGAATTCCTGCTGGAAGAGGGCGGCGGGTATTATTTTCTCGAGATGAACACCCGGCTTCAGGTGGAACATCCGGTCACGGAGGAAGTGACCGGGACCAACCTTGTGCAATGGCAGTTTGAAGTGGCCTCCGGCGCGCCGCTGCCGCTGAGCCAGGATGAAGTGTCGCTGGACGGCTGGGCCATCGAAGCCCGGCTTTACGCGGAAGACCCCTATAACGGCTTTGCCCCGCAATCAGGGCTGATCCTGTCTTATGACGGGGATGTCTCCAGCGCCGGCGGACGCGTGGATGCGGGCGTTGAAACCGGCGGACGGATCGGAACCGATTACGACCCGATGGTTTCAAAAGTCATCGGCACGGGCGCCAGCCGCGCTGAAGCCATTGCGTCCCTGCGCGCCGCGCTGATGGATGACCCGCTTCTGGGCGTCACTACCAATCGTGATTTCCTGCTGGCTTTGCTGGACGGGGAGCCTTTCCGCCAGGGCGAGATCTGCACGGCGGATCTGGATCTCTGGGCGGAAGAGGGCGCTGGCCCCTTCACCAAACCTGATGCGGACCGCAGGGCGGTCGCGCTCGGCGCCGCGCTTCTGGGTGCAGCGCCTCAAGGCGTGATCCGGTCCGGCTCTGTCAGCCGGTTTGATCTGCCTTTGACGGTTAATGGCGAGGCGCTGACGGTGCGCCTGGAACAGACCGGACCGGATGCGGTTTCGGTCGGGTTTGAGGACGAGGACGCCTCCAGCGCGGTGGCGCTGTTGGGCGAAGAGACGCCCGGCGAGATCGCCTTTCGTCTGGATGGCGTGGACGCTCGCGCTCGTGTGGCGCGCGCGGCGGACGGCGTGCTCCATATCGCCTTGGGTGCGCAGATCATCGTTCTGGAAGAGGCTTCGCCCTGGGGCGCGGACGCGGCGTCTGACCCGTCCAGGATCACAGCCCCCGTGTCCGGCGCCGTTGTGGCGGTGAACGTCAAACCCGGCGATCGGGTGAAGGCGGGCGACGTCCTGATGGTGATGGAAGCCATGAAGATGGAGATGCGTCTGACCGCGCAAGCGGATGGCGTAGTCGCCGCCGTCAACGCCCAACAGGGCGGGCAAGCCGCGAACGGCGCTGTTTTAATTGAACTTGATATGGAAACGCAGGAGTAGATCGATGGATAAGGCAGTTCTGACCTGCGCGCTCAACGGCGTGCTGACCAATCCGAAAACCCATCCCGTTCCGGTCACTCCTGACCAGATGGCCGCTAGCGCGCGCGAGGCGTATGACGCCGGCGCCAGCGTGATGCATGTCCATTACCGCATGCAGGATAAAGATCACGGCCATTTCCCCAGCTGGGATCCTGAAGTGGCCGCCAGCATGGTGGACGCGATCCGCGCCGCCTGTCCCGGCGTGATCATCAATTCGACCACCGGCGTTGTTGGACCGGACGTGACAGGTCCTGCCGCTTGTGTGAAACGCGTGAAGCCGGAAATCGCGGCGTGCAACGCCGGATCGCTCAACTATCTCAAGCTCAAGCGTGACGGGTCCTGGGCCTGGCCGCCGATGATGTTCGACAACCCGGTCGAGAAAGTTCAGGCCATGCTGGACGCTATGGCCGACGTGGGCGCGCATCCCGAGTTTGAGTGCTTTGACGTGGGCATCGTGCGCTGTGTGAACATGTATATCGAGAACGGCATGGCGCCCTCAGCCCATTATAATTTCGTGATGGGCGTCGCCTCGGGCATGCCGGTGGATGCGCGGCTTCTCAAATTGCTGCTCGATTACAAGCGTGAGGGCGATCCGTGGCAGACCACCTTGATCGGACGCCAGGAAATCTGGCCGGTTCATCAGGCGACCGCCGATCTTGGCGGTATGCTTCGCACCGGACTTGAGGATACCTTCTATCTGCCTGATGGTGAACGCGCCACGGGCAACGGAGCCTTGATCGAGGCTCTGGCGCAATGCGCCCGGAATGCCGGGCGAGAGGTCGCGTCGCCTGCTGAGGCGCGCGAAATTATGGGCCTGAACGCGGCGGAGACCGCTCATGCCTGACATGTTCTTTAGGGAGGAGACGCATGGAGGCGCGCGCGAGTGATTTGCCCCGTATAGGGGCGGACAACTGGTATCCGTCCACCCCGGCCCGATTGCTGGAAAAAGCTGAGACGCGAGGCTCGGACCCCGCCTATGCCGTGCGGCAGGGCGAGGGCTGGGCCTATACGTCGTGGTCAGACTATGCCGATCAGGTCCAGACCGCCGCCCGTGCGCTTGTCGCGTTGGGACTGGGCGAAGACGAGACCGTCGCGGTTCTGGGCTATAACCGCCCGGAATGGACGATCATGGCGATCGCCGCGATGATGGCGGGCGGGCGTCCGGCGGGGGTCTACTGGACCAGCGCCCCGCCCGAGATCGCGTATATCCTGCAACACTCCCAGGCGCCCGTGCTGCTTGTGGAGACCGAAGAGCATGTGGAGCAGGCGCTCGCCCTGAAAGCGGAGTGTCCGGCGCTCGAGCACATCATCGTCATGGATGGCGTGGCGGGCGATCACGCGGACGTTTTCAGCTGGGCGCAATTCATGGCGCTGGGCGTTGAGGACCATCATGATGCGGTCAGCGCTCGGATGGCGGCGATCAACGAAAGCCGTGTCGGCTCGCTGATCTATACCTCCGGCACCACAGGGCCGCCCAAGGCGGTGATGCTCAGCCATGGCAATATTTCCTGGAGCGCAGCAAAGCTCAGCGACATGTTCAAGGCCCAGCCCGGCGACCGGACTCTCTCATATCTGCCGATCGCTCATGTGGCTGAACAGCAATCGAGCGTCCACAACCATGTGATGAGCGGGGCGATCATGCATTTCGCCCAGTCCATGGAGACCCTGGCCGATGACCTGAAAGCGTGCCGTCCGAACGTGTTTTTCGGTGTGCCGCGGGTCTGGGAGAAGATGTCGGAAACCATCCGCGCCCGTCTGTCCGAGGCGTCCGGCGTCAAGGCGTCGCTTGCAAAGTGGGCGATGGACGTGAACCGGCAATGGCATGAAGCCGTGCTGGATGGCCGTTCGCCCTCGCCCCTCGTCGCGATGCAGAAACCCCTCGCCAATGCGCTGGTGATCAAAAAGGTCCAGGCGGCCCTGGGGCTTGAAGACTCCCGGCTGCTGATTTCCGGCGCCGCGCCGATCAGTCCTGAAGTCCTGCGCTTTTTCACCGGGCTCGATCTGCTGATCTGTGAGGGTTACGGCCAGTCTGAAACCAGCGCCCCGACCGCGTTCAGCATGCCCGGCTCCGTCCGGATCGGTTCGGTCGGCAAGATGATCGACGGCATGGACGCGCGGGTCTCCGAAGAGGGTGAGCTTCAGGTGCGCGGACCGAACGTCTTCGCTGGCTATATGAACAATAACGAGGCCACCGAAAACACCTTCACCCGTGACGGCTGGATGAAGACCGGCGATGTGGTGCGCATTGACGAGGACGGCTTTGTCTTCATCACAGGCCGGATCAAGGACATCATCATCACCTCGGGCGGCAAGAACATCACGCCCGCAAACCTCGAAACGGATCTGATGAACGCCCCGTTGGTCGAGCACGCAGTGGTGGTCGGGGATGCGCGCCCCTATCTGAGCGCCCTTCTGACCTTGAGCGAGGACGCCTTGGCGGACTTTGCCTCAAAGCAGGACTTGAGCGTTGAAGAGGCGCGCCAGAGCGAGGCGCTTCAGGCGCAATTGCAAGCGGCGGTCGATGAGATGAACGAGCGCTATGCCCGGGTGGAGAATATCCGCAAATTCCGGGTGCTCGATGCGCCGTTGAGCGTGGAGACGGGTGAGTTGACGCCCACCTTGAAAGTTCGGCGCAATGTGGTGACCGCGCGTAATCAGGCGGTTGTGGACGAGATGTATGCCGAACTCCAGGACTGAGGCGGGCCTGCCTCAACGCACCGAGGTTCTCATCATCGGGGCCGGCATGTCCGGCCTCGCCATGGGACGCCAGCTTAAACGGGCCGGGGTTCGGGACTTTCTCATCGCCGAACGCGCTGAAGGACCGGGCGGGGTCTGGCGCGCCAACGCCTATCCCGGTGCGGCGTGTGACGTGCCCAGCCATCTGTATTCCTATTCCTTCTTTCCCAATCCGGACTGGAGCCGGAAATTCGCGCCCCAGGCCGAGATCAAGGCCTATTTCGAACGCGCCAGCGCAGAGTTCGGGCTGGAGCCCCACATCCGGTACGGGAAAAGTGTTCGTGCACTGACATATGAAGAGGCCGAAGGTGTCTGGCGCATCGAGTTCGAGCATGGCGCTCAGCTGGAAGCCCGCGCGGTCATTAGCGCCGTGGGGCAATTGTCAGAGCCGTTTTCGCCTGAGTTTGAAGGGCGGGATCAGTTCAAGGGCCAGATCGTTCACACCGCCGAGTGGACGCCTGACATCGACATGACGGGCAAACGCGTGGGGATGATCGGCAGCGCCGCCAGCGCCATTCAGGTGTTGCCGCACGCCGCGAAGGCGGCGAGGACGCTGAGCGTGTTCCAGCGGACACCGAACTGGATCATCCCCAAGCCTGACAGGCCGTTCACCGCTGTGGAGAAAGGGTTGTTCCGGTATGCGCCGGGCTATCACTGGCTATACCGGATGGGCAGTTTCCTGCTGCATGAGTTGCGCTGGCCCGCCTTTCGGTCTGGCGGCCTGGCCGCCGCCTATACGCGTCATCGCCTGACCCGGCGGATCAAATCTCAGGTCGAGGACAAGGCGGTGCTGGACCAGGTGCTGCCCGATTATGCGCCGGGCTGTAAACGGATCCTGCTCTCCAACGATTTCTTTGAAACCCTGAACCAGCCCCATGTGCATTTGGTGACCGATGGGGTTCAGCGCTTCACCCCTGAAGGGGTGATGACAGCAGGTGGTGAAGTCATTGAGGCCGACCTTGTTATCCTCGCCACGGGGTTCAAGGCGACAGAGTTTCTGCCCAATCTGGATGTCCGGGGGCGCGGCGGCCACAGCCTGAAAGCGGTCTGGGGGGAGAGCCCCACCGCCTATAAGGGCGTCGCCTTGTCAGGCTTCCCGAACCTCTTCACGCTATACGGGCCGAACACCAATCTGGGACACAATTCGATCATCTTCATGATCGAGCGTCAGACCGAGTTCGTCCGTCGACAGACCATGCGTCTGTTGAACGCGGACGCCATCAGCCTGGAAGTCAGCGAAGCGGCGCAGAACGCGTTTAACGCGCGCTTGCAAAAACGGTTGAGCGATACGGTCTGGGCCGGCGAATGCCCGTCCTGGTACAAGAGCCCGGACGGGATCATCGTCAGCAACTGGGCGGGCCCCGCCAGCCGCTATGCGCTGGCCTTGTCGGGGCGGGACACAGACGCATTCGTCCTCGAGACGCCCTAGTCCGCCGGCGCCGTCAGGATCGGCTCCGCCCATTGGATCAAGCGCTCCAGCGCCATATCCGCTTCCGGCAGGAGCGGCGCGAACAGCGGGAAGTCGTGCCAGAGCGCGTCCCATATCTCGCACTGGACCGAGACGCCGGCCTCTTCAAGCTTCTCCGCGAAGCGTATGGAGTCATCGCGCAGGATTTCCGCGTCGCCCGTCTGAATGAAGACTGGCGGAAACCCTGTGAGGTCGGCAAAGAGCGGCGAGGCTTCCGGCGTGTCCGCAGGCGTTGTGTCCAGATAGAGCGCCGCGCCGGCCGCCAGCCAGTCCGGTTTGAGCATCGGATCGGCTTTTGCGCGGGTTTTCGTGCTGTCGCCGCTGGCGGTCAGATCCGTCCAGGGCGAAATCAGATAGACGCCATGCGGCATGGGCCGGCCTTGCTCGCGCTGCCGCAGCACGCTGGCGAGCGCCAGACCGCCGCCGGCGCTGTCGCCAGCAATCAGCACCGGGCCGTCGCTATGGGTCATCGCCCAGTTCAGCGCGGCTGCGCCATCATCCACGGCACAGGGGAACACATGCTCTGGTGCAAGACGGTAGTCGACAGAAATAGCTCTGATTTTCAGGGCCTTGGCGAGGCGGGTCACCAGGGGGCGGTGGCTTTTAGACGATCCCAGGCAGTATCCGCCACCATGCAGGAACAGCAATAATCCGGGTCGATGCTCATCGGGGGTGAAACTCAAGGCGTTAAGCCCGGCGAGTGTCGTCCTTTCGATCGTCACGTCATCAGGCGTCGGCAGACGGTCAGCGCCGGCGTCCATGCGCTTGCGGGCGATCTGCCTGGGGTTTTCAGGCGACATCACCGTCTTGCCGGCAGTGCGCGCCATATGCCGCGCCAGAAGCCGCCGGAGGCTGACGGCGCCCTGTTTGGAAACCCGTTCGATCACGCTGCTCTCCTTCAATGTCCTGACAAATAGACTTCCCGGTTTGCGTCGATGTGACAAGCACTTCGTGGACGTCTCTCCCGATCTCAATCAGACGTGGAACGGAACATTAAACTCAATCGCGCAGTGTAAGGGTCAGTTTTGGGAGAGACCGGAATGCCATTAGACCTGTCGGTCATCGCGGCTCATGAAGCGTTCATCGCTGGCCGCGCCGGCGGCTGCCGTGCGTATTTCCGCTTTCAGGACCTTACTGGCACGTCCTTGATGAAGCGCAAGCTCGATGGCAATGAATTCATTGGCTGCGATCTGTCAGAATCCAATTTCGCACTGACCTCGTTGGTCACAGCGTCTTTTTACTGCTCAAGCCTGAAGCGCGCCGATCTGCGAGGTGCGGATTTGTCTCGTGCCGATTTGCGCGGCGCTATTTTGCGTAGCGCAGACCTGTATCGCGCCAATCTGGACGGCGCCGACTTTCGAAAGGCCGTTCTGTACAAGGATGAGCGCGACGCAGAGTTCAAGCACAATGACTGGGTCATGGATACGGAAGGTGATGGCCGGGACGGCGCCGTGGATTTTCGTGACTGCACGCTGAGAGGGGCGCGACTGAGCTCGGCCAAGCTGAAGGGCGCAGACTTTTCCGGCGCCATGCTGGACGGCGCCAAACTCAATCAGGCTGATTTGCGCGATGCTAATTTTGAGGGCGCGGTGCTGACGGGCGCTGACCTGAACGGCACGCGCCTTGATGGCGCGAACCTGGAAAATGTCGTCCGTGACCCGGCGGATGAGGCGCTGGCGCGGGCCGAAGAGCTTCAACAAAGGCTCGAGCAGAGCGATCTGTACACACGATCCCGCGGTGAACAGGGACAGCGCGGCAACTTCGAAGGCGAAGACTTGCGCGTTCTCGGTCAGGCTTTTCGTCAAAAAGGGCTGATCGGCGCCAATCTGCGCGGGGTTTGCGGCGTGGGCCTCGACTTTTCAGGCGCTTCGCTCATCGGCGCCGTCTTTTCGGGCTCTGACCTGCGCGGCGCCAATTTCACCGGCGCCAATCTGAAAGGCGTGAACTTCAAAGACTGCAAGCTGAACCACGCCATTTTCAAATCAGCGGATTTGCGCGCCTTCACCGGCAATACGGGCCGCGCCTTCCTGCCGTGCTTTGACGGCGCCTCCACTCATGCCGCCCGGTTTGAAGGCGCCATGATGGATCGTGAAGCGCTCGGACTGACGCCTGGCGAAGACACGGTCTCCACCTCGTCGTCAAAGCCCGAAGATGCTGCGCTGGCGGGTGAGGTCAAAGCCTCCTAGCCTTGCTGACGGGCCACGCGTTCCGCCCAGTCGGCGAAGTCTGATTGCGCCGTTTCATACCCGATATCATTGAGCGTTTCGTGCCGTGCTTGCGGGTCGCGCCGCATGGTGACGTCCGAGAACCGAGCATTGTAAAGCCGTGAGGCGAGCACTTTCGCCGCCTGGCCCTTGTCGGTCGCGGGGTCTTCGCCGCCCGCCGCCAGATGGATGGCGAGGTCGGTGCGCATGGCGCGCAGACGGTTCTCGCTTTCTCCCAGCTCCGTGCCTTCGATCAGATCGCGCCAGAGCGAGATCGAGGCCGGCCAGCCGCACTCGGGATCATTGATATAGGCGTCAACTTCTTCGGGAATGCGCGACAGCCAGTCAAAATCGGTGCGGTGACCTTTGACCTGCTTGCCCCAGGCCTTGAAGGTCAGACCTTCCAGCCAGGTGGACGCCGATTGAGGCTTCTTGAACAGGCTTTCGATGTTGAGGACGGCGCGCATCAGGCCCGCGCGGCCGCCAATCGCCAGGTTGGAGTTCCATACCGCAAGCCCTGAAATCTCGCCCTTGCGCTCCATGGCGTGGTTCATGGCCACGACCCCGCCCATGGAATGACCAAAGACGATATGAGGCAGGCTTGGGAAGCGCGCCTTGAGATGGTCTTCCACCGCCAAGGCGTCCTCAATGACCTTGTTCCAACCCTTGGGCGCGCCGAATACGCCGCGCGGAGCGTCTTCGGCTGTGGTCTGGCCATGGCCGCGATGGTCATGGGCGGCCACGTGAAAGCCGCGGCCCGCCAGATAGGCGGCGAAGCGGGCGTAACGCGCGGAATGTTCGGCCAGGCCATGATGGACCTGGATGACGCCCAGAGGCTGGCCTTCGGCTTCTTGCACGTGCAGGCGCAGGCTTGCGCCGCTGGGGCTCTCAAAAGTTTCCGCAACAAACGCCATGAGGGCATTCTCCATCCGGTCAGAACAGCTTAGCTTGATGTCTACCATAGACTGCCCGGAGCGTTTCACCATGTCCCGTCCTGCATTGCTGGCTCTTGATCAGGGCACGACATCGTCGCGCGCATTGGTGTTTGATGAGACGGGGCGCGTGATCGCCACAGCGCAAGAAGAATTTGCTCAAGGCTATCCCCAGCCAGGCTGGGTGGAGCATGATCCCGAAGTGATCTGGGCGACGGTCCTGTCCACCGCCCGCAAGGCGATGAACGCTGCTGAAGCGCAAGGCTGGGCCATTGAGGCGATCGGCGTCACCAATCAGCGCGAGACGACTCTGGTCTGGGATCGCGACACCGGCCAGCCCATCCACAACGCCATCGTCTGGCAGGACCGGCGCACGGCGAAGACCTGCGCCAATCTGCGCGCCGAGGGCGCCGAAGCGCTGGTGCGCGACCGGGCAGGCCTGGTGCTCGATCCCTACTTCTCCGCGTCAAAGCTTGCCTACATCCTCGATTCCGTTTCCGGCGCCCGTGCAAAAGCCGAGGCGGGCAAGCTGGCCTTTGGCACGGTGGACAGTTTTCTGATCTGGCGCCTGACGGGCGGGCGCGTCCACATCACCGACGCCACGAACGCCAGCCGCACCAGCCTTTATGCGCTGCAGGCCGCGGACTGGGATGAGGAGCTGCTGCGCCTGTTCAATGTGCCGCGCGCAGTCTTGCCGGATATCGTCGATAGTGCGGGCCGCTATGGCGAGACCGACGCGTCCGTGCTGGGCCGGGCGATCCCGATTTGCGGCGCCGCGGGTGACCAGCAGGCGGCGGCCCTGGGTCAGGCCTGCCTTCATCCCGGCGAAGTGAAATCGACTTATGGCACGGGCGCGTTCTTGCTGGTGAATACGGGCGATACGCCTGTCAGGTCTGAAAACCGGCTTCTGGCGACCACGGCTTGGCGGTTGAACGGCCAGTCCGCCTTCGCATTGGAAGGCTCGATCCTGTCGGCGGGCGCGACCGTGCAATGGCTGCGTGACGGGCTGGGGATGATCGCCCGCTCGTCGGAAATCGAGGCGCTGGCGCAAAGCGCGGACCCGGAATGCGGCGTCTATCTGGTGCCAGCCTTTTCAGGGCTCGGGGCGCCGCATTGGGATCCCGATGCGCGCGGCCTGTTGTGTGGCCTTAGCCGCGGGACAGGCCGGGCGGAGATCGCCCGCGCCGCGCTGGATTCCACCGTCTACCAGACCCAGGACCTGCTGACGGCTGTGGCCAGTGACGGAGTGGATGTGCGCACCTTGAAAGTGGATGGCGGCATGGCCGTCAATGACGCGCTGATGCAGCGTCTGGCTGATATTTGCGCGGTCGAGACCGTCCGCCCGGTCAACGCCGAGGCCACCGCCTGGGGCGCCGCCTTCCTGGCGGGGCTCGGGATCGGCATGTTCTCGGACCTCTCGGAAGCCGCGACGCTGTGGCAGGCTGAACGGGCGTTTGCGCCGCAGCTCGAAGACGCCGCGCGCCAGCGCCAGATGGCGGGGTGGCAGGACGCGGTGCGCCGCACACTCAGCTAGCCCCTGCGACCGGTCGCCGCGTGCGACGTCGGGTCCACTGCTCTGTCTGATGCTCGCGCGCTAAAGCGGGGCCATCTTGCACAGAAGTGGAGCCCGTCATGGCGTCCCGGATCAATACTTTGCTGCGCTATGGCCAGGAGCGCAGCCCGCGTTACACCAGCTATCCCACCGCGCCGCATTTCCATGCAGGCGTCGATGCGGCGGTCTATGGCGACTGGCTGGACACGCTGGATCGCGGCAAGCCGATCTCGCTCTATCTTCATGTGCCGTATTGCAAATCCCTGTGCTGGTATTGTGGCTGCAATACCCGCGCGACCACTCAGGACGGGCCGGTCGAGGCGTATCTGAAGGTCCTACTGAAAGAGCTGACGCTGATCGCGGATCGCTTGCCGGGCCGGATGACGGTGTCGCATCTGGCGCTGGGTGGCGGCACGCCGGCGATTCTGAATCCGTCACAGATGGACCGCCTGATGGCGGCGATCCGTGAGCGGTTTGATTTTGCGGCGGACGCCGAGCTCGCCATCGAGATCGACCCGCGTCATTTCACGAAAAATGATGCCCAAGGTCTGGCGCGTAATGGTTTCACCCGCGCCTCGACCGGGGTCCAGAGCTTTGATCCTGCGGTGCAGCGCGCCATCAACCGCATTCAGCCCTATGAGCTTGTGGAGGCGGCGTTCAACCGGCTGCGCGACGCCGGGGTGATGAAGATCAACGCTGATTTGCTGTACGGACTGCCGCTGCAGAGCGAAGACAGCGCTCGCGCCAGTGCAGAGGCTGCGGCGGCGCTGAATCCGGACCGTCTGGCGGTGTTCGGCTACGCCCATGTGCCGCACATGAAATCGCATCAGCGCCTGATCAAGGACGAGGATCTGCCCGCCGCCAAGGCGCGCATGAAACAGGCGGACGCCATGGAGGCGGCGCTGACGGCGTGCGGATATTCCCTGATCGGGATTGACCATTATGCCCGTCCTGATGATCCCATGACGCGGGCGCTTGAAACCGGAACCCTGCGCCGGAACTTCCAGGGCTATACGACGGACAAGGCCGAGACCCTGATCGCGCTGGGCGCATCCGCCATCGGGCAGACGCCCCAGGGCCATGTGCAGAACAAGGCGGATGTGCGCGCCTGGATGCTGGATGTTGAGGCTGGCCGACTGCCCGTCGGCAAAGGCGTCGCTGTCAGTCGGGAAGACGCGATGCGCGCGGCGATCATCGAACAGGTGATGACCTATCTCAGCGTTGATCCGGAGGCGGTGGCCGCCTGCTATGGCTTGCCTGCGCCCCAGGCGGATCTTGAGCATTTGATCGTTTCGGGCGTGGTGAGCGTTGAGAGCAGCCGGGTCATTGTCAATCCGGCTTACCGCCCGCTGGCGCGGCTGGTGGCGGCGGCGTTTGACGGCTATCTCGCGTCCAGCGAAGCCCGGCATTCGGTCTCGGTCTAGGGATTTGAAAGCGTGCGGCGCAGCGCGCTTTATGGACAGGCTCGAAGTGAGGATTTAAACGGAGATGAGCGTAATCTTCTTACGTTCATCCCAACCTCTCTTTTGTCATAGAAGCCTGAAAATCATGTCGCAGGATAACTTCCCGGTAGAGACGCGCCGTCACTCCGCAGCTCACTTGATGGCTGCGGCGATCAAGGACCTCTGGCCGAACGCCAAGTTTGGCGTGGGTCCGGCGACAGCCACAGGGTTTTACTATGACATCCAGCTCGAAGAGCCGCTGACGGTCGAGGATCTGCCCAAGATCGAGAAGCGCATGAAAGAGCTGCGCAAGAAGAAAAAGAAATTCTATTGCGAAGCGCACGGCATCGATGAAGCCATCGACTACATGGCCAAAGAAGGCCAGGACTTCAAAGTCGAGCTTCTGAAACTGCTGCGTGACAAGGGCTCGACCGCCATCGCCAAGGAGACGGGTGATGAATCTGTCGCGGGCGAAGGCCTGGACGAGATCACCTTCTATCGCACGGGCGATTTCGTCGATCTGTGCCGGGGTCCGCACGTGGACCATTCCGGCCAGGTGGGGGAGTTCAAGCTGCGCTCCATCGCTGGCGCCTATTGGCGCGGCGACGCCAAGAACGCCCAGCTGCAGCGTATTCACGCCCTGGCCTATGAGACCAAGGACGAGCTTGAGGCGGAAGTGACCCGCCTGGAAGAACAGGCCAAGCGCGATCACCGCAAGATCGGCAAGGAGCTGGGCCTGTTCACGCTGGTGGAAGAAGTGGGCGCCGGCCTGCCCATGTGGCTGCCTGCGGGTAATGTGATCCGCGACGAGCTGGAAAAGCTCGCTCGCATCACCGAGCACCGCGCCGGTTATCGCCGGGTCTCCACCCCGCACATCACCAAGGGCGAGCTCTATCATCGCTCGGGGCATTTGCCGTTCTATGCGGACGACATGTATGCGCCGATCATGATCGACGAGCAGGAATACTATCTGCGCCCGATGAACTGCCCGCACCACCACATGATCTATGCCCATGACCAATGGTCCTATCGTGATCTGCCGGTGCGTCTGTCCGAATACGGCCAGGTTTATCGCTATGAGGCGTCCGGCGGTCTGTCAGGCCTGATGCGGGTGCGCGGCTTCTGCCAGAATGACGCGCATATCTATTGCCGTCCCGACCAGGCCAAGGACGAGTTCCTGGACGTGATGCACATGCACGCGGACTATTACCGCCTGTTCGGCATCGACGATTTCTGGATGCGCCTGTCCCTGCCGGACATGGAAGACCTCGACAAATATGTCGATGACGCCGAAGGCTGGAAGACGGCGCTCGACATCCTCAAGCAGGCCATGGACGAGTCCGGCTATCCGTATAAGGAAGTCGAGGGTGAAGCGGCCTTTTACGGCCCGAAAGTCGACTTCATGGTGAAGTCGGTGGTCGGCACCGAATACGCCATCTCCACCAACCAGCTCGACTTCATGGCGACCAAGCGCTTTGAGCTTGAGTACACCGCCGCCGATGGCGACAAGAAGCCGGTCTATGTGATCCACCGGGCGCCGCTGGGCAGCCATGAGCGCTTCACCGCCTTCCTGATCGAGCACTATGCCGGCAAGTTCCCGACCTGGCTGAGCCCGACCCAGGCGGTGGTGATCCCGATTGCGGATCGCCATGAAGAGTATGCGCAAGCGGTGAAAGACAAGCTGTTCCTGTCTGACGTGGATTCGGTGAACACCGGCGTGCGCGTCGAGGTCGATCTCGCCTCAGAGCGCATGCAGAAGAAAATCCGCAACGCCCAGAACCGCCAGATTCCCTACATGCTCGTCGTCGGCGATGCGGAAGCGGAGAACGGCGAAGTGGCCGTGCGTCACCGCGATCATGGCGATCTGGGCACGATGAAGGTGGACGACCTGATCGCCCGCATCGCCAAGGAGCAATCGGGACGCGCGGATCTGCCCAAGCCTGAATAGTCCGCGCTTAGCGGCAAGAAAAAACGCCGGCCCATCGGGCCGGCGTTTTTGTGTGTGCATGTGTGGCAGGGGCGGACGATCAAAGCGCTGGCGCGCGCTGACTCCGTCGCCAGACCCGCCAGCCGATAAATCCGCCGATAGCAGCCAGAAGGATCAACCCGATCAGTCCGGCGACATTGATCAGCACCAGCGCCGCTATCAACCCGGCGATCCCTGCGAGGCTCTTGAGCGGC
This sequence comes from Oceanicaulis alexandrii DSM 11625, assembly GCF_000420265.1. Lineage (NCBI taxonomy): Bacteria > Pseudomonadati > Pseudomonadota > Alphaproteobacteria > Maricaulales > Maricaulaceae > Oceanicaulis > Oceanicaulis alexandrii. The sequence continues at coordinate 1,937,788 of NZ_ATUP01000001.1, forward strand.
GCGCTGCGCAGATCGTCGATGATCAGCACCAGCGCCGGCAACAGCATCAGGATGGAGACCGAGGCGAAGACGAGCCCCGCGCCCAGCGAGACCGCCATGGGCACCAGGAACTGCGCTTGCGGACTTTGCTCGGCGATGATCGGCAACAGGCCGAGCGCTGTGGTCAGGGTCGTCACCAGGATCGGCCGGAAGCGGCGTCCCGCCGCCTCGGCGATGGCGTCCACTGGCGACATGCTGCGTTCGGCGAGGTTGAGGTTATAGCGGTCGATCAGCACGATCGAGGCGTTCACCACCACGCCCGACAGCGCCACCATGCCGAAAATGGACGGGAAGGACAGCGGATAGCCCAGGATGAAATGCCCCAGGATCGCGCCGCCGATACCGAACGGAATGGCGATCAGGATGATGATCGGCTGGACATAACTGCGCAGCTGGGTGGCGAGCAGGGCGTACATGATCACGATGGCGATCAACAGGCCCCGACCTAAGCTTGCGAAATCCTCGGCCTGTTCGCGCCCGGCTCCGGCCAGCGTCCAGCGCAGCTCGGGATATTGCTCCACCAGTTGCGGCAACATGGCGGTTTCGACCTGCGCCCGCGCTTCGCCCGGGGTCAGGCGCGCTTCGTCCACATCCGCCGTCACTTCAACGATCCGGCGTCCGTCGATGCGCTCGATCCGGGTATAGCTCCGGCTTTCGGTAATGCTGGCGGCGACGCTGAGCGGCAGGCTGCGCCCGTCTGCGGTGCGGATGCGAAGGTCGGTCAAGTCAGACAGGCCGAGCCGCTCATCTTCTGGATAGCGTACAAAGACCCGCAGCTCGTCAGAACCGCGCTGGATGCGCTGCACTTCTTCACCGAAAAACGCCTGCCGGACTTGTCGGGCTACATCGCGCGGCGTCAGGCCCGCCGCTTCGCCCGCCGGGGTCAGGGTGAAGTTGAACTGGCGCTTGCCGATGTCGAGGCCGTCCTCGATTTCCGATACGCCGTCGATCTGGGCGAGGGCGTCCGCCAATTGACGCACTGCGGATTCCAGCGACTCCGTGTCCGGGTGCGATAATTCATAGGCGATATCTGAATCCTGCGGTCCGGCGGAGGAAATGATGGAGAGCTGTTCCACCCCGGCGAGCTGACCGGTGCGCTCACGCCACAGCGCTTCAAGCTCGGATGAGCTTGTGGTGCGATCGGCGGAGGCGGTCAGCTGGATCTGGATCTGGGCGGCGTTGGAGGCGATGGTCGTGGTCGAGCTGGAGCCCGGACCGCCAAACAGGCTGGTGCGGCCGCCTATGGTCGCTTCGATGGACTTGAACACCGGCTCGCCATTCTCCGCGTACTCGCGCTGGATGGCTTCGGCGGCGGCGATCATCTGCTCTGCCGCGTTGCGTGTGGCGGTGAAGGGCGCGCCGTCGGGCAAGCTGATGTCTGCGGTGATCTGTTCGGACTCAATCGCGGGGAAGAAGACAAACCGCACAATGCCCGAGGAGGCCAGCGACATCACCAGCACCAGAATGGCGATGCCGGCCGCCGCCACCAGCCAGCGCATGCGCGCCGCAAAGCGCGCCCAGCGGCTGACGGTTCCATCGGCGAAAGCGGTCAGAAGTCGGGCCACCCGGTCCTGAATGCGCGCCAGGGGCCCACGCGACCAATGACCGCCATGGGCCAGGTGAGAAGGCAGGATCAAGAACGCTTCAATCAGGGAAATCGCCAGAATGGAGATCACCACGATGGGGATGGGGCGGGTGATCTCGCCAAAGGTTCCGCCTGAAAAGATCAGCGGCCCGAATGCGGCCATGGTCGTCAGAACGCCGACCAGAACAGGCGCAGCCACACCTGTGACGCCTGCAATGGCGGCCTCTTCATTGGAGCGGCCCTTCTGGCGTTCGCGATCGGTGTTCTCGCCCACCACGATGGCGTCATCGACCACGATCCCCAGCACGACGATCAGTCCGAATGTTGTGATGAAGTTCAGCGTCACCCCGGCCATGCCGAACAGGGCGAACCCGCCCAGGAACGAGATCGGGACGCCCATCGACACCCAGAAGGCCAGACGCAGGTCGAGCACCAGCACAAGCAGCAGGAACACCAGGGTGAAACCGATGATGGCGTTGCGCGCCAGCAAGGAAATGCGGTCGCGGAAGATCTGCGACTGATCAACGACCAGCTCCATCTGCACGCCGGGCGGCAAGGCGACGGCCTCTGCGAACGCCATGGCGGTGTTGCGCACGCCCAGCAGGTCTTCCGAGCCCTGGGTCTGAACATCAATGAACACCGCTGGCTGGCCATTGAATCGCGAAATCAGCGGGTCTTCCTGAAATCCGTCATTGATCTCTGCGACATCGCCCAGTCGCACACGCGCTCCGGTTTCCGAAGAGCGCAGAATGATGTTTTCAAATTCTGCGCCTGTCTCTCGCCGGGCGTTGGTGCGCAACAGAATGTCGCCCGCCTGCGTGCGGATTTCGCCTCCCGACAGATCGACGGACGCTGCGCGCACGGCGTTGGCGACTTCCGAGAAGGTGAGGCCATACTGGCGCAGGGCGTCCTCCGACACCGAGATTGAAATTTCCAGCGCTCTGACGCCGCGCAAGCGCACCGTTGAAATGCCGTCCGCCGCCAGCATGTCCCGCTCGATGCGCGAGCCAGCCTCACGCAAGGCCGCTTCATCCACATCACCGGTCAGGGCGAAAGTCAGGATGGTGGTGACCGGCTGAGGCACGCGAATCTGGGGCTGTTCGGCGTCAGCGGGGGGGAAGTCGGCAATCGCGGAGACAGCGGTCTCCACATCGTCCTTGACCACTTGCGCGTCCGCAAAGTCCTGCAGCTCTATGGTGACCGTGCCGCGGCCTTCAGAAGCGACAGAGCGCACCCGGTCCACGCCCTCCAGGCCGATCACCGCTTCTTCAATGCGGCGGGTGATGGAATCTTCCACATCGCCGGGCGTCGCGCCGGGATAGATCACCGCCACTTGCACATTGCGGGGCTGCAGGGTGGGAAACACCTCGGTCTGCAGAGTCCAGGCCGTGATCCCGCCACCCAGAAGAAACAGGATCATCAGCAAGTTGGCCGCAACCGGATTGCGGACGAACCAGGCGATCAGGCCTTTGCCGGGCCAGCCTGAATGCGCGGAGGGGGGCAGCACGGGATCGGTCACTGAGTCGGCTCGTCAGAGGCGAGAATTTGGGCGCGGCGGCCCAATGCATTTTCAGGAACCGGGTTGGTGACCACCCCTTGACCGAAGTCGAACGGACGAAGGAAGACTTGATCTCCCAGACGATCGAGCACCTCGACCTCGACCTCTTCGATCCGGTCATTGCGGATGATCCGGACCTGATTGAGGCCCACAAGCGTGGAGGCGGGCGCCATCACCCCCTCTTCCAGGTCCGGACCCGCGACCCGAATGTCAACGAATTGTCCGGGCCGCAGGGCGTCTGGAGACGCCGGCTCGATGAACAGGTCGATGAAGCGCGTGCGAGAGTCGAGGCTGGCGCCTTCGCGAACGATCTCGCCCTGAAGGTTGAAGGCGCTGCCGCCGACAGACAGCTCGGCCCGACGCCCGACCGCCGGGGCCAGGCGCGCCAGATCGGCAGGGGCGATCGGGGCCACGATTTCCAGCCGGGCGATGTCGTAGACAGAGCCGTAACTCTGCCCGGCGCTGACCAGCTGGCCCGCTTCGATGCGACTATCGATCACACGACCCCGAAACGGAAAGCTGATCGCGGTGCGTTCAAGATTGAGCCGGGCTTGCGACAGATCGGCCTGAGCGGACTCGACGCGCGCCCGCGCCGCCGCCAGTTGCGGCTCTCGCGCGGCGAGGGAGGTGATCTCGCGATTGGGATATTGGCGGCGCCATTCAGCGCGGTTGATCTCGGCTTCCGCCTCCAGCTGGTCCAGCGCGCTGCGGGCGTCGGCCAGGCCAGCCTGTGCGCGGGACACGGCCACCTGGTAATCGCGCGGATCGATACGGAACAAGACTTCATCCGCCTCGAAATGCGCGCCTGCGCGCACCGCGTCAGACACTTCGACCACCCGTCCGCCGACCTGGGGGCTCAGCGTCACGTCCGCAGGCGTGGCGACGGACCCGGTCAAAGCGATTTCAGCTTGATGATTGGCGACTGCGGGACGCACCACCTGGACCGGAGTCGCGGCGCGTTCAGGCGCAGCCTGAAGCTCCCGGTCTCCGCCAGAGGACAGGACCGAAGTCAGGACCATGGCGAGGATGATGACAGCGATGATCGCGCCAATCTGTACCCAGCCCACCCAGCCTGATTTCTCAGACTCGGTCCTGTCGTCTTGGGTCGAAGTCTGCATGTCCGACCAATCCCCTTGATAAATCCTGCCCTCTCAGGATTTAGCACGGACCTGCAAGCCCGCCATCAATGAATGGCGATTTTTACAGCTCTGAGGAGAAGCATGAATCGAAAAGACCCCGCCGTCGCCAGCGGGGTCTTTCAATATGGCCGATATAATCGCGTCAGCGCGTTTCTGAAGAAGGGTTCGGCAAGCCCGCCAGCTCAGCGGCGTCCGCAGGTGCGGACTCGACCTGTGCGAAGCCCAGGGCTTCTCCAATATCAGGCAGCTCGCCAGTCGCCAGGAAGGGCAGCCCCAGCGCCATCGCGACTGAGATCACAAGTCCGATCATCGCGCGGATGATGTCGGTGGTCACATCAAAGGCCGCATCCTTGACGCCGCGCAGCTTCGCAACGAAGGAAATCGCCAGTTCTCGGCCCGCCAGCAAGCCCAGGAAGACCCAGGTCGTGCTCATGGGGATGTCGTTGATCTCCTTGAAGTACATCAAGATGACGCCAAAGGCGAAATCAACGACGGTGGCCGCGCGGACGTCGACGGTGTTGGTTTTGGACAGGACGATCTTCTGTATCTCGCCGCCACGGGCCGCGAAGATCAGAGCGTGAAGCCCCAGCATCAGCAAGGTGGCGAAGACGAGAAGTCCGAAGGAGAAGGTGACGCTGACATCGCCAGACACCGGATCCACAACGGTTTCGCGCGGCAGGTAGACGAAGATGTTCGCCAGATCCTGCATCAGCCATTGCGACCACAAAAAGCCGGTCGAAAGCCATTGCAGGACGAACCAGGTGTTAAAGCGATGGGTGGCCAGCGCGACGATCACGCTGCCTGCGATGACGAGACCGGTCGCGACCCAGTTGGCGTTGGCCAAGTCAGGCAGGGTGGGCCCGTTCACCAGCAGGTAGACCAGAAGTGCGGTCAGTCCTGCGACCATTGGAATATGCCAGTTCGGCGTGCCGTGGTCCTCAACATCCGTCTTGAACACCCAGGTCTCAAACATGCGCGAGATCAGGGCGAAGAGCAGCGCGCCCGCGCCGAAGGCCACCAGATAGCCCAGCAAGGACTTGATCATCATGGAGCCCAGCACGCCCGCCGTGGCGGAGCCGCCGGTCAGCGTGAAGATGGTCAGGACGAGGAAGGTGGTGGAGACCGGGATGCCGAAGCGGGTCAGGATCAACAAGACCAGAGGCGGCAGGATATGCCACCACTGAATGCCGGTTTCGGGATAGGGAATGCGGTTCAATCGTCCGAAAGCGATATCGCCGTCATGGCCGAAATATCCGTAGAGCATCACCGCGACGATGATGGCGGCGGCGAACGCCCAGAGCACCAGCCAGGGGCGTTTGGCGTTTGAGGCCAGAAATGTTCCGAGTGTCTGGATCACATCGTTCGCCACGATGGCGTAGGCGGCGAACATGAAGCCTATCAAGCCAAAAAGCGGGACCCCGAAAACGCCCAGCTGACCAAGATCCGCCATGAGATCATATCCTAATTGTTTGGCCCCTCGCAGCGCCGAAACGCTGTTGTGCGCCACCCGATAGCAAGGGGGAGGCGATGCGGGAAGTCAAAGCATCGGTTGGAGCCGCCTTTTTCAAGATTCTGTCACATCCAGGACCCTGCCGGGTGCCTTGACGAGAAAAATTTGTACCGTCTGGTCGGTTGAGGGTTGCAAAACCGTCCAGACGGTATAGATGCACTGCAGCAAAACTTTGTCTGACACTGAGGCCCGCGTCTTGAACAACACCCCGTCGCCCTCCCCCTCTGATGAAAAGCCCAGCACGTCCGAGCTTATTCTGGACGCGGCGGAACGCGTGGTCGCACGCGATGGCGCCAGCTTGACGATTGATGCGGTGGTCAAGGAAAGCGGGTTTTCCAAGGGTGGGGTCCTGTACAATTTCCCATCAAAGAAGGCGCTGATCGAAGGCATGATCCAGCGCATGACGGATCGCTTTCTCGACCGGCATGAGACGGCGAAGGCCCAGGCCTTTGCCGAGAAAGCTCCCCTGCTGCCGGCGCTGATCTCGGCGTTTTTTGACGACAAGCATGTGGACCGGCAGGTGCATATGGGCCTGTTGGCGGCGCTGGCTGAGAGTCCCGAGCTGATCGAGCCGATCCGCCGTGTCCATCAGCAGATTCGCGAAGACATGCTGACCTACGCCTCCGACCCTTATGTGGCCCGGATCGTCATGCTGGCCGCGGATGGCCTGCATTTCTCCGAGATCCTGGGCCTTGAAACCTGTTCGCCAGATGAGCGTGGAGCCATAGAAGCCCGCCTCATCGCTCTCGTGACGGAGTCTCCCCGATGACTATTCGCAATCTGATGCTGGCGGTGAGCGCCCTCGGCGTTCTAGCGGCGTGCTCGCCCGCTGAGCCGGAGGAGCAGGCGCCGCCGAGAGCAGCGCGCATTGAAGCCGTGCAAGCGGCGGCGACCTCTAACCAACGCGAGTTTGTCGGACGGGTGGAAGCGCGCCTTACGGTGGATCTCTCCTTTCAGGTCGGCGGCCGACTGGCGGAGTTTCCCGTTTCTGAAGGCCAGCTGATCGAAGAGGGCGCTCTGGTCGCTCGGCTTGAAACCCAGGATTTTGAGCGCGCCCGGCGAGAGACGCAGGTTCAGCTGCAGCAGGCCCGCCAGAATCTTGATCGGCAACGCACGCTTAACGAACGCGGCATCGCCTCTGACGCCGCGCTTGAAGATGCGCAGACCGCCTATGACTTGCGGGCTGTGGCGCTCGATAACGCCCGGCAAAATCTGGAGTATGCGGCCATCAATGCGCCGTTTGACGGATTGATCAGCCGTCGGCTTGTGGACAATTACACAACGGTGTCCGCGGGCCAGCCGGTGGTGCGTATTCAGGATGTCAGCGAACTACGGGTCGCCATCCAGGTGCCCGAGAGCCTGATCGCTCAGGTGGATCGTGGAGACGAGCCCGACATGGTCGCCCGTTTCCCGTTCTTACCGGATCAGAGTTTCGAGCTGGAGTATCGCGAGCTGGTGGCGGAGCCTGACCAGGCGTCCCAGACCTATACCGCCCTGTTCGCGTTGCCCGACACCGTGCCGGCCAACATACTTCCCGGCATGACGGCGTCGGTGACTGTCACTTTGCCGCAAAGCCTGTCAAACCAGGCGCAGGGCGTGGTGGCGCCGCTCTCGGCGCTGGCCTCCAATCCCGATGGCAGCTTCTCGGTCTGGGTGTTTGACCCCGCCTCTGGCGCCGTCAGTCGCCGCGCAGTTCTGGCTGGACCGATCGAGGGCGGCCAGGTCGTCATTCATTCCGGTCTGGAGCCGGGGGAAGAGATCGTCACTGCCGGGGTGAATGCATTGCATGAGGGCATGCTCGTGCGCCCGATCACCCCCATCAATCGCTGACCGACCCAGACACGGAGCGTCTGCCCATGACCGAAACCGCAAAGTCCGGGGTCGGCGGCAAGTTCAATCTTGCCCGACTGTCCATCGAGCGCCCGGTGCTGACCTGGCTTGTCATCCTGTTCTGCCTGTTTGGCGGCATACAGGGCTTCATGTCGGTGGGGCGTCTTGAAGACCCGTCCTTCACCATCAAGGAAGCCATTGTTGTCACGCCGTATCCCGGCGCGACGGCGGAAGAGGTGGAAGACGAGGTCACTGAGCGTCTGGAAACCGCGATCCAGCAGATGAGTCAGCTTGACGAGGTCTTCTCCGAAAGCTCGCCCGGCGTCAGCGAAATTCACGTGCGCATGCGCGACGAGTTTGACGGCACAGAGTTGCCTCAAATCTGGGACGAGCTGAGAAAGCGGATACGGGACGCTGCGCCAACCTTGCCGCCGGGCGCTGGAACCTCGCAGGTTCTCGATGATTTCGGCGATGTTTACGGCATTCTCTACGCCGTCACCGCGCCGGGATATTCTGATCGTGAGATCCGCGATATCGCCGATGATCTGCGCCGCGAATTGCTGGTCGTGGACGGGGTCTCCAAGGTGGAGGTCGCAGGCGTCACGCAAGAACGCATTTATATCGAGATTTCCCAGGAAGATCTGGCGCGTCTCGGGCTTCCGGTCGAGGCGGTGCTTTCCACCCTTTCCAATGAAAACGCGGTGGTCTCCGCCGGGGAGGCGCCCTCGGGCGACCGCTTGCTGCGCATTGAAATGCCGCAATCCATCGGCGGCGTGGAGTCCATTGAAAATCTTCTGATCTCGCCGCGCGATGCCGGTCAGACCTTGCGTCTGTCTGACATTGCGAACGTAACGCGGGCGCCCGTCGAGCGGGCTGATGTTTACATTTATCACAATGGCGAGCCGTCTTTCACCTTGGGCGTGGCGGGGCTTGAAGACGCCAATATCGTCGATGTGGGCGAAGCTGTGGAAGCCCGGCTGGCCGAGCTGGAGCAAGATCTGCCGGTCGGCGTCGAACTCAAGCCGATCTATGAACAACACACGGTCGTGGCCAAGGCGACCAATGGCTTCCTGGTCAATCTGGCGATGTCGGTCGCCATCGTGATCGGGGTCTTGTGTCTGTTCATGGGGTGGCGCGCCGGTGTGACTGTGGGCGCCGTGCTGCTTCTGACCGTTCTGGGGACGTTGTTCTTCATGAACGCGTTTGACATCACCATGCAGCGCATCTCGCTGGGCGCCCTGATCATCGCCATGGGCATGCTGGTGGATAACGCCATTGTGGTGACCGAAGGCATTCAGGTTTCTGTTCAGCGCGGCGATGACCGGATGAAGGCGGCCGAGGATGCGGTCAACTCGACCCAATGGCCGCTCTTGGGCGCAACCGTCATCGGCATCATGGCGTTTTCGGGCATCGGATTGTCGCCCGATTCGACGGGCGAGTTTCTGTTCTCGCTCTTCGCCATCATCGGCATTTCGCTGGTGCTGAGCTGGATACTGGCGATCACGGTCGCCCCGATGATCGCCTATCACCTGTTCAAGGGCGAGAAAGCCAATCCAGATGACCCGCATGGGCGGGGCATCTACAGCGTTTATCGCAATCTTCTGGTGACGGCGCTCAAGCACCGCATTCTGACAGTGATTGCGCTGGTGGTGGTGTTCATGGCGTCCATCGTCGGCTTCGGCTCGGTCAAGCAAGCCTTCTTCCCCAATTCGAATACGCCGATGTTCTATGTGAACATGACCATGCCCCAGGGGGCGGACATTCTGGCCACCGACGCGGTGATCCGCGACGTGGCGCGTTTCGCCGGCGAGCAGGAGCATGCCCGTTCGGTGGACGCGTTTGTAGGCCGCGGCGCGACGCGCTTCATGCTGACTTACACCAGCGAACAGCCCAATCCCGCCTATGGTCAGCTGATCGTGCAGACGGAGACGCTGGATGAGATTCCGCCGTTGGCGGACACCATCATGGCCTATGTGACCGAGACCTATCCTCAGCTGGAAGCGCGGTCCGAGCGGATCGTGTTCGGCCCGCCTTCGGGCGCCCAGCTGGAGGCGCGTTTCATGGGGCCGGACGCCGAAGTTCTGCGCGCGCTGACCGAAGAAGCATTGCGGCGGCTCAATGAAGCCGGCGAATTCCGCGATCTGCGCACGGACTGGCGTAATCGCGAGCTGGTGCTTGTGCCGCAAATCCTGCCGGATCGCGCCCGGACCATCGGCGTCACGCGCGCGGATGTGGCTGACGCGCTGAGCTATGCAACCTCCGGCTCGCAAGTGGGCGTGTTCCGGGAAGGCGACATCCTGATTCCGATCATCGCGCGGGCGCCGGACTATGAGCGGGCCCAGCCTGACAGCCTGACCGACCGGTTGATCTGGAGCCCGTCCCAGAACGCCTATGTGCCGGTCAGCCAGGTGGTCAGCGGGTTTGAGCTGGAGGCGCATGAAAGTCTGATCCAGCGCCGCAACCGGGTGCGCACCCTGACCGTGCAAGGCAATCCAGCGTCAGAGGACACAACTGCGGCCTCGGCGTTTCCGCGCTTTGCAGAAGTCGTGAGCGGCATCGAGCTGCCCCATGGTTACACGCTTGAATGGGGCGGGGAGCATGAGGCGTCCAGCGAAGCCAATGAATCGCTGGGCGGCGTGCTGCCGCTGAGCTTTCTGGTCATGCTGGTGACCAGCTTCATCCTGTTCCAGAGCGTGCGTCAGCCGTTGATCATCTGGCTGATCGTGCCGATGTCGATCTGCGGCGTCAGCATGGGGCTTCTGGCGACCAATGTGGCCTTCTCCTTCACCGCGCTGTTGGGCTTGCTGTCGCTGTCGGGGATGTTGATCAAGAACGCCATCGTGCTGGTGGACGAGGTCGATCAGCGCATCAACCGCGGTGATCCGCGTTTTGACGCCATGGTGAAAGGCTCGGTCAGCCGTTTGCGGCCGGTGCTGCTGGCGGCGGGCACGACGATCCTGGGCATGACGCCCCTGATCTTCGACGCTTTCTTCCAGGGCATGGCGGTGACCATCATCTGCGGTCTGGCCTTTGCGACCATCCTGACCATGATCGCCACGCCGGTCTTCTACGCCCTGTTCTTCAGGATCAAGGATGACGAGGTGGCGGCCTAGTCTACAAGCGGCGGTTTCTGACGAGGCTTGGGCGCGTCGAAGGCGCGCTCGGCCTTCCGGCTCGGGAAAATCAGCGAGAGCGTCGATCCCAGCGTGTAGTAGGACCGCAGGAACCTGAAGCCCATGTAGAGCGGCAGGATCGGGATGAGGTCGAGCCGTCTCCAGACGATCAGCACGAACAGCGCCAGGACGAAGGGCATGCCCATCACCACGGCCACCACCGTGGCGAAACCGGGGTGCCCATACACGCCGCCGAACAGGAAGAACACGATCAGGCCGTAGATCAGCAGCGGCGTCATCATTGCGCGCCGCGCGCCATTGAGCAGGGTGAACGGCAAGGCGACATTGCCGATCACCGAGCCATTGCGAAACAGCATGTCCCGGTTGTGCGCGGTGACATGGTAGAGCGAGCGAAACCAGCGCGTGCGCTGTTCGCGCAGGAAAGCGAGCGTGTCCGGCGTCTCGGTGTAGAACTTCGCCTTGGGGTCCGCGACCATGCGATAGCCCAGCGAGGTCATGCGCAAGGTGATGTCGGTGTCCTCGCCATTCATGCCCTCGGTGAAGCCGCCCGCCTCGTCCAGCGCAGATTTGCGATAGATCACGAACATGCCGGGCAGGCCGAACACCCCGCCGAACGCGCCGAAGCCCACCTGCACGAAGCCATGGCGCATCAGCACCTCGATGGCGCGCACCTTGGACAACAGTCCTTCGTCCGCATGGGGCAGGGGCAGCCCGCCGACGCCGCCCACGGCGTTCCGGGCGAAATGGCGCATGGCGGTTTTCAGCGTGTCGGGCGCAATCACGGTGTCGGCGTCAATGCGGACGACAAAGCCTTCCTCAATCAGGTCGAGACCGCGATTGAGCGCCCGGGCCTTGCCGGGAATAGTGCTGGCGTCCACATGCCACCCCGCCAGGTTTTCGCACCGCGCCAGGGTCGTTTCCGCCAGTTGCGCCGTTTCGTCATGCGAGCAGTTCTCCATGACGATCACTCGCACATCGCCATCATAGCGCGCCGCCGCTGCGTCGACGGCCAGAAGCGTTTCGCGGATCTGGTGGGCTTCATTGTGCGCCGGGATCATCACGGCGACCGGGGGCGAAAAGGCGCGGCGTCTCGAGATCTGGTTGCGCCCCCAGCCCAGCACCGCCAGTTGCACGCCCATGACCTGCTGCGCCAGGAACACGCCCGGCCCCATTCCGCCCAGCAACGCGATCGAGCGCAGATAATCGGCTTCAGGCTGGAACACGGAAGACACCAGAATGGCGACGATCGCCGCAACGCCGCCGGTGACGAACAACAGGCTGTATTCGTACAGCTTGCCGTCGCGCAGCACCGGGGTTCCTGAAGCGGTCGGCAGGCGCGCCTGGCTGATCAGGGTGTGCGGGAAGATGATCAGCCCGGCCATGCCGGCGAGAAATTGCTGGAAATGGACCGGCCAGACCGCACTTGCCCATCGCCAGCTCAGCCAGGCGGCCAGGTCGATCACGATGCAGGCCAGCGCCAGCTTGAGCAGGAAGCTCATCGCCAGCACGACCCGTTTGCCCGGCGTGCCGTAAGCGAACAGCGCATAGGTCAGAAAGAAGCTCAGAAGGAAGGTGCGGACCGGCAACACCGCATTCATCCGGTCTGCGGTGAAGCCGACGAAATCTCGCGGTATGGCGACATCAAAAAATGCCCGGCTCAGCTCTGGCAGCGCCAGCAGAATGATGGAGAAGAAGGCGAACGCGGCGAGGGCGAAGTCCTGAACTTCTCTGGGGCGCGCGACGGAGACTCCGACGGGCGCAGAGTCCACAGAGCGGAAGAAGTCCGCCTTGCGCCCCTGATCATCCAGGCGCGCCTTCGGAGTGTCCCGCTTCAGATCAGGCTTGGCCTGCGTTTCCTCGGCACGCGCCTTGCCAGAGAGGCCGGGAAGCGGCGGGTCGGTGTCTTTGAGCATGCTTGGGACGCCTTACCGCTTCATGGCGCGTTCAGATTTGATCGCGTACTGGTTGACTGCAGCTTTTAACGAAGCATTAACAGTGAGAATTCGGAAGGGCAATTCACCCTGACGGACGGGTGAAGGCGGGTGACATCATGACGAATTCCATGCGGACCAGCATGTTGGCGGCTGGGCTTGCCGTTGTGAGCGCCGGCGCCGCCCAGGCTGAAGGGCGTTTCGAGCTTCAATCCACGAATATGATCGCACGATCCGATCCGTTTTCAGCCGACCAGGAGCTGGCGTCCGTCGGGCCGGCGGTGTTCGATCTTGAGACAGGTTTTGACTCAAACACCTGGCTTCGCCGCGTTCAGCCGCTTGAAGGCCGACAGGTGCTGCGGTTTGAGGGCCAGCTGCGCGTACGCGGATACGCCGACCGGGACGAGCTCAACTCGGTGCTGGTCACCCCTCGGGTTCAATACTGGAACACGACCGCGGATAACCGCCTGCAGGTGCGTCTGGCGGCGAGCTATAGCGCTCTGAGCCGGGATGGAAACTCTCATTGGACGCGCCCGGAAGCCGAGGCGCAGCTGCGCTGGCGTCCGCAAGGCGATCAACGACTTGAAACCGTCTTCCGCGTGCGCGCCAACGCCTATGATTTCGAGCGCGCCGATCTTCAGGGCCTGGACTCAGAGCGGGTGCGGGTCGGTCTCGAGCAGTTCTTTCGGCCCGTGGATGATGCTCTGGTGATGCGCATCTCGGCCTATTTCGAACAGGCCGATGCGGAGGAAGAACGCTTCTCCTTTGATGAAGCTCGCTTGCGCGGCGAAGTCATCTGGTCGCTCGACGCAAAAAGCTCAGCGGCGTTGGTCGCTGACTTCCGGGATCGGGACTATGACGGCGTCTTTTCGACGCTTCAGCCCGTCGCGCGCTCGGATCAGCGCTTTGAGATCGAGGCGCGTTACGAGCGCCAGATCGCAGAGCGCGTCAGCGCGTTTGTGGCGGCGGGGTATCTGGACAATGAGTCCAATATCCAGACTCGCGATTATGGCGGCGCCACCTTCCGCGCCGGCTTTTCTTTCCGGATATGATCGGTCACCACAATGATGACACAGTATCGCCGGGACGCCGCCCGACTTGACGTCTTTAAGGGTTGGGTAAGAAACGCGTCGAAGGCTCACAGGTCTTGTCGTGAGGCGTTTTATCGCTGCGGGGGCGGCGACAGGTCCGGGGCTAATCCAGCATGAAAACCAATCGTGAGTACAAGCGCAGATTCCCCTGGTTTTCTGCTTCCCTTGGCATTGTCGCGCTCGCCAGCGTGGCGACGCTGTTCGTCTCGGGGCAGCTGAACGCCGGTCAGGGCGAGTTCGGATTGTTCGTGCGTCAGGTCTTTGACCGGATGACCAGCGCGCAGGCCGCGCTTGGTCGTGATGGTCTTTATGACGTCAGTCTGGCTGACGCGGGCCATGAAGACGGCCTCGTCGTGTCTGGGTACCCCTCTTACGCCTCCGCCAGCCTGCCTTTGGTGCGCGATCAGCGATCGCGTGCGGTCCGGCTCGTTCTGAGCGGCCGTCAGGATGTGAGCGTGGACGCGGTCACGGCGTTGCGGGTGACGGTGAATGGCCGACGCGTGATGGAGCGGGTGCTGGCGCCGGGCCAGCGGGACTTCACCTGGGTGTTCGACCTGACCGAGCAGCTTGCGGGCGCTGCGGATGCGCGTATCGGCGTGCAGCTGGCTGGCGACGTGTCCGCCCAGGTCTGCCATTCGGACCGCTCCATGGGCGCAGTGCTCAGCCTTGCTCCGAGCTCCGGTCTCGAAATCGAGCTTGAGGGGCCGCTCACGTCTGTGCGCGATGTGTTGGCCTTGACCCCGCGCCAGGTGGTGATCGCCATGGATGACGGCGAAGCCTGGTTCGAGCTCGCGACCCGGCTGGGCGCTCGGCTCAATCGCAACGGTTTTGTCGTCACCATGATCAATCTCGACGACGCGGCCGCAATCGTGGAAGCGGGCGCGGAAGGCGTGATCCTGGCGGGCTCGCGCGAAAATCTGCAGCGCGCTGGGTTTCTGTCAGTGGATGAACGCGCGCCTGCGGGCGCCAGCCTGTGGCGGCGCGCCGGGCACACCATGGTCGCTGTCACGGATGCGGAGCGTATCGACACTGTGCGCTTTCTCACCAGCGAGCTGTCTGCCATCGCCCGTGGGATTTCGGTCAATCCAGTCCAATTCCTGTCTGCTGAAGGTCCGTCGGTGCTGACGCTTGAACGGCTCGGCGTGGACACCAGCGTGCAACAGGTCGCTGACCGTCGCGAATGGCGCTTCAGCTATGTGTTGGCGGAGTCGCCGCAAGGCCGGGTCGCAGATGCCGTGGGACTCGATTTCCGGCTGCCGGATGGTCCGACGGGGGTGACGACGGTCGCTCATGTCGCGCTGAACGGTGAGTTGATTGATTCTCGACGGCTGAACGGTTCGGGCCAGAACCGCTATCGCGTGGAATTGCCCACGGCGCGGCAGGGTCTTGTGAATGATGTCGCCATAGCCCTGCAGCGCCAGCGCGATGATGGCGGGTGTGAGATTTCCCAGCAGCGGTATCCGGTCCAGCTGGCGAGCGACAGCGCGCTCCTGTTTGAAAGCGCGCAGGCGGGTCAAGGCTTCACCCATTTGCCCGAGCGGTTTGCGGACGGTCTGGAAGTGCGTTTGCCGGATGTGATGAGTGCGTCGCAGAGGCTCGTCATGGCGCGCGTGACCGCGGATGCGCTGGCCTTGTTCGCCCCCTCCAATGCGCCTCTCACCTATGTGTTTTCCAGCACCGATAATGGCCGTTCCGGCCCGGTGGAACGGCCTTTTCTGGCGATCAACAACACGCCCGTGAATGCGCAGGCGCCCTTGCGGGTCTATGCGGACCGGCTGGTCATCGAGACCGGCGCCGGGGTGGATGCGGACGTGCGGGCCTTGTCCAACCTGACCTTGTTGCAGGTGTCGCGCGCTGAAATCGAACCGGAGACGCCCCGGCAGGGACCGCGTTACGCGCCGGGACTGGTGGTGCACGCCATTGATGATGCGCCCTCCATGCGCGGCGCGTATCTGGGACAGAATCCGGTGGCGATCATTCATGCGGACGGAGTGGCGATGTCGCCCGGAAGTCAGGGCCTGCCCAGCTTCATCGGCTTCGAGTAATCCATTTCACGCTATGTTAAGACCTTCGCAAGGTGAGTGCGATCTGGTGTCTGTCTAACTGATGCAGGGACCGGGGTGATTCGCTTCGGGAAGGGACTCATGGAGCTCGCCACCGCAGATGCTGTTCAACCCCGCGAGGGCGAGGCCGCGTTCATTCTGCAATTGCGACCGCCGGAAACCGCGAATGCGGATGCACTGGCTGCGGGACTGGATCGCTTCACCTCCTTGTTTCTGGAGCGGGCGGTCAGCGACCGTGTGCGCTTTTCCCCTCTCGGCGCTCTGACCTGGGCCTTGTGTTCTCCGGTTGAGCATGTGGACGATGTGGACGCCGCCTGCGACGAGCTGGCGAACACCTTGTTTGGCGACCCGGCGAGCGAAGCTGTGCATCTGGCGCGTCAACCCGACCTGCCGCGCCAGGAAGATTACCGCATCCGCAATCAGGCTCTGTCTGATGAAGAAGGCGAGGCGGTGATGCACGATCTGGCCGAGCACGAATGGGATTTTGACACGAATTCCGACACGGAAACATCCGGAGCTGATGAGGGGGCGGGCGACGCCCTCCTTGATGACGGCGCGGTTGACCTCGACGCGTTTGACGCTTCCGGGGAGGACGATTGGGCTCTGGCCACGCCGATTGATGACGACCCTGTCGTGGTTCTGGATGATACTGTTGAAGGCGTAGAGCCTGCGAGCGCAACCGACACTGCGGACGGGACTGAAATTGAGCCCGAGGCGGAGGTCGCCGCAGCAGAGGAAGACGACTTCGCGTTTTTGCCGGACGCCGGGGCGGAAGCTGACTCTGACGCCGCACCCGAGCTTGAGACCGAAGCGGAGCCTGAGTTTGCGATAGACCCTGAGCCGGCCGTTGAAGACGGTTTTGAGCTGGGTGAACAGTCTGAAACTGAGCCTGATGCCCCTGAGCTGGACAGCTCTGAAGCCGGTGCGGACATAGACGACGCGCTTGGAGCTGAGGGACGCGATCTGATCGTTGATGACGACGACTTCGTTCTGGCGCAAGCGGATGACGAAGTCAGTATGGCTGAGCCTGATGATGCTGAGGCTGAGCCCGCTCTTGAAGCTGAGCCCGCCCTTCAAGACGTGCTGGAAGACGCGCTTGATGAGATCAACGCTACATCCCGGATCTGGGATGAAAACGCAGACACCGTTGATATTGATGACATTGCGGCCTCCGCTTTGCACGAGACCCGTCTGGGCAGCCAGACCGATATCGCTGCGGAATTAAGCGCGTTCCGCGAAGAGATGAAGGCGATCGCCCAATCCATTCCGTCTGGCGGCATGGATGCGGCGCTGGCTGATTTCCGCGCCGGTCTTGAAGCGATGTCGGGCGAAATCGGACAGCGCGTTGATGGCGCGGCGCAGCGTATTGAAGCGGCGGTCGGCCAGCTGGATGTCAATCGATATGACGCCGCCAGCCAGCGCGTGGAAAGCGCTGCGGCCTTGATGGAGACGAGCGTCCAGGAGGCGCTGCAAGCGCTCAAGAACGCCAGTTCCGCCATGGCGACGCCGTCTCCGAGCGATATGTTTGAGGAACAGGACCGCGACTCGGTCTGATCCGAACCTTTCCGCTTGTTAATGAACATCGCGTAATGTTAGGCTTCCCCTGTTAACGCCGGGGAGGGCGATATGCGGCTACTGGTAGTGATGGCGAGCGTCGGTCTGTTGAGTCTCGCACTCAGCGGCACTGCGGTTTACGCGTTCTGTTCTGATATGTCGCAAGGCCGGGCGGAAGACGCTGTGCGCTTTGTGGAGCGCTTTCTTGAAAGCGCGCCTGACGGCTTCAACATTCCGCCCACGCGCCGGACCTGATCGTACCTATCATGAGTGTGACTTGGGCGGACGCGGCACAAACGCCGATGTCCGCGCCTTGTAGCGCGCATAGTCTGGGCGTCTGTCCTCAATGCCCGCTTCCTGAAGCGTCACGCCGGACAGTTTGAGCAAGGTGAAGGTCACGAAGACCGGACCAGGCAGGGCAAGCGCGCCCCAGCCGGTTTCGGCCGCGATCAGCCACAGCCCCCACCAGACGCAGGCCTCGCCGAAATAATTGGGATGCCGGCTCCAGGCCCACAAGCCTGTGTCGAGAACCTGGCCCTGCCTGGCCGGGTCATGTTTGAACCGGCTGAGCTGGGCGTCCGCGAGGCTTTCATACGCAATTCCGAACACGGCCAAAGCCGCTCCGGCATAGCCCAGAACGCCCAGCGTCGCTTCACCTGCGAACGCTTGCCCGAGCTGTACGGGCAGGCTGGTCAGCCATAACAGGACGGCTTGAGGCAGAAAAACGAACAGCGCCGTGGTGCGCCCATAGCTCCAACCGCGCTTCTCGCGGACATTGCTGAGCAATTTCATATAGCGCCGATCCGCCCCCTCCTGCCGCCAACGCAGCAGCAAATGAACGCCGAGCCTCATCCCCCACACAGCGGTGAGCCCGGCGATCAGCATGTGTCGCCATGTCGCGCCATCAGTCAGCAGAAAGGTGAGCCCGGCGACCAGAACAATCGAAAACGCCCAGAACGCATCGATGAAGCTGGGGTCGCGATTGAGCTGGGCGATCACCCAAAGTGCTGAAAATAATAATAAAACGGCCCCAAGATTAAGGGCGAGCAGGCTGATGACGCTCATCAAGTCAGCGGTCTCCGGTTAGCGGGAACAAAGGCGCAGCACGCACAGGACGCCTGTCAGGACCATAGGATCAGAAAGATTGACTGTGAGGAAGACTTGTCACTGGGGGCCAGGATTTCAATTATCAAAACACGAAAGTTCAAATTGAGCAGACAAGGGTCCCGAGCCATGGGCGCCGAACTCGACCTGATGGAGCTGCGCGATCGCGCGGACGAAGTCGCCAGCCTGATGAAAATTCTCGCCCATCCGGGGCGGCTGCTGGTGGCGTGCGAGCTGATGGAAGGCGAGTGCTCGGTGTCTGAGATCGAGTCGCGCACCGGCGTGCGTCAGCCTAATCTGTCGAGAGACCTGGCGCGCATGCGTGATGCCGGTCTTGTCACGCCGCGTCGGGACGCCAAGCACGTCTATTACAGCCTGGCCGATGTGCGTATCCACAAGCTGGTGTCGGCCTTGTGCCAGGCCTTCGGTCCCCAAATGTCCAAAGGAGGCGCCGTGTTATGACAACCGATAACGCTTCATCTCAGAACCCTGTGGTCAAAGCCTTTTTTGACCGCGACACATTCACTGTCAGCTATGTGGTCTCCGATCCTGCGACGTCGAAAGCGGCGATTATTGATTCCGTGCTTGATTACGATCCGAAGTCGGGACGCACCGCCCATAAGAGCGCGGACGCCCTGATCGCTTATGTGAGAGAGCAGGGGCTGGATGTGGATTGGGTGCTGGAAACCCATGTTCACGCCGATCATTTGTCTGCGGCGCCGTATCTGAAAGCCCAGCTGGGCGGACAATTGGCGATCGGGGCCCATATCCGCGCCGTCCAGTCCGTGTTCGGTGATGTGTTCAACGCCGAGGACGAGTTCCGGCGCGACGGCTCCCAGTTTGACCATTTGTTCGCGGACGATGAGCGCTTTTATATCGGCGAACTTGAAGCGCGCGCCATGCATACGCCGGGGCACACCCCGGCCTGCATGACTTACGTCATCGGGGATGCGGCGTTTGTCGGCGACACGCTGTTCATGCCCGATTTCGGCACGGCGCGCTGTGACTTTCCCGGCGGGGATGCGCGCACGCTCTATCGCTCCATCCAGAAGATCTTCGCCCTGCCTGACGAGACCCGCCTGTTCATGTGCCATGACTACAAGGCGCCAGGACGCGATGACTTCGCCTGGGAGAGCACTGTGGCCGAGGAGCGCGCTTCCAATATTCATGTGGGCGGCGGCGTGGACGAGGACAGTTTTGTCGCCATGCGCGAACGGCGCGACGCCACGCTGGACATGCCCAATCTGATCCTGCCCAGCGTGCAGGTGAACATGCGTGCGGGAGAATTGCCGCCCGCCGAGGATAATGGCGTGCATTACCTCAAGATTCCGTTCGACGCCCTGTAGGAGTGAGCTGATGGTCTGTGTCCCGGTGACGTCTGATTTCTTCATTTCCGGACAGATCATGCCTGACCAGGTTCAGGCCTTTGCTGATCAGGGCTTCACCGCGTTGATCAACAATCGGCCTGATGGTGAGGAGCCTGGGCAGCCGTCTTCGGCGATGATCGAGGCTGCGGCCACATCGGCCGGGCTGGATTACCTGCATGCCCCCATGCAGGGCGCGCAGATCAGCGAAACTGACATCGCCCGCATTCATGCGGTGACGCAGCAGGCGTCCGGCAAGGTGCTGGGCTTCTGCCGGTCGGGCGCGCGGTCCATGCTGGGGTGGGCGTTGTCTCAGTCGCAAGATCGT
Organism: Oceanicaulis alexandrii DSM 11625; assembly: GCF_000420265.1. Taxonomy (NCBI): domain Bacteria; kingdom Pseudomonadati; phylum Pseudomonadota; class Alphaproteobacteria; order Maricaulales; family Maricaulaceae; genus Oceanicaulis; species Oceanicaulis alexandrii. The sequence continues at coordinate 1,958,018 of NZ_ATUP01000001.1, forward strand.
CCGGCGGATGAGATTCTCACGCTGGCGCGCGACGCGGGACATGATCTGTCGCCGTTTCGTGAGGTGTTCGAGGCGCGCCACGGACCTGCCGTCTGAGGCGCATGTCGTCACAGGTGAAAAACCTGTGCGTCATCCAAACTTCATAAAACCCTTAATGATGTGTGCACAGGCGCCACACCTGCGCCAAGGTCAGTCAACGCTGGCGAATCCGGCGACGCCCGCAGTGCTGATGACGCCTGCGGTGCGTCATCAAGGCTCGCGTATATGGCGTGTCACGGCTTCGTCACGCAATTGAGAACCCTGCGTAACAATCTTGCTGTCTTTTCACCTCCCGAGCGACCGCCTGAGCCGACGAGCCAGTGCGGCGTGTTTTGAGTGTTGCGCCACATAAAGTCCCTCGGGGGGTTCTGATGAAAGTTCAAATGTCCAAGCTGAAACTGCTGCTTGCAGGTGCGTCCTTTGCTGTGATCGCTGCGTGTTCGCAAGGGTCCGATATCGCTTCTCCTGGCCCGTCAGCCCCCGGCACGCCTCCGGGTGGCGGCGGTGGCGGCGGTGGTGGCGGCGGCGGCACGGTTTCGTGCCCGTCCGGCTTCACCCAAGCCGGTTCTGTGGGCGATTTCACCGCCTGTGAAGTCAGCGGCCAGATCCTGTCGAACCTCACCCTTGAAGCTGTTGACGGCGTCGCTTACCGCCTCAATGGCCGCATCGATGTCGGCGCCGACATCGGCGCTGACGGCAACAAGGCGGGCGGCCAGTCTGCACGCCTGACGATCGAGCCGGGCGCTGTTGTTTATGGCGCATCGGGCGCTGACTACATCGTTGTGAACCGCGGCTCGCAGATCGAAGCTTTGGGCACCGCCTCTGCGCCGGTGATCATGACGAGCCAGGCTGACATCGAGCGCCGCGCTGCTGACGCTTCCGACCTGGGTGGTTCCAACACCGCTGAATGGGGTGGTCTGGTGCTGCTGGGCCAAGCGCCGATCAATCGCTGCCTGAGCGCCGCCGCGGCTCCGGGCTCTGTCGCGTGCGAAAACATCGTGGAAGGCGTGACCAATCCGGACGCCATTTACGGTGGCGACGACGCCAACGACAATTCGGGCATTCTGCGTTACCTGCAGGTTCGCTTCGCTGGCTTCGCCATCAACACTGCGGGCAACGAGCTGAACGGCATCACCTTCGCCGGCATCGGCGCAGGCACCGAAGTCAACCACGTTCAGGTTCACAACAACGAAGATGACGGCGTCGAGTTCTTCGGCGGCAACGTCAACGTCAGCAACCTGGTCCTGACGGGCAACAAAGACGACTCCATCGACACCGATAACGGCTATCAGGGCAACATCCAGTTCGCGATCGTTGTCCAGAACGACAATATCGGCGACAACATCGTTGAAGCTTCCAGCGTCGCTCCGGGCGCCCTGCCGGCGTCTGACGCGACCATCTCCAACTTCACCTTCGTTGGTAACCGTTCGAACGCGTTCCGCCTGAACACCGGCACCGTCGGCACCTATGTCAACGGCGTGGTGGATTACGGCCAGGAATGCTTCCGCTGGCAGGACAGCGCGGGCGACGGCAACACCAGCTTCAACGCAGCAACCGATCCGAGCTTCCGCTCTGTGGTGTTTGATTGCGACGGCGGCCTGGCCTCTTCCAACTCCGTCGCTGGCGTTCCGGCAGCAGCCGTCGCTGCGGACCCGAACAATGTGGTCGGCGCCAACTCGCTGGCTTCCCGCCTGTTCCCGGGCCCGGTCGAGCAGGGCGTCACCGCGGTCGATCCGACCACGCTGGGCTCTTTCTTCGAAGCGGCCAGCTATGCCGGCGCTTTCAGCCCGTCTGAAACCGAGACGTCCAACTGGGCGGCCGGCTGGACCTTCGGTCTGTTCCCGGAAGCGGCTTGCCCGACCGGCACCGCCGATACGGGTCTTGAGCTGAATGGTGAAACCATCTGCCGCGTCTCCGGCGTTCTCACCGACGACCTGCGCCTGACGCGCGGCAATGTCTACGAGATCTCCGGTCGTGTGGATGTCGGCATTGACGCCGGCCCCGACGGTACGGCTCCGAACGCTGATCCGGCTGTGCTGACCATCGAATCGGGCGTGACCCTGTTCGGCGATAGCGGCGCTGACTACATCGTGGTCAATCGCGGCTCTCAGATCTTCGCCAACGGCACCCGCGAAAACCCGGTCATCTTCACCTCTGAAAACGATCTCACCGGCAACCAGGTTGATCCCGACACCGCGACCGCGGAATGGGGTGGTCTGGTGCTGCTCGGCCAGGCGCCGATCAACCGTTGCTCGACCGGTTCGGTCGCAGGCGGTGACTGCCAGAACATCGTGGAAGGCGTGACCAACCCGGATGCGATCTACGGCGGCAATGACGCTGACGACAATTCCGGCGCGCTGCGCTTCATGCAGCTCAAATATGCCGGCTTCGCCATCAACACCGCGGGCAACGAACTGAACGGCATCACCTTCGCCGGCATCGGTCGCGGCACCACGGTCGAATACGTCCAGGTTCACAATAACGAGGATGACGGCGTCGAGTTCTTCGGCGGCAACGTCAACGTCCGCAACCTGGTTCTGACCGGCAACAAAGACGACTCCATCGACACCGACAACGGCTATCAGGGCAACATCCAGTTCGCGATCGTCGTCCAGAACGATCAGCTGGGTGACAACATCGTGGAAGCCTCCAGCGCGGGTAACGGCGTCACGCCATTGTCGAACGCCACGCTGTCGAACTTCACCTTCATCGGTAACCGTTCGAACGCTTTCCGCCTGAACACCGGCACCGTCGGACGCTATGTGAACGGTGTGGTCGATTACGGTCAGGAATGCTTCCGCTGGCAGGACAGCGCAGGCGACGGCGTCGCCGGCTACGACATCAACAACGATCCGCGCTTTGACTCGGTTCTGTTTGATTGTGACGCCGGTCTGGCCCGCTCGGGTTCTGACACCGCCGCTGCACAAGGCGCTGTGGATCAGGGTTCGAACAACACCACCGCCATCGCAGCAACCCTGTCTGGCACGTTCGTCAACGGGACCGCAGAGAATGCGCGTCCGGTGTTCGACCCGACCACGCTGGATGCCTGGTTCGAGCCGGTCACCTATATCGGCGCCGTCGAGAACAGCTCCGACCGCTGGTGGGCTGGCTGGTCCTGTGGCCTGGAAGCGTCCTCTCCCTGCTAAGCGCAATTGAGCGCGGGCCGTCGACGTCATGCGTCGGCGGCCCCGCCTTCTGCAGCCTGCTGGTGACGACCTGACAAAAGGTTCTGATGATGAATACGATGAAACTCATGCGTGGAGCGCTGCTCGCCTCGAGCGTTCTCCTCGCCCCGTCCGCCGCCTTCGCGCAGCAGACAAATGACGAGGCTGCGTCCGCCTCCAACCAAGTCGAAGACGTGGTGGTCGTGCGCTACCAGTACGTCCCCGAACCCCAGCGTCGCACTGCACAGGTTGCGAGCTTCCTGTCAGCTGAAGACCTGGCCCGTACGGGCGATTCAGACGCCGCCGCCGCTCTGGCGCGTGTCAGTGGTCTCAGCATTGTCGGCGGCCGTTTCGCCTATGTGCGCGGCCTTGGGGATCGCTACTCCTCGTCCTTGCTGAACGGATCGGTGCTTCCCAGCCCCGAACCGCTCCGCCGCACCGTGCCGCTGGATCTCATCCCGTCCGACTTGCTGGACGGCATCGAAGTCCAGAAAACCTATTCGGCCAACCTGCCGGCCGAGTTCGGCGGCGGTCTGATCAATATGAGCACCGTGCGTCGCCCTGATGAGGACTTTTTCAGCCTCAAGGCCGGCGTTTCCTATAACAGCGAAGCCACGTTCCAGGATGGTCTGATCCATTCGGGCGCCGACCAGGACTGGACGGGCTATGATGACGGCCTGCGCAGCATGCCGTCTCCTCTGGCGGATCTGATCGCCACGCGGACGCCGCTCAACAGCCAGAGCGATGCTTACATCGAAAACGCGGGTGAAAGCCTGACCAACTCGCCGGTCAACGTCATCCAGAACACCGAATATCTGCCGACGGGCTCGTTCAGCTTCGAGGCCGGCGCCTCGCGCATGCTGGGCCAGCTTGAGGTTGGTGTTGTGGCGACCGCTGGCTATGACAGCGACTGGTCTTACCGCGAAGCCAGCCGTCAGCGCGTGCTGGGCGGCATCATCGGTAATGACCAGACGGCTGCAGAAGGCCGTTTTGAAGCCGCTACGAATGCTCTGGTCGCTTTGTCTGCGGGTCTGGACAACCACGAAGTCCAGGGTCTCGTCTTTTATTCGCACGACACTGACAAGCGTTCTGAAATCACCACCGGCACCGACTTCAACGCGCCGGGCGCCACGGGTGAGATCCATGACGAGCAGACCGGCTGGTATGAGCGCGAGCTCACCATGTACCAGCTCAATGGCGAGCATGTGTTTGGCGATCTCGAGCTGAGCTGGCGCGGCGCCTATGCGGAATCCACCCGCGACGCGCCCTACGAGCGCACGCTGCGTCGTCTGATCGACCCGGTGACGGGTCAGCCGAGCTATCTCGTGGCCAACAGCTATGACATCCGCTTCAGCGATCTGACCGATGAAGCCACCAGCTTCGGCGGCGACGCGGTCTATAATACCGCTGTGATGGGCTGGAACACGGTTCTGTCAGCGGGCTTTGACACGGCAAGCACCGAACGCGAGTACAATCTGTACGCCTTCCGTTTCGTGGGCGGCAACTCGCTGCCGGACGATGTGCGTGTCGCGCGCCCGGACTTCCTGTTCTCGCCGGACAACATCGCGCCAACGCGGTTCATCTTGCAAGAACTGTCCACCACCAACGACTCCTATACCGGCGAGCTGGACGTGGATGCGTATTACGCCCAGGCTGATGTGGAGTTCACCGACTTCATCCGCGCCACCTTCGGCGTGCGTCGTGAAGAAGCGACCCAGTCGGTTCAGACCTTTGATCGCTTCGGCAATCTGGGCGCGGGTACGGTCGATCTTGAAAACGACTACACCCTGCCGGCCTTCACCGGCACCTGGACCTTTGCTGAGAACCTTCAGCTGCGGGTCGGATATTCGGAAACCATCGCACGCCCGCAGTTCCGTGAACTGGCGCGTTCGAGCTATTTCGATCCTGAATCCGGCCGCGCCTATCGCGGTAACTCGGGTCTCGTGGATACCGAGTTCAAGAACTATGACGCGCGTCTGGAATACTATCTGGGCCGCGACCAGTTCATCACCGGCGCAGTGTTCTACAAAGAGCTGACCAATCCGATTGAAGAAGTGCAGTTCTCGACCTCGACCTTCGTGTTCGAAACCACCTTCATCAACTCGCCCAAGGCTATCGTTCAGGGTCTCGAGCTGGAATATCGCACCCAGTTCAACATTCCTGGCGACATCTTCTTCCTCTCGGATCGGGATTGGCGCTTCGGCATCAACTACACTTACACCGACTCAGAAGTTGAAGCGGGCGCCAGCGATCTGATCTTTGATCCGATCAGCCAGAGCCTGCAGCCGGCTGCGACCTATAACCTTGACGGTTCGGTGCTGCAGGGCACGCCTGAGAACATCATCAACGTTCAGCTGGGCTGGGCGAGTGATCAGGACGAGTTCAACCTGCTGCTCAACTGGGTGGATGACCGCGTTCTGCAACGGGGTCTCAGCCAGCCAGGCGCCGAGCTTCCCGACGTGATGGAAGATCCGGGCGTGATCCTGGACGCCACCTACCGCCGGGATCTTGATTACATCTATGACGGCCTGTCGTTGAGCATCAATGCGCGCAACCTGCTCGATGAAGATCATATCGAGTATCAGGTCAGCGAAGGCATTGGTGAGACCCAGTTCAACACCTACGCCCGCGGGCGCTCCGTGTCTGTCAGCCTGACAGCGCGGTTCTAGGGAAAGACCTGACGGGGCGGCCTTGCGCCGCCCCGTCATGACATTGACGACCCAACACGGATGCAAGCGGGCGGACCCTTAAGGTCTGCGCGCTTGTCTCTGCTTTCAGAGCGTGCCGCAGAGCGGGACGCGAAATCACGGGTTCGCGCCGATCCGGCGTCCGTGTACGATGCAACACCCGCCGCAGAGGCCTGACCGCACAGATGCTTACCGCGCACGCCAGCCAGACCGCAGCCAACAGACCCGAGGCGATCTCGGGGCTGACCGTGCTGCGTCACGGGGTGGAGGCTGCGCTGGTCCTTGTGATTGCGGTGATTGTCTCGCAGGCGGTCTGGTTTGGAATTTACGGCTCTGACGCTTTGCGCGCGGATATCAGCCCGGCGGGCAGCGCAGCCCGAACAGCAGAGTCTACGCCGCAAACAATCGGCGATCTCAGCGGCGTGTTCGCCCCGGTCGCGCAGAGCGCGGCGCCGGTGGCTCCGGAAAGCCGGCTCGGCTTCACCTTGCGCGGCGTGCGCGTCGGCGCCACGCCGGGCGACGGATCCGCTATCATCGATATTCCCGGCGAGGGTCAACTGCGGGTGGCCGCAGGCGAAACCCTCAGTGCGAACATCGTGCTGGAGGAAGTTCACGCCGACCGGGTGGTGATCAATCGCCGCGGCGTCCTTGAAAGCCTGTTTCTCACCGATGCAGGCCGCCGCCGCGCCCAGTCCGGCGCAGCGCAGCCGGCCGCTGCGGCGCCCGTTGAGTCCGACGGCGCAACTGTGCAGATGAGCGAACGGCAAATGGCGCGTGGCTGGTTGTCGGGGCTAAGCCTGGAGCCGGTTTATGAGAACGGCGCTGTGCGTGGTTTGCGGGTGGACGGCGACGCCGCTCAGCTGGCGAATCTGGGGCTTGAACCGGGTGATGTGGTGCTGAGCTTGAACGCGGCGCCGCTCACCAGCGAAGCGGCGGCCGTGCGCGCTTTTGCGCTTTTGGAATCCGCTGACATGGCTGTGGCGCGCATCTGGCGCGACGGCGAAGACATCACTGTGGAAACGTCGCTGCGTTAGCGGCGCTCTAGGGGAAAGCCAAGCATTATGCAGGCGATCATGACATCTCTTTCCAGCATCGCGACCGCGATGGCTCTGGCCCTCGCAACCTTGACGCCAGCCTATGGCCAATCGTCAGGCCAGACCCTGAATTTCCGCGAAGCCGAGATCGGCGCGGTGATCGACGATATGGCCCTGATGACTGGCTATACATTCGTCGTTGACCCTGAAGTGCGCGGCCGGGTGTCTATCGTCTCGCAGACGCCGTTGACCGCTGATGAAGCTTTTCAGGTCTTTCTCTCCACCCTGCGTGTGAACGGCTACGCCGCTTTGCCGACCGCGCCGGGCGTCTATCAGATCATCCCCGAAACCGAAGGCGTGCGCATGGGCGCGCCCCTTGCGGCTTCTGGCTCTGATTCTGTGATCCTGAGTTCCGTGCACCGCTTGCAGAACGCCGCGGCGCTGGACGCGGTGCGCGCGATCGAGCCGATGCTTAGCCAGTATGGCGCCGCCAATTCCATCGCATCGGGCAATCTGGTGGTGATCGTCGACTTCGCCTCCAATGTGCGCGCCATCGAGGCGGCGCTGCGCGAGGCGGATCGTGACACCTCCACGGTCGAGATGCTGACGCTGGACAATATCCCCGCTGAAGAGATGGCGGACATAATCGGGCGTTTGCAGGTGCGCTCTCAAGGCTCTGAGAGCGATACGCCCGGCAATGTGACTTTGGCGGCGGTGCCGTCCTCGAACGCGCTTTTGCTGCGCGGCGAGCCGGCGGCGGTGGGCCAGATGGTCTCGCTGGTGCGCCGCATTGATGCGGTCAGCGCCTCCAACCAGACCTTCCGTGTCGTGGCGCTGAACCATGCTCGGGGTGATGACCTGCTGCCCATTCTCGAGCAGTTCACCGAATCCATGAACGCGTCTGACACGGGCGGGCGTCCCGTCTCCATCGCGCACCATCCCGCGACCAACGCCATCATCATGAACGCCGATCCGGACGTGCTGCGCGACCTTGAACAGGTGATCCGCCGCCTGGACGTGCGCCGCCCTCAGGTGCAGGTGGAAGCGATCGTCGTCGAGATTTCAGACCAGACCGCGCGCGATCTGGGCG